>NZ_JBEOYO010000043.1:0-79640 GCF_040297125.1 Streptomyces sp. NPDC001868 | reverse complement strand
GTTCCCCGCGCCCCTCAAAAAGCAGGGGCTGCGCCCCGTGCTTTTTGCTTTCAGGGGCGCGGGGAACTGCGCGAGAAGCCCCACCGGGCCCGCGGACTCACGACAGACCGGCAGCCCAGTCGTACCCCTTCAGATACGGGTCCGGCTCGATCGGCTTGCCGGAGTTCCAGACCTCCTCGATCAGCCCGTCCGAGCCGATCCGGCCGATGCGGGCCGTCTTGTAGACGTGCTGGGTCGCGCCGTCGACGATGACCCGACCCTCGGGGGCGTCGAGTTCGATGCCGGCGGAGGCCTTCTTCACCTTGGCCACGTCGAAGGAGCCGGCCTTCTCGACCATCTCCTTCCAGAGGTACACGGAGATGTACGCGGCCTCCATCGGGTCACTGGTCGGCTTGTCCTTGCCGTAGGCGGCCTGGTAGGCGGCCACGAACTTCGTGTTGGCGGCGCCCGGCGTGGTCTCGTAGTAGTTCCAGGCGGTCAACTGGCCCTCCAGGTACTGCGTGCCGATGCTCTTGACCTCCTCCTCGGCGATCGACACCGAAAGGACCGGCAGGCTCTTGGCACTCAGCCCGGCGGACTTGTACTCCTTGAAGAAGGCCACGTTGCTGTCACCGTTGAGGGTGTTGAACACGGCGTCCGCGCCCGCGTCCTTGACCTTGTTGACGATGGTGCTGAACTCGGTGGAGCCGAGCGGCGCGTAGTCCTCGCCGACCACCTTCATGCCCTGGGCCTCCGCGTACGCCTTGATGATCTTGTTGGCGGTGCGCGGGAAGACATAGTCGCTGCCCACCAGGTACAGCCGCGTCAGGCCCTGCTTCTTGAGGTAGTCGAGGGCGGGCACGATCTGCTGGTTGGTGGTGGCGCCGATGTAGAAGATGTACGGGGACTGCTCCAGGCCCTCGTACTGCACGGGGTAGAACAGGAGCGACTTGTAGCGCTCGAAGACCGGCTTGACGGCCTTGCGGCTCG
Organism: Streptomyces sp. NPDC001868; assembly: GCF_040297125.1. NCBI lineage: Bacteria > Bacillati > Actinomycetota > Actinomycetes > Kitasatosporales > Streptomycetaceae > Streptomyces > Streptomyces sp. NPDC001868. The sequence continues at coordinate 78,671 of NZ_JBEOYO010000043.1, read as the reverse complement.
CGGAGGTCCAGCAGCCGAAGGTGGCGACCACCTTGTCGTCGGTGATCAGGGCCTCCGCCTTCTCGGCGAAGGTCGGCCAGTCGGAGGCGCCGTCCTGACTGACGGGCTTCAGCTTCTTGCCGAGGACGCCACCGGCGGCGTTGATCTCCTTCACCGCGAGCAGCAGCGCGTTGTGCACGGTGACCTCGCTGATGGCCATGGTGCCCGACAGTGAGTTCAACAGACCCACCTTGACGGTGTCGCCGGAGGTGTCCGCCTGTGCTCCGGCGGCCGACGACGTGCCGCTTCCGGTCTTGGCTCCGCACGCGCTGAGGGCGGCGGTCGTGCCGAGCGCCGAGGCGCCCGCGAGGAGACCGCGTCTGCTGATGCCGATCCCGGACATGCCGTACCTCCTAGGTCGCTGAAGTGCGACCACAGCCTGCGAGGAGACTGTTTCCCTCGCGTTTCGTGGCAATTGAAGAACAGTTTCCTGAGGAAGTATTTTTCTGAGACCACGAAATACTTGTTACTTCCCAGGGAAAGGATGTACTCCTGGTTTGTTTGTCAGGAGCTGGGTGATCGAAGGTAAGGTCCTGGCAGCACCGTCGTGGGGGCGACCGAAGGCGAGTTGAGGAGTGCGATGGCGAGGCGGCCCGAGGAACTGATCCATCTGCTGACCCGTGTCGAGCGCCTCTCCGTGCGCCGAGTGCACTCCGTGCTCGACGAGTTCGGCTGTTCCGTCGAGGCGTGGCGGGTCCTCGACCTGCTCTCCGACGGGCAGGGCCACAACATGACGGCCCTCGCCGAGCACGCCTTCCTGCCGGCGCCGAGCCTGACCAAGCTGATCGACCAACTCGTCGACCAGAACCTGGTCTTCCGCCGCGTCGACCCCGTGGACCGGCGCCGGGTCCTCGCCCACCTCACCCCGCGCGGCCTGGAGCGCTGGCAGTCGCTGTCCCGCGAAGTACGCGCCGACTGGGCCGAGTTGGAGCCGCTGCTGACCGACGAGGACGGCAGACGGCTCGAACCGCTGCTGGACCGGCTGGCCCGGACCCTGGAGAGCGGCGGTACCGCCGACGGTCGGGGCAAGGTCACCGCGGGTCGTGCGGAGCGCGCAGCTGGGCGAGGACGTTGAAGTCGTAACCGTCCGCCTGCGCGAGGTAGATGCGCTGGCGCACATGCCGCCCGTCCAGGCTCAGCAGGCCGCGCGGCCCCTCGTAGGAGACGGTGTCGGCGGTCGCCCCGATCGCGGTCACGTCCAGGGCGCGCGCCCGCTCGACGAGCGCCGCGAGCAGCAGGACACCCTCGTAACAGGACTCGCCGAGGCTGCCCGGCGTCGGCGCCTCAATACCGAAGCGGCCGGCGTACTGGCCGTGGAAGTCCAGGGTGTTCTGGTCGGCGAGGGAGGCGAAGAACCCGGCCGTGCTGTACAGGTCGAGGGTGGCGTCGGGGCCGCTGCCCATCAGCATGTTCTCGTCCATCAGCGTGCTCAGCCGCAGACACCGCCGGTCGAGTCCGAAGGCGGCGAAGGCCCGGTTGAAGCGGACGGCGTCACTGCCGACCAGGAGCATCAGGACCCCGTCGGCGTCGGCCCGCTCGATGCGCCGCAGGACGTCCTCGAAGTCCTCGGTGCCCAGCGGCAGATACGCCTCCCCGCAGACCCGGCCCCGGCACGCGCGGGCGTAACCCCGGGCCGCCCGCGCGGTGCGGCGGGGCCACACATAGTTGTTTCCGACGACGAACCAGCGGCGCGTGCCCCGGGCCTCGGCGAGCAGCCGCATGGCGGGCAGCAGTTGCCGGGACGGGGTCTCGCTCGTCATGAAGACGCCCTCGGTGCGCTCCCCGCCCTCGTACAGCGCCGTGTACACATACGGCACCCGGTGCGCGATGCGCGGGGCCACCGCCTGGCGTACGGAGGAGATGTGCCAGCCGGTGACGCCCTGGACCGCGCCCGAGGCGACCAGGGCCTCGACGTCCTCGGCGACCCGCGACGGCTCGGCCCCGCCGTCGACCTCGATCAGCCGCAGCTCCCTGCCCAGCACTCCCCCCGCCTTGTTGACCTCCTCTGCGGCCAGCCGTGCGCAGGCGCCGCAGGTGGGGCCGAAGATGCCGGCGGGCCCCTGCATCGGGTAGACGAGGGCGACGTTCAGGGTCGAGGCGTCGGCCGTGAACCACTCGGGGGTGTGGAGGCGCGGCGGTGGCCGGTTCATGGCCTCATGATGGCGTGATCGTCATCGGCGCCCCAGGTGGTGCCACGGATCGAGACCGATTCGTAGGCGCGGCTCGCGAAGACGCGGGGCGTGGGCGGGCGTCCGGCGGGCGGGCGAGTGGGCGAGGGCGGGCCGGGGTTCAGCCCGTCGTCCACTTCTCCTCGATCCGCCCGAACCGCCAGACCAGCAGGGCGACCGCCCAGGTGACGAAGAACAGGCCGACGACGACATAGCCGACGGTGTTGAGGTCGAGGCCGGAGACCCGGTCCCAGAACGTGCCGTGCAGATGCGCCTTCTCGGCCACGAGGCCGAGCAGTTCGACCGTGCCGATGATGAGGGCGACGGCCACCGAGAGGCCGGTGATGGTGAGGTTGTAGTAGACCTTACGGACCGGGTTGGCGAACGCCCAGCCGTAGGCGAAGTTCATGAACGAGCCGTCGATCGTGTCCAGGAGCGACATACCGGCCGCGAACAGGATCGGCAGGCACAGGATCGCGTACCAGGGCAGCCCGGAGGCGGCTCCCGAACCGGCCAGGACCAGGAGCGCGACCTCGGTCGCCGTGTCGAAGCCGAGGCCGAAGAGCAGGCCCAGCGGGAACATCTGCCACGGCCTGGTGATCGACTTCATCAGCCGTCCCAGGAGCCGGTTCATGAAGCCCCGGCTGTCGAGGTGCCGTTCCAGCGTGGCCTCGTCGAAGGCGCCCGAGCGCATCCCCCGGAACACCTTCCAGATGCCCACCATGATCACCAGGTTGATGATCGCGATGATGTACAGGAAGGTCCCGGAGACGGTGGTGCCGACCCAGCCGGTGATGTCGTGCAGTGCGGAGCCGTCGTCGTGCACCGGGTCGGCGAGCGCCTTGACGCCGAGGGTGAGCAGGAAGGTGAGGGCGAAGACGATCGACGAGTGGCCGAGGGAGAACCAGAAGCCGACCGACAACGGGCGCTGCCCCTCGCCCATCAGTTTGCGGGTGGTGTTGTCGATGGCGGCGATGTGGTCGGCGTCGAACGCGTGCCGCATGCCCAGGGTGTAGGCGGTGACGCCCATGCCGATGCCGAAGGTCTTGCCGCCGACGCCGTAGTGCTCGGGGGCGACGATCACCACCAGCGTGAACCAGCCGATGACATGCAGCGCCAGGATGAACCCGGCCATGCCGCCGAGACTCGCCCACTCCTCGCGGGTCATCGAGGCACGGATCCGACGCCATGAGAAACCGCCCTGATCTGCCTGATCTGACCGATCTGCCTGATCTGTGGGGGCCGAGCGGGCGGTGTCGGGAACGGTGGCCATGGGGCGGGTGCCTTACCTGTCGTGCCGCGTGCGTGGTGTCGAGCCCCTTCAGCTTTGTGCGGTGTGGTCGTAGCTGCAACTGGGTCGCAGTAAAGCTCGTGCCACGTTTCGGTCAGGCCGAGGCCGGAGCCAGGCTCTCCCAGTGGACCGCGCGGTCAGGCGGTGACCCCGAGGGCCACCGCCGCCGCGACGGCGGCACCTCGTATCGTCCAGCGATGTGACCTGCGGGTTTGGGTTCGGACGTGCGGCCTGGGGTCCGTCAGGCGGTTCCTCCGCGGCGGGACTGGAGCCACCAGGCACCGCCGCCGAGCACGAGAAGGACGACCGCGCCGATACCGAGGGGTACGGCGAGGGAGCCACCGTCGTCGTCGGTGCTGTCCGCGGCGGCCTCCGCCGACGGTGCCGACGACTCGGCGCTCGGCTCCGGCGTGGGCGAGGCGGTCGTGGGCTCTTCCGAGGGGGTGGGGCTCACCACTTCGGCGCCGGGCGCGGCGGCCTTCAGGTCCAGACGGGGTGCCGGGTGACCGTGGCCGTGGCCGTCCCCTCCGGACTCCTCCTCCAGTTCGATCCAGCGGTCCACCTTGCCGTCGCTGTACGACTGGAGGGTCTTGAAGACCAGCGACTTGGCGTCGGGCAACTGCCGTACGGTGACGGCGTACTCGACGTCCTCCCCCACCGCGAGCTTCGCGCCCGAGACGGTGAAGCCCCGGTCGGTGGGGGCGAACTTCCAGCCGTCCGGCCCCTCCTTGTAGGTGATGTCGGCGGGGACCAGGCCCTCGGGGAGGATCACCTCCAGCTTGGTGATGCCGGCCGAGGCGGACTCCGACTCCGCGGAGAAGGTCAGTTCGACGTTCTGGTCGAGGGCGCGGGCGCCCTCCGCCTCGACCTCCGCGTGGGCCGCGGCCGGCCCCGCGGTGGCGACGGCGACCGCGAACGCGGCTGCGGTGAGAACGCCGAGACGGCGTGAACTGCGTACCAAGGTCGGGCGGTGCACTGCGGACTCCCTGTGCCGACGGCGTGAAGGGTGAATTCAAGCGCAGGGCGTGACCTGTGGCCAAGGGCGACCAGGTGTGCGAGCGGTTCCGGCCATCCGTCGGCATCGTGGGGGCGCTCGTGTGCGGCGTGGGGGTGGTGGGGCGTGCGCCGTGGTGTGAGCTGTTCCACGGCGCCCGCGCGCCCCTCGTCTCCGCTTGTCAGCGCCCTTATATGGGCACTACTGTCACCACGCCTTGGTGAACGGGAAATCCGGTGTCATGCCGGTGCGGCCCTCGCCACTGTGATCGGGAAGTCCGGCTCCAGTCCTCACGGACAGCCACTGGGTCCTTGTGACCCGGGAAGGCGGAGCACGGGCGGTGGTACCCGTAAGCCAGGAGACCGGCCAAGGCGCGTCAACCATCCACGAGGTGCTGGAGAGGGTCTGCTGAGCCATGCACATAGCCGAGGGTTTCCTTCCTCCGGCGCACGCGATCGCCTGGGGCGTCGCGTCCGCGCCATTTGTCGTCCACGGAGTACGGGCACTCACCCGTGAGGTCAAGGAGCACCCCGAGAGCACGCTGCTGCTCGGTGCCTCGGGAGCCTTCACCTTCGTCCTGTCCGCGCTGAAGCTTCCGTCCGTCACGGGGAGTTGCTCCCACCCCACCGGCACCGGCCTGGGCGCCATCCTGTTCCGGCCGCCGATCATGGCCGTGCTGGGCACCATCACCCTGCTCTTCCAGGCACTGCTGCTCGCCCACGGCGGCCTGACCACGCTCGGCGCGAACGTCTTCTCGATGGCGATCGTCGGCCCCTGGGCGGGCTACGCCGTCTACCGGCTGCTGCGGCGGTTCGATGTGCCGCTGATGGTCACGGTGTTCTTCGGCGCGTTCGTCGCCGACCTGGTCACCTACTGCGTCACCAGCGTGCAGCTGGCGCTCGCGTTCCCCGACCCGAGCAGCGGCTTCCTGGGCGCGCTCGGCAAGTTCGGCTCCATCTTCGCCGTCACGCAGATCCCCCTCGCCGTCAGCGAGGGCCTGCTCACCGTGCTCGTGATGCGTCTGCTGGTGCAGTCGAGCAAGGGCGAACTGACCCGGCTCGGCGTGCTCCTCACCGGCAGGCGCGACCGCACCGCGACCGAGACCGAGGCGGTGGCCCGATGAGCAGGAACACCATGAACAAGAACACGAAGATCAACGCCCTGCTGCTGCTCGTCGTGGCCGCGCTCGCCGTCCTGCCGCTGGCCCTCGGCCTCGGCGACCACAAGGAGGAACCCTTCACGGGCGCCGACGCGGAGGCGGAGACGGCGATCACCGAGATCAAGCCGGACTACGAGCCCTGGTTCTCCCCGCTGTACGAGCCGCCGTCCGGCGAGATCGAGTCGGCGCTCTTCGCCCTTCAGGCGGCGCTCGGCGCGGGCGTCCTCGCCTACTACTTCGGTGTCCACCGGGGCCGACGCCAGGGCGAGGCACAGGCCTTGGCGCGACTGGGCGGCGGGGCCGACGACCCCGGAACGGCTCCGACGACCCCGGCGGCTGCGGCGACCCCGACGACCCCGGCGACTCCGGTGACTCCGGTGGGCGCGACGGTCGCACCGGCCTCGAAGGCCGCCACCGGCGACGAAGGCCCGGCCGGTGGCACCGGGGAGCCCCCGGCCGGGCGGGCCTGACCTCCCGTGCTGCCGATCGACGCGGCGGCGCACAGCAGTCGCTGGCGCCGCCGCCACCCCGTGGACAAGGCCGTGCTCGGGCTCGGCCTCACCCTGCTCGCGATCTCGCTGCCGCCCTGGCCCGGCGCGGCCCTGGTCCTGCTGACCGCGCTCGTCGTGCTCCTCGGCCCGGCGGGCGTGCCCGGCCGTCGGCTGTGGCGTGCCTACCGGGTGCCGTTGGGCTTCTGTGTGACCGGCGCGCTGCCGCTGCTCGTCCAGGTCGGCGGGCCCGACGGGTTCGTGACCCTGGCCGACGGCGGCCCGGTCCGCGCCGGGGAGTTGCTGCTGCGCACCTCGGCGGCCTCCCTGGGCGTCCTCCTGTTCGCCTTCACCACACCCATGTCGGACCTGCTGCCGCGCCTGGTGAAGGCCGGGGTGCCCGCGCCCGTCGTGGACGTCGCGCTGGTCACGTACCGCATGAGCTTCCTGCTCCTGGACTCCGTGCGCCGGATCCGGGAGGCGCAGGCGGCCCGGCTGGGGCACACCACACGGGCCGCCACCTGGCGTTCGCTCGCCGGCCTCGGCGCCACCGCGTTCGTCCGGGCCTTCGACCGGGCGGCCCGGCTGCAGACCGGGCTCGCCGGACGCGGTTACGACGGCACCCTGCGCGTCCTGGTGCCCGAGGCCCGGGTCTCGGCCCGGTTCACCGTGGCCAGTGTCGCCCTGCTCGCGGCGGTGGCCGCCCTCACCCTCGTACTGGATTCGTCCTGGAAAGGCCGCTGACATGAGCGAGCCCGTGCTGGTCGCCCTGCGGGGCGCGTCCTTCGCGTACGAGGACGGTCCCGCCGTGCTCAGCGATCTCGACTTCGAGGTGCGTGAGGGGCGCGCGCTCGCCCTGCTGGGCCGCAACGGCAGTGGCAAGACCACGCTGATGCGGCTGCTCAGCGGTGGACTGCGGCCCCGTACGGGCGGGTTGGCGGTCGAGGGGCGGGCGGTGACGTACGACCGCAAGGGGCTGACCCGGCTGCGGACGACCGTTCAACTGGTCGTGCAGGACCCGGACGACCAGCTGTTCGCGGCGTCGGTCGCGCAGGACGTGTCGTTCGGGCCGCTGAACCTCGGGCTGTCCGACGCGGAAGTGCGGGCCCGCGTGGACGAGGCACTCGGCGCGCTCGGCATCGCGGCCCTCGCCGACCGGCCCACCCATCTGCTCTCCTACGGCCAGCGCAAGCGCACCGCCATCGCCGGCGCGGTCGCGATGCGGCCCCGGGTGCTGATCCTCGACGAGCCGACCGCCGGGCTCGACCCCGACGGACAGGAACGGCTCCTCGCCACCCTGGACGAGCTGCGCGGGTCCGGCACCACGGTCGTGATGGCCACGCACGACGTCGACCTCGCCCTGCGCTGGGCCGACGACGCGGCACTGCTCACCCCGTCCGGCGCGCGGACGGGCCCGGTGGCCGCGATGCTCGCCCGCGCGGATCTCGTCGAGCGGGCCGGGCTACGGCTGCCCTGGGGCATCGCGGTCGCCCGACTGCTCCGGGAACAGGGGCTGTTGAGCGGAGAGGAGCCCGGTCCGCGTACGCCGGACGAGCTGGCCGCCATGGCGGGGGCGCGCGTGGCTCCCCCGATTCCGGCCGACGGCTGACACACCCGGGAGTCCTCGGCCGGGCCGCCTCAGATCCGCAGGCCGTAGGTGCGGATCGCGGTGCCCCCGAAGACCTCCCGGTCTTCGGCGGGACTCAGCGCGGGCATCACCGACTCCGCCACGTCGATGACTTCGAGATAGTCGGAGGCGAGGTTGCAGACGGGCCAGTCGGAGCCGAACATCAGCCGGTCGGGGCCGAAGGCGTCCAGCACGGTGTCGGCGTACGGGACGAGGTCCGCGACGGACCAGGAGTTCCAGTCCGCCTCCGTGACCAGACCGGAGAGCTTGCACACGGTGTTCGGCAGGGCGGCCAGCCGCCGTATCTCCCCCGCCCATGGCTCCAGTTCGCCGGAGGCGATGGGCGGCTTCCCCAAATGGTCCAGGACGAAGGTGAGTTCGGGGAGCCGGGCCGCCGCCTCCACGGCGGCCGGGAGCTGGTGGGGCTTGACCAGGAGGTCGTAGACGAGTCCCGCGTCGGCGACGGCGGACAGGCCCCGCAGCACGTCCGGGCGCACCAGCCAGCGCGGGTCGGGTTCGCCCTGCACCTGGTGGCGGATGCCCACCAGATGCTCGCCGCCGAGCCCTTCGCGCAGCTCGGCGAGGTGCTCGGCCACGTCGGGCGAGGTGAGGTCGGTCCAGCCGACGACCCCGGCGACCACGTCGCTGCCGGCGGCCATCGCCAGGAACTCGGGGGTCTCCTCGGGCACGGTGATCGTCTGCACCAGCACGGTGGCGGTGACACCGAGGGAGCGGGCCGTCGCCTCCAGCTCACCGAGGGTGAAGTCACGGCGCAGCGGGGCGAGTTCGGGACCGGTGATCCAGTCCTGGTCGCGGACGGAGAGGTCCCAGACGTGGTGGTGGGCGTCGACGACGACGGGGTCGGTGTCCGTGCCGGTCACAGTTCCCACACCACGGGCAGGCCGGCGTCTGAGCCTTCCGCCGAGTAGTCGTGGACGACGTCGAGCAGGTCGGCCATGCGGGCCTGCCAGGCGATGTTGACCGGCAGTTTCTCCAGCTCGGCGATCATCGCCGCGTAGTCCTCGACCTCCAGCAGGTGGAAGAGGTCGGTGCCGCTGCGCCAGATCGTCCACGCGCTCACCCCGGCGGCTCGGATCGCGGCGGTCAGCTCTTCCGGGACCTCGCGGTGGGCCGCCTCGTACTCCTCGACGCGGTCGGCGCGGACCTTGGTGTGCAGGGCGACCCTCACGACGGCTCCTTCACAACGGCTCCTTCACGACGGCTTCTTCGACGACGGCTTCTTCGACGACGGGACGGGGGTGTTCGGGTGCAGCAGCCCCTCGGCGCGCAGGTCGTCCCACAGGGCGGCCGGGAGCGGGCGGCCGAGCAGGTCGACCGCGTCGCGCACCTCCTCGGCGGAGCGGGCGCCGGTCAGCACGGACGCCACCGCCGGGTGGGCGAAGGGGAAGGCCAGGGCCGCGCCGCGCAGCGGTACGCCGTGGCGTTCGGTGACGGCCTTCAGCCGCAGGGCGCGGTCGAGGACGGGATCCGGGGCGGGGGCGTAGTCGTAGGTGGCGCCGGGCTTCGGGTCGATCAGCAGCCCGGAGTTGAAGACACCGCCGATCTGCACGCTCCGCCCTCGGGCTTCGGCCTCGGGAAGCAGTGCGTCCAGGCCCTCCTGTTCGAGGAGGGTGTAGCGGCCGGCCAGCAGCACCACGTCGATGTCGGTGTCGCGCAGGAAGCGGGTGGGTACGGGGCACTGGTTCATGCCGACGCCGATGGCACCGACGACGCCTTCGCCGCGCAGCCGTTCGAGGGCCGGGTAGGCCTCGTCGAGGGCCTGTGCGGCGTGGTCGTCGGGGTCGTGGAGGAGGACGATGTCCACCCGGTCGAGGCCCAGGCGGCCCAGGCTGGCTTCGAGGGAGCGGCGAACGCCGTCGGCGCTGAAGTCCCAGACGCGGCGGTGGGTGGCGGGCACGGCGAAGCCGTCGGCGAGGTCGTCGCCGTCCCCGTCGGCGGGCACCAGCAGCCGGCCGACCTTGGTGGAGATCGTGTACGACTCCCGGGGGCGGCCTCGGAGCGCGGCGCCCAGGCGGCGTTCGGAGAGGCCGAGGCCGTAGTGGGGTGCCGTGTCGAAGGTGCGGATCCCGGCGTCCCAGGCGGCGTCGATCGCGGCGGCGGCCTCCTCGTCGGCGACCGGGCGGAAGAGGTTGCCGATACCGGCCGCGCCGTACGCCAGTTCGGTGACCTGGACGTCGGTGCGGCCGAGGGGCCTGGTCCTCATGAGCCGGCCGGGCGGAGCCGGAGTCCCTGCATACCGCCGTCGACGGCGAGGGCGGTGCCGGTGACGGAGGCCGCGGCGGGGCTCGCGAGGTAGACGATGGCGGCGGCGACCTCGTCGGCGGTGACCAGGCGGCCCATGGGCTGGCGGGCGTTGAGGGCGGCGCGCTCGGCCTCGGGGTCATCGGCGGCGTCGAGGAGCCGGCCGACCCAGGGGGTGTCGGCGGTGCCGGGGTTGACGCAGTTGACGCGGATGCCCTCGCGGACGTGGTCGGCGGCCATGGCGAGGGTCAGCGAGAGGACGGCGCCCTTGCTGGCGGAGTACAGGGCACGCTGCGGCAGGCCGGCGGTGGCGGCGATGGAGCAGGTGTTGACGATCGCCGCGTGCGACGACCCGCGCAGATGGGGCAGGGCGGCGCGGCTGGTGCGGACCATGCCGAGGACGTTGACGTCGAGGACCCGCTGCCATTGGAGGTCGGGGTTGTCCTCGACGGTGCCCTGGGCACCGATGCCCGCGTTGTTGACGAGGATGTCGAGGCCGCCGAGCCGCTCGACGGCCTCCGTGACGGCGGCCCGTACGGAGGCGTCGTCGCTGACGTCGGCCTTGAGGCCGAGCAGCGGCGCCGAGGCCCCGGAGGGGTCGAGGTCGAGGACGGCCACGGCGGCGCCCCGGGCGGCCAGCAGCCGGGCGGTGGCGAGCCCGATCCCGGACGCGCCTCCGGTGACGATCGCCTTGAGACCCGACAGTTCGCCGGTGCCCGTGTCTGTCTGCTCGATCATGCGACTTCCTCCCGTCCAGCGAGGTCGGCGGCCCAGAACGTGCCGTCCGGGTAACGGTATTCGGCGAGCGACTCGGGGTGCATGGTGGCGGAGAAACCGGGGGTCAGGGGGGCGGCGTAGTGGCCCTCGCGCATCACCACCGGGTCGGTGAAGTGCTCGTGGAGGTGGTCGACGTACTCGATGACCCGGTCGTCGGTGGTGCCGGAGAGGGCCAGGTAGTCGAACATGGACAGGTGCTGGACCAGTTCGCACAGGCCGACGCCGCCGGCGTGCGGGCAGACCGGGACGCCGAACTTCGCGGCGAGCAGGAGGATCGCCAGGTTCTCGTTGACGCCGCCGACGCGGGCCGCGTCGATCTGGAGGACGTCGAGGGCCTCGGCCTGGAGGAGCTGCTTGAAGACGATGCGGTTCTGGACGTGTTCGCCGGTGGCGACCTTGACGGGGGCGACGCCCCGGCGGACGGCGGCGTGGCCGAGGATGTCGTCGGGGCTGGTGGGTTCCTCGATCCAGTACGGGTCGAAGGCGGCGAGGGCCCGGGTCCATTCGACGGCCTCGTCGATGTTCCAGCGCTGGTTGGCGTCGATGGCGATGCGTACGCCGTCGCCAACGGCTGCCCGGGCGGTGCGCATCCGGCGCAGATCGTCGGCGAGGTCGGCGCCGACCTTCAGCTTGATCTGGGTGAAGCCGTCGGCGACGGCCTGCTTGGCCAGCCGGGTGAGCTTCTCGTCGGAGTAGCCGAGCCAGCCCGGGGAGGTGGTGTAGCCGGGGTAGCCGCGCTCCACGAGCCTGGCCTCGCGCTCCGCGAGCCCGGTACGGCCCTCGCGCAGCAGCCGGAGGGCGTCCTCGGGGGTGAGGGCGTCGGCGATGTAGCGGAAGTCGACCTGGGAGACCAGCCACTCGGGTTCGGCGTGGGCGAGCAGCCGCCACAGGGGCTGTCCGGCGCGTTTGGCGGCGAGGTCCCAGACGGCGTTGACGACGGCGCCGATGGCCATGTGCATCACGCCCTTCTCGGGGCCGAGCCAGCGCAGCTGGCTGTCGCCGATCAGGTCGCGGTTGACCGAGCCGGGGTCGGCGCACAGCTCGTCGACCGAGCGGCCGAGCAGATGGGGCCGCAGGGCGCCGATCGCGGCGACCTGGACGTCGTTGCCGCGGCCGATGGTGAAGGTGAAACCGTGGCCTTCGAGGCCGTCTCCGGCGTCGGTGCGCAGCACGACGTACGCGGCGGAGTAGTCGGGGTCCGGGTTCATGGCGTCCGACCCGTCGAGCTCCCGCGAGGTGGGGAACCGGATGTCGTAGGTGTCGACCGCGGTGATCCGGGCGGGGGTTCCAGTCAAGGGGGTGCCTTTCACGCTTGGCCGAAGGTCTGGCGCTGGCTCCCGAGCCCGTCGATCTCTAGCTCGACGGTGTCACCGGGGCGGAGGTAGGGGGTGCCGGGCAGGCCGAGGGCGACGCCCGCGGGCGTACCGGTGTTGATCACGTCACCGGGCTCCAGGACCATGTACCGGCTGAGGTACGCCACGATCTCGTGGACCGGGAAGATCATGTCGCGGGTGTGCCCGTGCTGGCGCTTGACTCCGTTGACGCTCAGGCGCAGCCCGAGGTCCTGGGGGTCGCCGGCCTCGTCGGCGGTGACCAGCCAGGGGCCCATCGGGTTGAAGGTCTCGCAGGACTTGCCGAGGTCCCACTGCGAGGAGTACTCCAGCTGGAACTCGCGCTCGGAGACGTCGTGGCTGACCACGTACCCGGCGATCGTCTCGGCCGCCTCCTCGGGGCCCTCCAGATAGCGGGCCCGGCGTCCGATGACGACGCCCAGCTCGACCTCCCAGTCGGTCTTGACCGAGCCGCGCGGGATCAGCACCTCGTCGTAGGGGCCGACGACCGTGCTCGGGTCCTTCATGAAGACCACGGGGCGCGGCGGGATGGCGGCGCCGGTCTCGGCGGCGTGGTCGCGGTAGTTCAGGCCGACGCAGATGACCTTGCCGGGGCGGGCGACGGGGGCGCCGATCCGTGTGCCGGCGGTGTCCAGTTCGGGCAGGGTGCCCGCCCGGACCGCCGCGCGGGCGCGGTCGACTCCGCCGGAGGCGAGGAAGGCGCCGTCGATGTCGGAGGCCACGGAGGACAGATCCAGCAGCCGGCCGTCGTCACCGCGGACGGCGGGCCGCTCCTCTCCCGGGGCGCCGACGCGTAGCAGTTTCACTGGGGCAGCTCCCTTGCCATGGGTTCGTTCATTCATCGGAGGAATGGCGCACCGTGACTTTAGGGGCAGTTCGGCGCCCTGACAACGTATTCCTCGGATGTATTTGATCGACAGGGAGCTGTTGCACAGGTCACAGATCCGGCATATACGAATTCATCCCTATCATGATCGCCACGAGCCCCCTTGATCGAGTGCGCAATTCATCGAGGGAGACCTCTTGTCAACTCCGGCAATGCCGTCGTAACGTCCTCGACGTCCGAGATACATCGGAGGAATCGCCCCACTGCATCGTGGCCGTTCGAACTCCGCTGCTCGTTCACCGGCTGACCCTCAATCCCTCCCCTCCGACGCTCCGCGCATGCCTGTTCCGGAGGGCGGTATCCCCGTCCTGGCTAAGGAGAACCCGGCCATGAAGCTCGCTCGCACCCGCTCCACCGCCGCAGCGGCCTGCGCCCTCGCGGCCCTCACCCTCCTCACCGCGTGCAACCGTGACAGCTCCTCCGGTTCCGCCGGATCGGGCGGTGACAAGCCCGCCATCGGGATCGATCTGCCGCGCTCCGACTCGGACTTCTGGAACTCCTACGCCGAGTACCTGAAGAAGGACGTCAAATCCGAGGACATCAACGCGCTGCCGCTCAGCAACTCGCAGAACGACATCACCAAGCTCGTCGCCAATGTGCAGGTGTTCCAGAACACGGGCGCCAAGGCCGTCGTCATGGCCCCCCAGGACACCGGGGCCATCGCCTCCACCCTCGACACGCTCGCGTCGAAGAAGATCCCCGTGGTCAGCGTCGACACCCGGCCCGACAAGGGTGACGTCTACATGGTCGTGCGCGCCGACAACCGGGCGTACGGCACCAAGGCCTGCGAGTTCCTCGGCGAGCAGCTGGGCGGCAAGGGCAAGGTCGCGGAGTTGCAGGGCGCCCTGGACTCGATCAACGGGCGGGACCGTTCCGAGGCCTTCGCGGAGTGCATGAAGACGAAGTTCCCGGACATCAAGGTGTTCGAGCTGCCCACCGACTGGAAGGGCGACGTGGCCTCCGCCAAGCTGCAGAGCCTGCTCGCCCAGCACCCCGACCTCAACGGCATCTACATGCAGGCCGGCGGTGTCTTCCTGCAGCCGACCCTGGCCCTCCTCGAACAGAAGGGCCTGCTGAAGCCGGCCGGGCAGAAGGGCCACATCTCGATCATCTCCAACGACGGCATTCCGCAGGAGTTCGAGGCGATCCGCAAGGGACAGATCGACGCCACGGTCTCCCAGCCGGCCGACCTGTACGCCAAGTACGCGCTGTACTACGCCGAGGCCGCGGCCGACGGCAAGACGTTCAAGCCCGGCAAGACCGACCACGACTCCACGATCATCGAGATCCCCAACGGCCTGGAGGACCAGCTCCCGGCGCCGCTGGTGACCAAGGACAACGTGGACGACAAGACCCTGTGGGGCAACAACGTCGGCTAGGTCCGCGAGCGCCGATCGAGTCGACGACCGGGCGGAGGGACGCGGCCCGTCCCTCCGCCCGCACCCCCGTGCATCCACCCCACGAAGGACGGTATCCACCATGGCGGACACCGCGACCGCCCCGGCGGGCGGCGGCGGGAACCCTGCCGCCGGGAGCCCTGCCCCGGTGGCCGAGGCCACCGGCATCAGCAAGAGGTTCGGCGCCACCGTCGCGCTGCGCGACGCCCGGATCACCATCGCCCCGGGCGAGTCGCACGCGCTGGTCGGCCGCAACGGCGCCGGCAAGTCGACGCTGGTGTCCATCCTGACCGGCCTGCGGAGCGCCGACACCGGCACCCTGCGCTTCTCCGGCGAGGCGGCGCCCCCCGTCGGGGACATCGACGCCTGGCGCTCCAAGGTCGCCTGCGTCTACCAGAAGTCCACGATCATCCAGGACCTGACCGTCGCCGAGAACCTCTTCCTCAACCGGCAGAGCGACGGCGCCCTGCGGCCCATCCGCTGGAAGCAACTGCGCGCACGGGCCGAGGAGTTGCTCGCCGGGTACGGCGTGGACGTGAAGGCCGACGCACGGGCGCGGGATCTCACCGTCGAGCAGCGGCAGTTCGTCGAGATCGCGCGCGCCCTGTCGTTCGGCGCGCGCTTCATCATCCTCGACGAGCCGACCGCGAAACTCGACGCCCGAGGCATCAACCGGCTCTTCGACAAGCTCCGCGACCTCCAACGGCAGGGCGTGGCCTTCCTCTTCATCTCCCACCATCTGCAAGAGGTGTACGACCTCTGCACCACCGTCACGGTCTACCGCGACGCGGCCCACATCCTGACCGCGCCCGTCGCCGAACTCCGCCATCAGGCACTGGTGGAGGCCATGACCGGGGAGAGCACCGTCACGGCGGCGGAGACCGTCGAGAACCGTCCCCCGGTGCGGTCCGACGCCCCCGAACTCCTGACGGTCGAGGGCCTCACCCTGCCCGGCGCCTGCGAGGGCCTGTCGCTGTCGGTGCGCGCGGGCGAGGTGGTCGGCCTCGCCGGGGCGGCGGCCAGCGGCAATGTGCGGGTGGGCGAGACCATCGCCGGACTGCACCGCCCCGAGCAGGGCACGGTATCCGTCGGCGGACGCCGGGTACGCGGCGGCAGTGTGCCGTCGGCGCTCGCCGTCGGGGTCGGGCTGGTCCCGGAGGACCGGCATCTGCAGGGGCTGGTCAACAACCGCAGCGTGGCGGAGAACGCGACGCTCACCGTCACCGACCAGCTCGGCCCGTACGGCACGGTGCTGCCCTCCCGGACCCGGATCTTCGCCCAGCGCATGATCCGGGACCTCGACATCAAGACCCCGGGCGGCTCCACCCCCGTGTCGGCGCTCTCGGGCGGCAACCAGCAGAAGGTGGTCGTGGCCCGCGCCCTGGCCACCGACCCGCACGTCCTGGTCGCCATCCGCCCCACCAACGGGGTGGACGTCAAGTCCAAGGAGTTCCTGCTGCGCCGGATCCGGCAGATCGCCGACGGCGGGAAGGCCGCGCTGATCGTCTCCGACGAACTGGACGACCTGAAGGTGTGCGACCGGCTCGTGGTGATGTTCCACGGGCGGGCGGTCGCCGAGTTCGACCGGGGCTGGAAGGACGAGCAGGTGGTCGCGGCGATGGAGGGCGTGGCAGGCGTGGCCGAGCGGGCGGAAGCGTCCGCCGCCGCCACGGACGCCGCCTCCCCCGATGCCGCCTCTCCCGATGCCACTTCCTCCGCCACCACCTCTGACATCACCGAAGAGCACGGAAGGTAGCCATGTCCGCCACCACTGATGTCACCGACCCCGCCACGAGCGTGGCGCGGGAGACCCCCGGGGACACCCGCCGCGGGCTCGGCCTCGGTCGCTTCCGTGAACTGTCCCTGGTCCCGGCGATCCTCGTCCTGGGCCTGATCGGGTTCATCGTCTCGCCGGCCTTCCTGACCGCCGACAACCTCATCGGTGTGGCCCAGCAGTCCACCGAGCTGAGCCTGCTGGTGCTGGCCACCGCGCTGATCCTGATCTGCGGCCGGATGGACCTGTCCCTGGAGTCCACGATCGGCGTGGCGCCCGTCATCGCCGTCTGGCTGGTCCTGCCGACCAGCGGCGCCCGGTTCACGGGCCTCGGCCTGCTGCCCGAGTGGACGGCCGTACCGCTCTGTCTGCTGGTGGGCGTGGTCATCGGGGCCGTCAACGGGTTCCTGATCCTGAAGCTGCGCCTCAACGGCTTCATCGTCACCCTCGGCATGCTGACCATGCTGCGCGGCCTCCAGGTGGCGCTGTCCGAGGGCCAGTCCATCGTGGAACTGCCGTCCTCCTTCACCTACTTGGGCAAGGCGTCCTGGCTGGGGGTGCCGGCCGCGATCTGGATCTGTGTGGTGCTGTTCGCCCTCGGCGGCAGCGCGCTGGCCTGGCTGCGGCACGGGCGGGCGCTGTACGCGATCGGCGGCAACGCCGAGGCCGCCCGCACGGCCGGTATCCGCGTGGACCGGATCGTGTGGGCGGTGCTGATCCTCGGCAGTGTGCTGGCCGCGTTCGCCGGCATCCTCTACAGCGGCCACTACGGGTCCATCTCGGCGACCCAGGGCAGCGGCTGGATCTTCCAGGTGTTCGCCGCGACCGTCATCGGCGGGGTGAGCCTCAACGGCGGCAAGGGCTCGGTGTTCGGCGCGCTGACCGGTGTGCTGACGCTGCAACTCGTCGTGAACGTCATGACGTTGGCAGGTGTGCCGCCGCTGTGGAACCAGTTCCTCAACGGCGCGATCATCATCGTCGCACTGATCATCTCCCGCTTCGCCTCGGGCGAGAAGCAGGAGTAGTCCCGGTAGCCCCGGTACAGGGAGGCACCTCGTGGCACTGACGGACGAGGCGATGGACAAGATCAAGGCGATGATCGTGGCCGGTGAGCTGGCGCCGGGCTCCCGCCTGCCCAAGGAGGAGGTCCTCGCCGCCCAGCTCGGCCTGTCCCGCAGTTCGCTGCGGGAGGCGGTACGGGCGCTGACCGCGATGCGGATCCTGGTCACCCGGCAGGGCGACGGCACCTATGTGTCCAGTCTGGAGCCGCATCTCCTGCTGGAGTCGCTCTCCTTCGCCTCGGACGTCTCCCAGGGGCAGACGGCCCTGCAACTGCTCCAGGTACGGCGGCTGCTCGAACCCCAGGCGACGGGGGCGGCGGCCGCCCTGCTCACCGCCGGCGACCTCGTCGAACTGGGCGCCATCCTGGAGCGGTCGCGGGCCGCCGCCACGGTCGAGGAGTTCGTCGGCCACGACATCGCCTTCCATCTGCGGATCGTGGAGGCGGTCGGCAACCCGGTGCTGTCCATGCTGCTGCGGGTGCTCTCCACCCGTACCCAGCGGGCCCGGATCGTCCGGGGCACCAGCACCGAACGGTCCGTGGAGCACGCGCACCGGGAGCACGAGGAGATCCTGCGCGCCCTGCGGGCCCGTGACGCCGCGCTGGCCGTGTCGGCGGCGACGGTCCATGTCGCGGCCGTGGAGCAGTGGATGGCGGCCGGGCTCGACGAGGATCCCCTCTGCGCGATCGAGGGCTGACCTCGGTCGGCACCGGCCGCCGGGCGCGCTCACATGTCGGTGGCGTCCACCAGCTCGCCGAGGTCGACGAACTTGAAGCCGGTGCCCGTGCGGGTGCCGCCCTCGCCGTCCGGGACCTCGGGGGTCTCGTGGCCGTCCTGGACGACGAGGAGGCCGCGCGGATAGCGGCGGCCCAGCGGGGCGTTGAGGACGGCGGCGCCGTCGCACTCCTCCACGCTGTCGAGCGTCGGCGAGGCGGCGCCGATGCGGAAGCCGCCCTCGTACTCGTTGCCCTCGCTCACCTCGCGGTCGTACAGGGCGAAGGTGTTGTCCCCCTGGCTGGAGGCGAGCAAGTAGCCGTCGCCGTCCTGCTCCTGATAGATCGTCAGGCCCTCGACGTCGGCCGACAGCCGCTTCCCGCCGTAGCCGGGGTCGGCGCCCGGCGCGCACTCCTCGGTCTCCTCGTCGTAGGTGCCGGGGACGCCGTACTCCTTGGTCCGGTCGACCAGGACGGGCTTGCCGGTGAGGTCGGCGCGCAGGCGCCAGATGCCGATGTCCTCCTGGCCGGCGTAGAGGGTGCCGGTGGCGGGGTCGACGACCATGCCCTCGACCTGCGGGAGTTCACCGGGTTCGCCGCAGGGGCTCCAGGTGCTGCCGTCGGGCAGGCGGAAGGAGGACGGCAGGTCGAGGGTGCGGATCTTGCGGTAGCCGACCTTGCCGCCCGCCGCCGGGAGGAGTTCGAGCAGGGCGAGACGGGTGCGTTCGCGCTGACTGACCAGGGCGTACGTGCGGCCGGTGGCCTTGTCCGTCCAGGTGGCGAGGCCGTACGCGGTGCGCTGGTCGTTGATCTCGGCCTGATCGGCGGAGAAGACGGGGGCGGCGGCCGGGTCGGTGATGTCGGTCAGCGGGCCGTTCCGGCGGGAGGGGTCGACGCGGTAGATCCGCAGCCGGTCGTTGCCCCGGTCGCTGACCACCGCCACGTCGGCCCGGCCCGCCGAGGTGCGCAGGCCGGTGACGAGGTCGACGTTGTTGTAGCGGCCCGGGGCGTCGTCCTCGGTCGGCGGCTTCGGCGGGGACACCGACTGCACCAGGCGGGCGTCCAGGTCGTAGACGCGCAGACCGCCCTCCTTCGCGGTGGCGACGACGAGGCTGCGGCCGGGGTCGGCGGGGTTCCGCCAGATCGCCGGGTCGTCGGCGTCGGAGTTGCCGCCGGCCTCGTCGTCGTACAGCGCGGCCGACTCGCTCTTCGCGGTCACCGTCGGGAGGGCGGACGACGTACCCGCTCCCGCCGGGGAGGCCGCCAGGAAGGTGGTCAGCGCGGTGCCCGAGGCGATGAGGGCGGCTCTTCGAGCAGTGCGGGGCGTTCTCACACGCGCTCCCTTGAATGTCGTCGATGGTCGGGGACATGCAGATGGTGCGGAGTGAAGCTTGCGCGCAGACGGACGTGACCTGTCCATGCCGCTGTGGTGAAGTGGCCGTGGATTGGCTGAAGTTCGCCCAGTCGTCACCTGATGAGGCGCGCCGGGCGGGTGCTGACGTGGAGCGCGTGCTCCAGCGGGCCGCGGCGGAAGAACCGGGTCCAGACGGTGGCGAGCACCATCGCGGCCAGAAGGTAGACGAGGAGGTCGACGAGCGCGGGCCCGGTCTCCTCCTCCATGCCGAACTCCCGGATGGCGAGGATGTGGAGGACGTACGCGGTCAGGGCCGTCATACCGACGGCGCGCACGGGGGTGGCGAGGCGTGCGAAGCGCGGCAGCCGGTCCATGGCCGTCACGCATCCCACCACGACCAGCAGTGCGACACCGGTGTTGCCGAGGATGGAGAAGGTCGTCTGGCTGTGCGGCGCGCCCACCAGGAGCCAGGCCGCCGGGGTGTCGTCGACGAGGTAGCCGACGGTGTCGGACCACCAGGCCGAGGCCGCCGCATCGCCGTCGGTGGCGGCGGCGACGGTGGCCCGCGCGTGCGGGACGAGACGGAGGGCCAGCCAGGACCCGCCGTAGCCGAGCACGGCCAACATGCCGCCGGTTACGGCCAGTTGGGTGCGGGTCGTGCTCCGGGTGAGGTCGAGGCGGGCGACCGCCATACCGGCGAGCATGAACGACGCCCAGGTGAGCACGGGGTATTCGCCGGTGAAGAGCAGCTCCATGAAGCCGTCCGTGTCGCTGACCCGGGCCAGCGGATCGGCGGCGATGATCGCGTCCGCCCAGCTTCCCTCCTCGATCGACAGCCGTACCACGTACAGGACTTGGGGCATGACGAGCGCGGTAGCGGCGGCGAGGAGCGCGAGTGTCCGGGCCCGCAGCCGGTACAGCGGGAGGACGGCGAGGAAGGTCAGCCCGTAGAAGGCGAGGATCACGTCGACGTCGGTGTCGAGGGCGGTCAGCGCGAACCCCAGGGCGATCAGGACGACGGAACGGATGGCCATCCGGGCGACCGCCTGCCGTCCGGCGCGCCCGGTGCGCGGGTGCGGGCGGCCGGTGATCAGGACGAGGGTGAAACCGGCGAGCAGCGCGAACAGCGCGGAGGAGCGGCCCCGCGCCAGCTCCATGACGAAGCCCAGCGGCCCGCCGGCCGCCGGGTCGGGGCCGACATGGGCGGCGTACATCCCGAAGACCGCGAGCCCACGGGCCAGATCGATGCCGATCAGCCGGCCGGTGGAGGGCCCGCCGGAGCCCGCGGCGGGGGCGGCGGGCTCGGGGACGACAGGTGCGGGAGTGGGGGCGGTGGGCTCGGGGACGACAGAGGGGTGGGCGGCCGGCCCGGTGGCCGGCTTGGACGACAGGTCCGATGACGTGTCAGGTGTCATGGCCTTCAGAGTCGGGGGCGCGGGGGGCGCGTTCCCATCCGGCGGGTGGCTGGAGGGTCCCCCGCCGACCAGCCGGAGTCCCCCCGCCAGGTGACGGGAAACCGGGAGGAAAGGGAACCCGGCGGCGACTTCGGACGTCGTAGGGGTTCCAGGAGCAGTCCAGTGGTGGTCCGACGGCGAGCGGGGCACAGGTGATCCGGGTACTGGTGGTCGACGACGAAGCCCTGATCCGTACGGGCTTCGAGCACATCCTCAACTCCGCGGACGACATCGACGTGGTGGCCGCGGTCCCCGGCGGCCGGGCGGTCCACGCCGTACGGGAACTGCGCCCCGAGGTCGTTCTGCTGGACATCCGTATGCCGGACGTGGACGGGCTCACCGTCCTCGCCGAGCTCAGGAGACTCCCCCGCCCTCCCGTGGTGGCCATGCTCACCACCTTCGACATGGACGAGTACGTGGCCGCCGCCCTGCGTTCGGGGGCCGCCGGCTTCCTCCTCAAGGACACCGACCCGGAGCAACTGCCCTATCTCGTACGGACCTTGGCGGCGGGCGGCGTCGTCCTGTCGTCCACGGTGACCCGTACCGTGGTGGACGGCTACCTGGACAACGGCCCCCGGGAGGCCGCCGTCCGGCTCGTCGACCGGCTGACCGAACGCGAGCGCGCCGTTCTCGTCCTCATCACCGAGGGGCTGTCCAACACCGACATCGCCGACCGGATGCATCTGAGCACGGGCACGGTCAAGGACCATGTCAGCGCCCTCCTCACCAAGTTGGAGGTGGCCAGCCGGGTGCAGGCGGCGCTGCTGGCGGAGCGCGCGGGTCTGCTCAGACCGTCGCGTTCCGTCGGTGGCGGACGTCCTGTCGGTGGGGGACGTCCTGTCGGTGGCGGATATTCCGTCGATGGCGATCGTTCCGGCGGCGGCGGACAGGAGGGCCGATGAGGTTGAGGTCTCCCACCCGCACCCCGCAAGGGCCGGTGATGGACGCCGTGCTCGTCGCGGCGTCACTGCTGGACGTGTGGATCCATGACGTGGGCACCCATCACCCCGGGGAGCTGGCCACCGCCCTGCTCGCGGCCTGCGCGCTCGTCATGCGCCGCCGGCTGCCGCTGCCGACCTTTCTGCTCACCCTGCCGACCGCCCTGTTCACCGACGCGGTGTTCGCCACACTGGTGGCGCTGTACACCCTCGCCTCGCGCACCCACCACCGGGTGCCGCTGGCCGTGTGCGCGCTGGCGTTCGCGGTCTGCGACCTCACCTGGTGGTCGTGGCCGTCACCGGAGTTCACCGACCTCGACGACCGCCAGGCCCTGATCCCCATCTCCTACAGCGTGGCGCAGGCGACCGCCCCGCTCTTCCTCGGGCAGCTCGTCCAGGCCCGCCGCGAGCTGTCCCTGCGTCTCGTCGAGGTCTCCGAGGCGCGTGAGCACGAGCGGCTGCTGGTCGCGCAGGGTGTCCTGGCGAAGGAACGGGCCCAGCTCGCCCGGGAGATGCACGATGCCGTCTCCCACCAGGTCAGCCTGATAGCGGTGCGGGCCGGGGCCCTCCAGGTCGGCAGCCGGGACCCGGAGGTGAAGGAGGCCGCGGCCACGATACGGCTGCTCGGCGTGCAGACCCTGGACGAGCTGCGGCACATGGTGGGCATACTGCGCGCCTCCGGCAGCCGCCCCACCGAACTGACCCCGCAGCCCTCCCTCGCCGACCTCGACCGGCTCGTCACCGGCAGCGGTATCGACACCGACCTGCGCACGGATCTGCCCGCCGACCTCCCGCCGCCCGTGCAACGCGCCGTCTACCGCACGGTGCAGGAGGCCCTCACCAACATCCGCAAGCACGCCCCCGGCGCCACGGCCACCATCCGCGTCCACCAGCGCGACGGCACCCTCCGCGCGACCGTCACCAACACCGCGCCCAGCCGCCCGGCCCTCTCCCTGCCGGGCGCCCACCACGGCCTGATCGGCCTGCGCCAGCGAGCCGAACTCCTCGGCGGAACGGTCACGTCCAGGCACCTGCGGGACGGGGGCTACGAACTGCGACTGGAGCTCCCGATGGACGGGACACCATGAGCGGCCCGGGGCCGGCCGGCGGCACGCACCACCGGGACGATCCCGAGTACGCCCGCGAACGAACCCGAACCCGGCCCGGGGCACCCGGTCATGCGCTACGCAACACTGACGGACTGACCCCGCACTCCGCTCCGCCCCGTCAAGCGGAACGTTTCATCCAGTCGATCGAATCGCTCCGGCCACCCCGAGCGATCCGAACGGTCCGAACGGTCCGAACGGTCCGTCCTGTCCACCCACTCCGCCCTGTCTCCCCGATCCGTCCGCAGCGCGAGAACGCCCGCCCGCAGTGCCGTCACGATGAGATGCGTACGGTTCTTCGCGCACAGCTTCTCCCGGAGGCTGCGCATATGGGATGCCACCGTGCGGGGTGAGATCGACAGCCGCCGGGACATGTCCGCGTCCGACATACCGTGGGCCGCCAGAAGAAGGATCTCCAGTTCCCGGGCGCTGAGTCGGCCGGAGCTGTCCACTGCCATGGGTGCCTGCCTTGTTCGGAGGGGGTCGGGGACCCGTGTGTCGTCCAGGTGGTGCGGCTGTGACTCTTCCGTGACACCCGGGACCCGGCCATCGACCATTCGACCGATACCCGGCAGTAGTCATCGGCCGATCGGCCCCGGTCCTTCCGCGCGCGGCGGACCTTTGGCCGGGAACGCGCCAACCGCCCGATTCGGTAAGGCTGTTCGTGCCGACGTTCGTGCGGTCGTTCGTGCCGCCGTTCGTTCGACCGGCTTCCGCGGACTGCCGGACCGGCCACGTGATCCATGGCATGCTCGGCCGCGTGAGCAGCGCCCCCACACGCGTGATGATCGCCGACGACCAGGATCTGGTCCGCGCCGGCTTCCGTCTCATCCTCGACGCCCAGGAGGGCATCGAGGTGGTCGGAGAGGCCGCCGACGGGCTCGCGTGCGTCGAGCTGGCGCGCGCGTTGCGGCCGGATGTGTGCCTGGTGGACGTCCGTATGCCGAAGCTGGACGGGCTGGAGGTGACCCGGCTGCTGTCCGGCCCCGGGGCGACGCATCCGACCCAGGTCGTGGTGGTCACCAGTTTCGACCAGGACGACTACCTCAACATCGCGCTGCGCAACGGCGCTTGCGGCTTCCTCCTGAAGGACGCCGCGCCCGCGTTGCTGATCGAGGCGGTGCGGGCGGCGGCGCGCGGGGACGCGCTGGTGTCGCCCGGGGTGACGGTCCGGCTGCTGAAGCAGCTGGAGGAGCGGGCGTCGGTCCCGGCGGACGGCACGGGTGTGCCCGAATCGGCGCTCAGCGCACGGGAGTTGGATGTGGCCCGGCTGGTCGCGGTGGGCCGCACCAATCAGGAGATCAGCGACGAGCTGTGTCTGTCCCTGTCCACCGTGAAGACGCACCTGGGCCATATCCACCACAAGCTGGGGGTGCGCAACCGTGTCGAGGTGGCGGCGTGGGCGTGGGCCAACGGAGCGGTACGGAGCGGGCGTTGACGGAGATTCCGTGAACACCGCGTAGTCGATCTGTGTCGCTGCCCACAGATCGATCCACCGCCCGCCAGTGAAGCATGTCCATGCCTAGCCTGGGCTGCCATGACAACCTCGTCACTCGCGGCACTCTCGGCACGAGCGACCGAGCCGCATCTCGGCCCCCCTCGGTTACCCGCGCGGCAGCTGAGCCACCGCGCCCTGTACCCGGCGCTGGGCGTGCTGTGGCTGCTCGACATGGCCATCATCGGGTCCCAGCAGCGCGGCCCCGTGGACTGGCTGCCCCTGTTCACCGGCCCCGTCGCCCTGGCCCTGGTGCTCGTGCCGGAGCCGAGGCTGAGCACCGAGTGGCGTACGGGTTTCTGCGCGGCCGTCTCGACGTCGGTGACGCTGGGCACCTCCCTGATGGGGTGGGCCATGCCCGAGTGGGGGCTGCTGGAGACGGCGTGCATGCTGGTCCTGCTCGCCCGCACCTGCCGCGACGTCACCCGGCCCGGCGTAGCCCTCGCCCTCGCGGCCGCGATGGGCGCCAGCATCATCGACGAGCCCCTGCGCACCGGGGGTACGGGCATCACCCTCACCTACCCCTTCCTGCTGACGTTCGCGGTCGGCGGGGCCGTCGGTGCGGGCTGCTATCTGCGCACCCTGGACGCCCGGCGCCGTCGTACGATCGCCTCCGTCCGGCTCGCCGAGCGCATCCAACTCGCCCGGGAACTGCACGACTTCGTCGCCCACCATGTGACGGGCATCATCGCGCAGGCCCACGCCGCCGGGGTGATCCACGAGAGCGCGCCCCAGCAGATCGGCCCCATCCTGGGCAACATCGCCGAGGCGGGGCAGCGGACCATGGACTCGATGCGCCGGCTGATCCGGGTGCTGCGCGAGGACGGCGAGCAGACCTCCATCGAGCGCCCCGAGGAGCCGTACGCCGAACTCACCAAGCTGGTCTCGGCGTTCGGCGACCAGGGGGACGGTTCGACCGCCCAGCTGGAGATCACCGGAGCGGCCCGGCGGAGCGTTCTGTTGCCCGAGGTGGGCTCGGCGGTCCATCGCGTGGTGCAGGAGGCGCTGACCAACGTACGGCGGCACGCTCCGGGCACCCAGGCGACGGTGCGCGTCCATCGCACCCGGGACGACCTGCTCCGGGTCGACGTGTACAACACCGGGCCCGAGCGGCGGGTCTCCCGCCCCACGGGTGGCCGCGGCGGCTATGGCCTGATCGGGCTGCGCGAGCGGGCGGAGGCGGTCGGCGGCTCCCTGGCGGCGGGCCCCGACGACGACGGTGGCTGGTGGCTCATCGCCCATTTCCCGGTCGTCGCGCGAGCCGCGCTCCAGAGCACCGAGGAATCCGCCGACGCGGGCCCGGCGTCCCGTCGGCCGTCCGGCCGTCACGCCAAGCCGAACGCGCATACGGAGCCGGAGCCGGACATGAGTTGGGACGCGGGTTAGGACGCGGGCCGGGGCGACCCGGGGGCGTGAATTAGGCAATTCTGCGAATCGCGCCGGACCGCCCCACCCTCTAATCTCGGAGAGCCAAAGGCGCCGGGACGGCCTTCTCACGTCCCGCAGAGCGGTGAATCGGCCCGGACCGGGCCCTTCCGAGGGCCCGTTCCACCGCTTTCCCGTCCAGCTTTCCCGTCCGCCGCGTTCCCGTTCCACCGCTTTACCGTCTCACCGCTTTACCGTCCGCCGCGTTCCCGTTGCTCCGCCATCCCGTCCGCAGCTTTCCCGTCCGCAGCTTCCCGTCCGCCACGTCGCCGTCCGACGGACCGGTCCCCATCGCCGAGGAGGCGCAGGAGAGTATGAGTACGGCCGTAGTGGTGGGCAGTGGTCCGAACGGTCTCGCGGCCGCCGTGTTCCTCGCCCGCGAAGGCGTCGAGGTCACCGTCCTGGAGGCCGCCGACAGCATCGGCGGCGGCACCCGCACCAGCGAACTGACCCCGGGCCTCCTGCACGACCACTGTTCCGCCACGCATCCCATGGCCGTCGGCTCGCCGTTCCTGCGGGGTCTCGACCTCGCCCGCCACGGTCTCACCTGGTGCCTGCCGGACATCGACTGCGTGCATCCGCTGGACTCCGGGGAGGCCGGGGTCCTGCACCGGTCGGTGGCGGAGACCGCCGACGGGCTCGGTGGGGAGGACGGCCGCAGATGGCGGCGGGTGTTCGGGCCGCTCGCGGAGGGCTACGACGCGCTCGCCGAGGACCTCATGCGGCCCCTCGCGCATCTCCCGCGCCATCCCCTGCGGCTGGCCGCCTTCGGCCCGCAGGCCCTGCTGCCCACCGCCGCGGTGGCCCGGCTGTGGCGGTCGGAGAGCGCCCGGGCGCTCTTCGCCGGGGTGGCCGCGCACGCGTTCCGCCCGTTCGACCGGCCGGCGAGCGCCGCGGTCGGCCTGACGATCATCGCCGCCGGTCACCGGCACGGCTGGCCGGTGGCCGCGGGCGGTTCCCGGGCGATCGCCGACGCGCTCGCGGCCCAGCTCACGGAGTTCGGCGGCCGGATCGAGACCGGTGCACGGGTGCGTTCCCGTGCCGATCTGCCCCCGGCCGACCTGGTCCTGTTCGACCTCGCGCCCCGCGCGGTCGCCGACATCCTGGGCGACCTGCTGCCCGGGCGGGTGGCCCGCGCCTATCGCCGCTACCGTCACGGCCCCGGCGCCTTCAAGGTCGACTTCGCCGTCCAGGACGGAGTGCCCTGGGCGAACGAGGCGGCGCGCCGGGCCGGCACCGTCCATCTCGGCGGGACCTACGCGGAGGTCGCCGCCACCGAGCGGGCGATCCACACCGGGCGTATGCCGGAACGGCCGTTCGTCCTCGTCGGACAGCAGTACCTGGCCGACCCACGGCGGTCGAAGGGCGACGTCCACCCGGTCTGGACGTACGCGCACGTCCCGCACGGCTACGACGGCGACGCCACGGAGGCGGTCGTCGCGCAGATCGAACGGTTCGCCCCCGGATTCCGCGAACGGATCCTGGACATGGCCGTCCGCCCGCCGGCCGGCTTCGAGGAGTACAACCCGAACTACGTGGGCGGTGACATCGTCGCCGGGGCGAACACCGCCTTCCAGCTCGTCATGCGCCCCCGCGCCGCGCTCGACCCCTACAGCACCGGCGTGCCGGGCATGTACATCTGCTCGGCGGCCACGCCACCGGGAGCCGGCGCCCACGGCATGTGCGGGGCGAACGCCGCCGCCTCGGCACTGCGCGGACTTCGCCGATAATCCCCTTCCCGAAAAGGCCCGGACCGTGCGGTTCGGGCCTTTTCCGTGCCGCCCGCACCCTGTGAAACCCACCACTCTCGAATTCGGCAATTTTCTGGATGTGAGGGCCCTGCGGCCGCCCGTAGTGTTCTTTCTCGAAGGGCACGGAAAAAGGTTCTCCGAAGCCCTCGGAACGAAAGGGAAAAGCGAATGAGCAGCATTGCGAAGGCGATGGACCGCATGGACCTCCCCGTGGAGGGTGTCATCCTCGCGTCCGCTCGTCCGACCCTCGGTACCCCGCGCATCGGCCGGATCGCGAACGCCAACAACGCGTTCAACGCGCTGGGCGGACTGGCGGACCTGGCCCAGGCGGCGGGCGGTGTCGCCCAGGTGGTCGGCGCCGCAAGCGCGGTGGAGGCCAACCAGGCCGCCGCGGACGCCAACCAGGCCGTCGCGAACGCCGCGAACGCCCAGGCCGCGGCCGCCGGCGGCGTCTGATCCACTCCGGACGGCCTGGCTCCCCGCGGCTGTCCGTAGCTGATCGACGCAGCACATGAAAACTGCCGGGCCAGAGGTGTGTTCTGGCCCGGCAGTGTGTCTTGAGGCAAATAAATCGCAACCAGAGGCTACCACGAAAGAGGGGCCCGTGAAATTCAGCGGAAAAATTCCTTCCGTCATTCCGGAAAGGATCACCTCTGCGGTGTTCGGACCGGCTCCGGTCGCCAGGGATCGCGCCATCGGCATGTCCGAGCGACTGGCCGCCGTGTCCAGCCTGCAGTCCTCCCTGGAGTACCTGACCCAGCGCAAGGACATCGAGAAGGGCGGCATGAACGACTGGGAGGTCGCCCGGCAGTACCTGGCCGGCGCCGGTCCCCTGACGCGCCGTCTGGTCGACGGCGTCAGCGGGGTGCGGACCACGACCGCCCTGCACATCGCCCGCTCCGCCGTGGCTCTCGGCATGCTGCTGCCCGGCGACTCCCGCTGGCGGGGCGCGGGCAACGTCTTCCTCGGCGCGTCGTCCGCCGTGCTCTCCCCACGCCACCACTACGGCGGCGACGGCTCCGACCAGGTCGCCACCCTGGTGCAACTGGCCACCGGCGCGGCCCGGTTGGCGCCCTCACCGGCGGCCAAGGACGCACTGCTGTGGTACGCCGCCCTCCAGGCAAACATGGCGTACGCGGTGTCCGGCTGGGTCAAGCTCTTCGGCAGGCCCTGGCGCGACGCCACCGCGCTCGGCGGTGTGATGCGCACCCGTACGTACGGGCACGAGGGCATGTTCCGGTGGACGCGGGAGCACCCGAGGACCGCCAAGGTGCTGACGCACAGCGTGCTGGCACTGGAGTGTCTCTTCCCGCTCGCGTACGCCAAGGGCGGCAGACTGACCCGCTCCATGATCACGAGCGCGGCGGCGTTCCACGTGGCCAACGGCTACTTCATGGGCCTCGGCAGGTTCGTGACCGCCTTCCCCGCGTTCCACCCCCTGGTCGCCTACACCAGCGCCCCCCGGTCCCACGCCGCCGTCGCCGGCCGCGACGACCGTGCCCTGACGGCCGCCGTCGCCGCGCTCGCCGCCGGTACCGCCGCCGCCGGCGTCACCGCCGTACGACGCCGACTGCGCACCACCGAGGGCTGGCACACCTCCCGCACCCTGACCACACGGCACGGGAACCGGCTCCAGTACGAGGAGTACGCGCCCGGCGACCCCGGACAGCCCGTCGTCGTGCTGGCGAGCGGACTGCTGTCGACCAGCGAGCACTACGCCTGGATCGCCGAACGCCTCTGCTACGAGACCCGGTACGGGGTCGTCGCCTACGCCCGCGCCGGATACGCCGGCAGCCGGCGCCGGGCCACCACCGCCTTCCGGCTGTCGGAGTCCGTCCACGACCTCGTCGACCTCGTGAACGGCGCCGTCGCCCCGCACCGCAGGGTGATCCTCGTCGGCCACTCCATCGGCGGCGAACTGGCCCGCCGTGCGGCCCGCCATCTCGGCGACCGTCTCCAGGGCATCGTCTACCTCGACTCCTCCCACCCCGGCCAGTTCAGCGGCGGCCTGGGCGCGGTCGAGAAGGGCCTGGCCGGCAATCTCACCTCGGTCGGCCGGGCGCTGCGGCTGGGCACCGGCATGCTCCTCACCCGCCCGGCATGGATCAGTGAACTGCCGTACGCCTACCGGAAGAAGGTCTTCGCGCAGTACACGGACGCCCGCATGTGGGAGGCCGCGCGCCGCGAATGGAAGGCCGTACGGGCCGACTTCGCGTCCTTCACCGGCGCGCTCGCCCGGATCGAGGGCGTGCCCGCGCTGGTGGTCTCCGCCCAGCGGACCGTGGACCGCAACCCCGAACAGCTGCTGCTCCACCGGGAGCTGGCCGAGGCCCATGTCGGCGCGCGCACCGAGAGCGTCGTCATCGAGGGCGCCACCCACGAGAGCATGCTGATCACCAGCCGTTACGCGCACCAGGTGACGGACCGGATCGTCGCGTTCTTCGACGCCCCCGACACCCCCGGCGGCCGTGACCGCCACTCCCCCGCGCCTCCCACGGCCTCCGCGTCCCCGGTGTCCCACGCATCGTCCGCGCCGTCCGCGTCCCGATCCGCCCGCCCCGTCTCCCGGAAGGAGGCCGCCCGATGACC
The DNA here is from genome assembly GCF_040297125.1 of Streptomyces sp. NPDC001868. Classification (NCBI taxonomy): domain Bacteria; kingdom Bacillati; phylum Actinomycetota; class Actinomycetes; order Kitasatosporales; family Streptomycetaceae; genus Streptomyces; species Streptomyces sp. NPDC001868. The sequence goes on along the minus strand of NZ_JBEOYO010000043.1, from coordinate 48,571 downwards.
TCCCGCCTCACCCGTCTCTCCCTGCCGCGGCTGCGGCTGAAGAACGCGCTCACCGGTGAGGGCGCCCCCTGGCGGATCGCCGGAGCCGCCGTGCTCCTGCTGACGCTCGCCGGCCAGCACCCGCACCACGACTTCGGCCGCGTCCGGAGCCGGGACCACTTCTCCCTGCTGCCGAACTGGCGGTTCTTCGCCCCGCTCCCGGCCATGTTCGACTACCACTTCCTGTACCGCACCGTGGCCGCCGACGGCACCGCCTCGACCTGGCGCGACTCCAGCGGCATCGAGGACCGCAAGCCCCTGCACCTGGTCTGGTTCCCGACCCGCCGTGCCGACAAGTCCGTCTTCGACGCGTGCCAGGAGATCCTGCCCCGCCTCGAACAGGGCTTCGCTGCCGCCGCCCACACCCCCGGCTACCGCCTGATCACCGAGCACGTCCGCACCCGTATCGCGGCCGAGGACACCCCGACCGACGACGTCAGGGGCTTCCAGTTCGCCCTGGCCTCCGGCACCGGCTACGACCTGCGTCAGGGCCCCCAACTCATGTTCGTCTCCCCGTTCGTACCGCTCGACCCGCACGCGCCGAGCACCCCGCTCACACCGTCCGAACCGTCCGAACGCTCCGAACCGTCCGAGCGGGCCACCCCGTCCGCCTCCGCCAAGACCGAAGTGAGGGCCTGACCATGAGCCTCGACAACCCCTTCTTCCTCAGCGGCCTCGCGCTCGTCGGGTTCGGCTTCATCAGGGCGGCCCTGCTGTACGTCCAGGTCGTACGCGAGCGCAAGCAGGACGGGAGTGACACCGAATGAAGCCCGCCGGCACGCGGCCCCCGACCAGGCCGCGGGCCGTGCACCGGGCGGTTCCGCAGCTCCATCTCCATCTGCTGTGGGGCAAGGGCGCCAAACCGTGGCAGGCGCTCGGCCGGCACCGGGGACTGATCGTGCTGGGCATCCTGCTGGGCCTGGTGGGCGCAGCGACCTCGCTGGCCCAGCCCGCGATCATCGGCGAACTGGTCGCCGCCGTGGAGGAACGACGGCCGATCACCGGCCCCATCCTGATCGGCGCGGCCCTCTTCATCGCCGACGCCGTCTTCGGCGCCCTGCACTCGTACGTGATCGGGCTGGCCGGGGAGAACATCGTCTACGACATCCGCAGCAATCTCGCCGCCCGGCTGCTGCGCTCCCGGTTCCGGGCGTACAGCGGCTGGAAGCAGGGCGATGTGTTCGCCCGGATGGTCAGCGACACGCTCCTCGCCCGCACCACGATGACGCACGCCATCGACAGCATCATCCAGAACGGTTTCCTGGTCGTCGGCGGTATCGCGCTGATGGCATGGGTCGACGAGGTGCTGCTCCTCGCCACGGTGGGCTGTCTCGGCATCACCAGCGTCATCTCGCTCTGGCTGGCCCGCGCGGTACGGAAGGTGTCGATCACCAACCAGACCGACACCGGCAACTTCGGCTCCGCGCTGATGCGGGTGCTGGGCGCGATGCCGACCGTGAAGGCGTCCCGGGCCGAGGGCCGGGAGGCGGAGGGCATCGCGGACATCGCGAAACAGGCCCGCAAGTCCGGGATCAAGGTGACGGTGCTGTCGTCGCTCCTCGACCCCACCATGAGCATCGGCACCCAGCTCGCCCTGACCGTCGTCATCGCCCTGGGCGCGGCCCGCACCGCGACCGGCGAGATGACCGCCGCCGACCTGACGGCGTTCATCCTCTACCTGTTCTATCTGGTGGCCCCGCTGCTGACGCTGTTCACGTCCATCGCGCAGTTCCAGGTCGGCCGGGCGTCGATCGACCGTCTGGCGGAGCTGGGCAGGATCGAGGTGGAGGGCGACCGGCGGACGGAGCCCCGGACCGAGCGCAAGCGCGGCAGCCGCGCCCCCGGGGGCGGTTACGGCAGCGGTCTCGCCTTCGACAAGGTGACCTTCGCCTACCCGGGCAGCGACAAGGTCGTCCTCGACGACGTCTCCTTCAAGGTCCCCGCCACCGGTCTCACCGCCGTCGTCGGCCCGTCCGGCGCCGGCAAGAGCACCGTCTTCCAGCTCATCGAGCGGCTCTTCGACCCGGTGTCCGGGGCGATCCGTATCGACGGCACGGACATCACCGACCTGCCGCTGAACCAACTCCGGTCCGTCGTCGGGTACGTCGACCAGGACCACACCCTGCTGCGCGGCACCGTCCGGGAGAACCTCACCTACAGCGCGCCGGACGCCGGTGACAAGGACATCGCCGAGGCGCTGCGCATGGCCAACCTGACCGAGGTGATCGCCGCGCTGCCGCTCGGCCTCGACACCGAACTCGGTGACCGGGGCGCCGGTCTGTCGGGCGGTCAGCGGCAACGCCTCGCCATCGCCCGTACATTGCTGCAGGCGCCCCGGTTCCTGCTGCTGGACGAGGCCACCGCCAACCTCGACACCGAGTCGGAGAACGCGCTGCGCGACAGCATCGCCATGATCTCCGACTTCTGCGCGGTCATCGCCATCGCCCACCGGCTGTCCACCGTCACCGAGGCCCAGCAGATCGTCGTACTCGACCGGGGCGAGGTGCACGCCGTCGGCACCCACGACGAACTCCACCGGCACAGCGACCTCTACCGCCGGCTCGCCCGGCTCCAGGCGCTCAGCGACGTGGCGTCCTGACCCAAGAACCCCACAGGAGAACAGAGTTCGGGAGAACAGACCCACCGACAGGAGAACCTGATGAACGACTTCCTGCTGATCCCTTTCGTGGTGGCCCTCGGCATCGTCGGCTTCCTGATCACCACCCGGGCCGTCAGCACCCCCGCCGTCATCGGCGCCGCGCTCGTGGTGCTGCTCGGCGCCTGCTCACAGGCCAGAAGGAACGCCCATCCGAGGACCACCCCACCCAAGAAACGGAGCCAACACCGATGAACACACCCACGAAGTCCGCCCCGTCCGCCCCGTCCGTCCCTCCCACCCCTCCCACCCCTCCCACCCCTCCCACCACGAGCGAGATCATCGACGACATCGGCTACGGCCGGCAGTTCGACGACTGGTACCACCGCCTCTTCCCCGACGACGCGTCCGTCACCGCCGAGGTCGAACGCCTGGTCTCGCTCCACCCCGACCCGGCCTCGGGCACCGTCGAGTTCGGCGTCGGCAACGGACGGATCGCGCTCCCGCTGTCGCGCCGCGTCGGCCGGATCACCGGCGTCGACTCCTCCCCCGAGATGCTCGGCCTGCTGCGCCGGAACCTGACCGACGACACCCCCGTCGAGCCCGTACACGCCGACATCCGCACCTACACCGCCGACCGCACCGTGGGGCTCGTCTACGCCATCTGCGCCACCCTGTCGATGCTCCTGACCCCCGAGGAGCAGCGGCAGGCCGTACAGCGCGCCGCCGACCTGCTGACTCCCGGCGGCCGGCTCGTCGTGGAGACCCACAACAAGCCGGCCGTCCTCGCCCTGCACGAAGGCCGCGCCCGCGCCACGTACTTCACGCCCTACCCGGAGCCCGGCACCGGCCTGCAGAGCCACTCCCTCCTCCTGCCCGAGGGGTCGCTGTGGCACCTCTCCCACGTCTGGTACGAGTCCGACGGCACGACCCGCGTCGGCACCGAGGTCTCCCGCCTGACCACCCCGGAGGAGCTCGACACCTACGCCCGCACCGCCGGCCTCCACCCCGAACACCGCTTCGGCGACTGGCCCACCGACACGCCCCCGTACGCCCCGACCTCCCCCCTGGCCATCTGCACGTACGTCAAGCCTTGAGGCCCGGGGACAGTGAGGGGGCCGGGCCGGGACATCTCCCCGGCCCGGCCCCCTCACCACTTCTCCCGCCTCGCCTCCGGCCCGGCGTCGCCTGTGTCACAGAGCGATCAGACCCGCGGCTGTCTCCTTGAACCCACAGGCATCGACATAGAACGACCGCAGCCGCTCCTCGAAGTCGACGTGAAGCCATTCACACCGCGCGGCACGGGCTTCGCGGGCCGCGGTGGCGACCAACTCCGCGCCGACACCCCGCGTCCGGCGATGCCGTGCGACCACCGTGTCCAGGACGAACGCATGGACTCCCCCGTCCCAGGCGACGTTCACGAAGCCGATCAGAGCGCCGTCCTCCCACGCGCACACCCAGCCGAGGCTGTGCCGCTCCAGCCGTGCCCGCCACTCGGTCCGGCCGACCGGGTGGCCGAAGCCGTCGGCGTGCAGCGCGTTGAGAGAGGCGTTGTCGAAGTCGCCCCGCCACTCGTACTCGATCGTCACGCCTCGATCGTAGTGACCACCGCCGAATGATCACTGACGGATTGAAAACCCATCACCAGGCCATGCCCATGGTCATGGCCATATTGCCCCCGAGGAGCCCGTCCAGGACTTCGAGGCCGAGCGGCCCGGAGGCGCCCGCCCCGGTGCCGTGCGTCTCGTCCAGGGAGCAACAGAGTTGAACGCGTTCAAAAAGAAGAGCTACCCTGATGCCGAGCGGAGCCGAGGGGGTTCGATGAAGGTAGTGCTGCCCGGAGGAACCGGACAGGTGGGCGTGATTCTCGACCGTGCGCTGACAGCGGCCGGCCATGAGGTCACCGTGCTCACCCGGCGCCCCACGCGGGCGCACGACATCGGCTGGGACGGGGCCACGCTCGGACGTTGGGCCTCGGCGATCGACGGCTGCGATGTCGTGATCAACCTGGCCGGGCGCAGCGTCTCCTGCCGTTACACCCCGGAGAACATGCGGGCCATGATGGACTCCCGGGTGGATTCGGCCCGGGTGGTCGGCGAGGCGATCGCCGCCGCCGCACGGCCGCCGCGCGTCTGGCTGCAGATGAGTACGGCGACGATCTACGCCCACGGCTTCGACACGGCACATGACGAGAAGACCGGGGTGATCGGCGGCTCGGAGGCCGGGGTGCCGGACTACTGGGCGTACAGCGTCGAGATCGCGAAGAACTGGGAGCGGGCACAGGCCGAGGCCCCGACTCCCGCGACCCGCAAGGTGGCGTTGCGGACGGCGATGGTCATGAGCCCGGACCGGGGCGGTGTGTTCGACATACTGTCGCGGCTGACACGACTCGGGCTCGGCGGTCCGGTGGCCGGCGGCACGCAGTACGTCTCCTGGATCGGCGACGAGGACTTCGTACGAGCGGTCGACTTCCTGATCGCCCGGGACGACATCGAGGGGCCGGTGAACCTCGCCTCGCCCAGCCCCGTTCCGCACCGCGACTTCATGCGGTCGCTGCGCAAAGCCTGGGGCGTCCCGGTGGGGCTTCCGGCGACACGCTGGATGGCCGAGCTGGGGGCCTTCGCACTGCGCTCGGACACGGAACTGCTCTTCAAGAGCCGCCGAGTGATCCCGGGCAGGCTGCGCGCGGCCGGATTCGACTTCGCCCATCCCGACTGGGAACGCACCGCCGCCTCCCTCGTCCAGCGGGCCAAGCCGGTTCGTACGGCATCGGGCCGGACCCGTGAATCGAGCAGCCGCACCGCGTAGCCGACCTCTCGCCAGGAAGCGAAGCGGTTCCGGCTCGGCAACAACCGATCGCCGTACGGCTAACGGCAATCGCCGTACGGCTCACGGCTCACGGCTCACGGCACCTTCGTCTCCAGGACATTCACCCGGGGCAGGGAACGGTGCCGGTGGTGCGCGTCGGCCACCTCCGCCAACGAGGGGCGCCCCACCGCGCGATAGGCCATCACAAGGAGTTCGTTGGCGAGTGCTTCGCGGGCCGGGTCACCACCCGACGCCCAGTGCAGGTCCCGGCCCAGGACCAGCGCTTCCGCCGGATCGCCCGCCGCGCACCGGCGCCGGGCCTCCCGCACGCCCGCGTCCAGCGCGTCGCTGTCCTCGAACAGGTCATACATGTACGTCGCGAACTTGTACTCGTCGGCCCGGCCATGGGCAGGACGGTCCAGCGCCGTCTCCCCCACCGCCAGGGCGCCCGCACCGTCCAGCGTGGTCAGCCGGCCGGGGTCCACGGGCGGGACGACCGCGTCGTAGGCCATGGAGTAGGCGATGCCCACCTCGGGCCGGCCCCCGGTCTCCACCCCGGTCAGTGCCTCGCGCAGCAGGCCCAGGCGGGACTTGCGCGCGGACACCTCCTCGTCCTGCACATCGTCGTCCAGGTCGCGCCAGTGGCGTTCGAGGATCGCGCGCAGCGCCTCCAGCGGTGTCGCCGCGGTCGTGTCGATCCCGTCGCCGTCGTTGTTGTAGTAGGAGGCGACTCCACGGCAGGTGCGGCCGTCGTCGAACCACAGACCGTGGTGGAGACCGTCGGAACCGGCGTGCATGAAGGTCAGGAACTCGGGCGGGTCGCGGTAGTAACGGCCGTGCACCCGTACGTCGATGCCGTCACGCGGCCGCAGACCGGCGTCGGCGAAGAGGTCCATGATGCCGGCCGGGGACACGTCGAGCTCCCGGAGGGCTTGCTGTTCCACGGGGCCGAGGGACTCCAGGAAGTCCGAGAACCGGAAGATCGAATCAGGCAGTTCGAATCCCCAGTCCCGAAGGAACCGCTCCTCGACACGGGCCCGGCCTGCCGAGTTCCCGCTCTTCTTCCCGACCATCCGAAGTCCCCCAGTTCCTCTGCGTACGGCGCGACGGCGCGACGCCGACCTTCCACGACGCCGCTCTTCCGCGACGACGATCTTCCGCGACATCACGATGCCGCACCCACGCCCGTACTTCCAACTGCGGCCCCCTCCCCCGGCGCCAGGCCCATGAAGCCTCAACACGACCTGCCGCTGACCGGCTCGTCCGTTCGGTGCCGGGAACGGACCGAGGGCTGGACGCCGGTGTTCTTCCAGCCGGAGAGGCGAACGAGGTATGGGGCCCCGCGCCGGCCGAAGCTCGGCGGTGCGGGACCCCGCCCACGCCACCGGTACCCAGCGGGTACCTAGCCGTCGATGTCGAGCGCTGTTCCGTACAACCGGTCCACCTTCAACCGGATGACCACTCGGCGCTCGGCGACCATCTGCTCCAGGAACGCGGCTTCGTCCTCGGGCTCGGCGGCCCGCGAGAGGATGCCGAGCAGTTCCCGCCCCACCGCGTCACCGGGGACCGTCGTGATCTCGGAGACCTCGGCCTCGCCTTCGGCGACAGCGAACGACCACACATCGCCGCCCTGCACATGCAGCGCCGCACGCGGGTTGCGCCCCAGATGGCCGACCTTGATCCGGTCGGCGATCGTCGAGAACCGCACGATGCGGGCGTCGGCGTCCCAGCTGTACAGCATGGTGGTCAGGTGCGGGTGGCCACTGCGCTTGACGGTGGCGAGCGTACCGAACTGCTGCCGGCCGAGCAGGTCGGAGAGGGCTGCGTCCGACAGGGGGCGAGGAGCGGGTCCTTGAGTCATGACGTGATCAACGCCCTTGGCCGCCCAGCAATTTCATGGGGCGTGGTCCGGGCCACCGTGGTTTCAGAGAGGCGCGTTCGCGAGGGAGGGCCGCTCAGGCCGCACGTGCCCTGATCGACGATGTAGACGTGGAAGGGGCTGACCAGAGTCTCCGAACGCCTAGGCGCTTTCGCCACAACAGCTCGCCCTGCGCTCGACGAAGCGACGCTCCCCGTGAACGCCGACGATGCCTGAACCCGATGTCCGAACACACCGTGGGCAAGGCTCTCGTGGTGATCCTGTAGGTGTGCAGGTCATGGATATGAGGCGGGCGAGTCGGCTCACGTGAGGAGTTCCGCGAGCAGGGCCATCTCGGAGGGTGGGTCGATCACCGGCTGGATGAGGAGTTCGTCGACGCCGGCCTGTTCCAGGGTGGTGATGCGGGCGAGGAGGTCGTCGCGGGTGCCGACCAGGGCCAGGGCGTTCATCAGCGAGGGCAGAACCAGGTCCCGGTCCTGTGGTGCGATGCGTCCGAGGTAGTTGGCGTAGAGCTTGGTGTGCCGGTCCGGCGCGGTGGCGGTGGTACCTCGCCGGTCGAGGAGCCGCCGCACCGCCTCGCGTTCCTCGGAACCGAGTTGGTCCACGAGGGCGGATGTGTCGGCGGCCGTGTCGGCGGCGAAGGCCAGCAGCGACAGGACGAGGTGACCCGTCGCGTCCCGGGCCGCGTCGCCGTGGGGGTCCTCGTCCTCGTCGAGCAGGTGGAGCGAGGTGACCACATACGAGTCTGCCCGGCGGCCCGTGTGGGAGTCGGGGTCGCGGGGTGTGCCCTGGTCGGCGTTGCGGCGGGTGTCGTGCAGCGCGCGCCAGGCGGTGGGGTCCAGCAGGCCGAAGGAGATGAGGCCGGTGCCGCGACGGCCGGCGATGGCGGCGGCCTTCGGTCCTAGCAGCGCGGCCACGACGAACTCGACCGGGTCGGCGGTGTTCACGTGCGCCCCGGTGTGCAGGAACCGGATGTCGCGGACCCGGTCACCTTCCCGGTACTCGGTCGGACGTCCGGCACACAGGTCCTGCAGTGCGGCGGTGAAGTCCTCCAGCCTGGCCGCCGTGGTCGGCCGCATGCCCAGGGTGCGCCGGGCGGTGTTCCCGCTGCCGACGCCGCAGATGATCCGGCCCGGTGCCAGCGCGTTGAGGCTGACGAGCCCGCTCGCGGCGGCCGGGGCCGAGCGCAGCGCCGGTGAGGTCACCCCGATGCCGAGCCTGATCCGGCTGGTGGCCTTCACACACAGGCTCAGCGCGACGAAGGGGTCGCCATGGACCATTGGGCTGTCGTTGACCCAGAAACTGTGCAGGCCCAACTCCTCGGCCCGCACGGCGAGATCCTCCACACCGGGTTGCGCGGCGACAACGACACCTGCACGCATCAGAACCTCCGAGGTGCGAGGTCGAATCGGACCCGCTCAGCATCGCAGGTCCCGGCGCAGGTCCGTGGACGCCGATGACCTTCCCAAGTCGCCTGCCTGCAACGGAGCTTCGACGTACCTTCGCTGTGCCTTCGATGTGCCATCAATGTGCCTTCGATGCGCCTTCGGTCTGCCATGTCGTGTCTCGTGAATGCCCTGCCGCCGCACCGGATGGCGGGCCTGGTCCCCTGCCGGAGGGCTGCCGGCCCGGTTGCGCAACCAGACACCCCACAGGCGTGGCCCCGCAGAGGGATTCTGCGGGGCCACGCCGACTGAGCCGACATACGTCCTTTTGGACGAGGTGGTCTTGGTGTCTAGGGGCGGCCCAAATTGCCGCGGAGCCGAGCGGTCAGGACGCGCAGGTCAATGGCGATCTCCCTGGTTGCCTGCACGGGCTGCCACCCGGTCATACGCGTAGTCGCGGCTCTTCCTGAGGAGCCGCCCGATGCTCTCGCCCCTCGGACGCGAGCGACTCCCCCGCGCGGCCCTCCAGTTCCCGCTGTCTGGCAGTCAGGGCCCTCGCCAGCATCTTCGCCCGGTAGGGGTTCGACGTATCGAGGGCCTTCGCCACCTGCACGGCTTCGTCCAACAGGGCCAAGCGTCGCTCAGGCAACTCCCGCACCAGGGGCGACGCGCTTGCCTCCACCAGGACGTACGCCAGCTTCGACCCGTACGTCTCCGGTTCGACCTGTGTCAGAAGGCGGTAGATCCACAGCCCCTCGGCACCGCGCACCACCCGCCGGTTGGCACTCAGCAGCCTGACCCTCGCCAGCACGACCATGTCCTGATCCATCGATCCCCTTCGTCACGCCACCCCCCGGCCCGTGCATGTCACACGGTGAGACAGCACGGCGACCGCGCCGACAGCCGAGAACGGCTGCCGACACGTTGGCCGGGGAGTGGATGACGACGAGTCTGGCGCGCGGTACCAACAGCCACAAGAACAAACGGACGTGCTCTGCGTCCTACCGCGAACCGCCTCCGAACAGGCATGATGGACCTGACACTCACTCAAGGCCCGTCTGTCGCGCACTCGCATGACGCGACTACGGCATCGTGAAGGCGTGCAGCATTCACCATTCGCCCCGTCTGGCCGCCTGATCAGTCACACCGGCACCGGACAGTGACGAGTGCGGACCCGGATCCACCTGAGGCGGTCCGCCCTCAGGTTGAACAGTCGTCCCGTCTCCAGCCTTCATCACTAGCGGCTGCGGCAGCGGCAGCGGCAGCGGCAGCGGCAGCGGCAGCGGCAGCGGCAGCGGCAGTTCGACGGTGAAGTGCTCGCTCATCGGCCGTGGGCGTCCTTGATCACGACGAGGTCGACGCCTCGTCCCGGATCAGGCGTCGGTCGGTGCGGGGGGCGCTTCGCTCATCTCCGTGAGCCCTGTCCGATGGCCCTGCGGCAGGTGTTGTGCGAACTCTCAGTCGGCGCCACCAAGGCTGCGGATCATCCGGCTCCAGGGGGGCGTCCGGCAGCGCCGAGAAGACGTCGGCCTTCGCGTGCCAGCTGCGGAACACGCCACGGAACATCGGGTGGGGCTCGTGCGGTCGGGGGCCCCTCAAAGAAGCCACTGCGCTCTCCTTCACTTGTTCCGTTACCGCTAACGTTACCGTTAACGGGATTCTTGCTCAGACAAGCAGATCCCGTCAACGCCCGCCGCCGGACGGCTCACGATCCGCCGATGGCGTTCTGGCGCCGCCTTGCTCTCGTGGCGGTGCCGAGCTGGTGATGGCGCGGCAGGCGGGTGAACCTGATTGACGAACCTGATTGACTTGGGCACCGGGCGACACAGGGACAGAAGTGAGTGGGCAGCGTGGCCGGACAGCGGGAAACGGAAGACCAGCGGGCGCGGGGTACGAAAACCGTCAAGCGTGTCACGCTCCGCGACGTTGCCCAGGCGGCAGGCGTGTCCCATCAGACCGTCTCCCGGGCGATCAACGGCAAGGGCGAGATCGACCCGGGGACTCAGCAACGCGTACTCGATGTCGCGAGGCAGTTGCGGTACCGGCCCAGCCGGTTCGGCCGGGGGCTGGTCCGCCCGGACGTCGTATCCGTCGGGCTCATCGTCCCCGACGTGGTCAACCCCTTCTTCCCGGAGTTCGTGGCAGGAGTGATCGCGGCCGCGGACGAACGCGACTGGCAGGTGCTCGTGGCCAGCACCGAGAACGATCGGTCCCGGGAGCTGACGCTGGTCCGCTCGCTCGGCCAACAGGTTGACGCCCTTGTCGGCTACATCAGCCACCCCGACGCACAGCTGGAGCCGTACGTGGGCGCCGTGCCGCTGGTTCTGGTCGATCGCGGGCTGGACTCGTCGAACCACGCGTTGGTCCACATCGACACCGCGGCCGGAATCCGGGCCGGGGTGCAGCACCTCATCGACCGGGGTCACCGCCGGATCGGCATGATCGACTGCGAGTGCTTGAGCGCCCCGATGGTCCGGCGCCGCACCTTCCTCGAAGTCGCCGGCGAACATGCGCTGCCCGTCGACGAGGGCTGGATCGTCATGGCTGAGCAGTCCCCCGCCGGGGGCGCCGCCGCGTTCGAGGAGCTGTACACCGCGCGCCCAGACCTCACCGCCGTGGTCGCCTTCAACGACCTGGTCGCGATCGGCGCGCTCCGGGGCGCCCGCCGGCTCGGCGTCCACGTACCGGACGACTGCGCACTGGTCGGCTACGACGGGCTGAGCGTCGTCGATCTGGTCGACCCGCCCCTGACCACCCTCCACCTCGACAAGCGACGGCTGGGCGAACTGGCCATCCACCAAGTCGACAAACTCCTGGCGGGCGAACTGCCACCCCCTATCGTCCTGACGCCAAGCCTGAATGTCCGTGGCACGACGTGACCCACCTTGACCTCGATCCGTCAGCGGGGTTCGGTCGCTGAGCGGCTCGGCGGTCCGCCCGTCCCGTAATGCTGATGCGAGCCAGCGACGGCGGGCGTGTTTCGTGAAACGGGCCGGCAGGTGCTAGAGGCGAAAGCGCAATGGTGCCGGGCTCGGCGTCGACCACGGAGGTGAGACAGGAGAGCGATCGCCGCTTCGACCTGCCGGGGTGCCGCGCGAGGCCGGAGATCAACCCGGCGGAGGGGCGCACGCCGGCGCGTTCAGACCCGGCCCAGAGCCGGCCCAGACCCGGCGGATGCGCAGGACCCGACGGCCACCGCCGCCACCGCGACGCCGGTGATGATGAGGGGCTCGCGTGCCATGAGGTTGCTCCTGGTGGAGAGAGGTGGGTCGCGGCACCCAACCTCTCCCGTCGTCAGGAGCACGCGCCTCGGCCGATCGGCCGGGCTTCCAGTCCCGCCGGACTCACTCCCTCAGCCATAGGGCCGGGGGCCGGGCCCTATTCGCCTCGAATTCGCCCCGGATGCGCACCCAAGGGGCTGCCTGACTTGTGAGGTCGTACCTGACCTGCGGAAATACGGAAGGGCAGACGAGCCGCAGCGTGCCGTCACCCAGTCCGGGTAGGGGGAGCTCCGGGGCCGTGACGGTGCCGATCTCGCGACGGCACTCGAGCACCGTACGCCCCGGTCTTGGCAGACCCGTAGATACCAGGTGAGGGGCGCAGGTGCCCGGTCCGCGAGGTCCTCTGCCGGTGCCCGCCTGCGCCCGACCCGGATCCAGCCGCCTTCCTCCTCAGGATCCCGGCCGACAATCCGGCAGCTTCGCCGTCACCTCGTTCGTCACTTCTCCTGGAGCACGGAGAGGACGTTCCCGGCGGGGTCGGTGAACCACGCGATCGCCGCAGGGCCGGCGTCGCCGACCCGGACGATGCCCTTCTCGTCGTGGTCGAACTCGGGATACCGCTCAAGGTTCACGCCGCGCCGTTCCAGTTCGTCGACGGCGGACTCGATGTCGTCCACGGGGAAGTTGAGAAGCGTGAACGTCGCGGGGGTGTGCGTCTCCTTCGGGTAGACGAAGACACGCGCGCCGCCGCCAAGTGTGATGATCAGCGTCTGCATGTCTCCCTGCCCGGTCTCCTCCACTCGCAGCCCGAGAGTCTGCCCGTAGAACCTGCGGGCCTCGCCGAGGTCGTCGACCGCGAAACCACTGAACGCCGGTACCTGTCCGAACATGCCGTGTATCTCCTTCACGCGTGAGCCGTCCCGATTGACCTCAGGGCACACCACGCACACCCGGGCCGACGGCACGCCACACGGACGACGCCCGGATGGTCGCGCACCCTTCACCCACGGGGACGCGGCATCCGGGGGACCTCGGAAATGTGCGGACTCGCCTCCCCGGCGCCGGGGGCTCAACCCGCGCGAACCGTAGACGAAGCCGAGGGTGCCCTTCGTCAACAGGAAGGAGCAGGACCAAGCGAATCGATCCAGGACGCGAAGTCCGCAGACACGACTTCGAAGTCCGCAGGATCCAGATCGCCCAGACCGGAGGAGAACACGGCGGAGTCCGGGTCACCGGCACGCAGGAGGAATCCGCGGCCACCGCTGTCATCGCCTACGAGGAGGAAACCTGGTGCATACTGCGCGACTTCGTAAGCAGCGTTGCGTTCGCCGATGTCCTTGGCCGAGTACACCGCGACACCGGACTCGGTGAGAAGGCCGTCCCTCACGCTCCACAGTGCCACCAGCGAAGCGGGAAGGTTGATCTCTGTCTCGGCCCGCGCCCGCATCACATCGGCCGGCGTCGCCGCCGACCGCCTCGCAACCGACCCCGCCACCCTGCACCCCTCCGAACAGACTCCGGCCGCCCCGACGAACAGCGGCACAGGCACCCCCACCAGGACCGCACCCAAGCAAACCACTACCACCGCCAGGCGCCGAAGCCCCGAGCGGTACCCACCCTTCACCTGGATCCCGAAGTACAGGAAGTGACGCGTGGGCAGCATGTAGCGCATCCAGATGCCTTTGCCATACTCCAGTGCCTTGTCCTCGCTGGACTTGTCGAGGTACGCGGCAAGGTCGGCACGTCGTCGTACCTCCCCAGCGACTCGGCCATTGGTGGGCGCGTCCACATCGTCAGCCCGGACGGGGGCCGCACCAACGGCGCCGACACGCAAGACCCCACGAGTCCAAGCGCATTGACGGACTGATACTCAGCGAATCCGCACTGCGCATAACCGGAATTGCGCACGACTCCTACCGGGCCCATGCTGGAGACAGAGCGAATGTGACGGAAAGCGACGCACGGCCCGGAGGCTGCGTCTTCCAGGCAGGAGCGCTGCGGTGCAGGCCGTCTGGCCCACCCATTGCCGGCCTGCCGGCCTCCAACGCCCTGAGCGATTCAAGGCCGTTCAGACGGCGCTGATGGCAGCCGAAGCGTTCTGTGGCTCTCGGTGAGCTCGGGAGTACCCGTTGACGAGGCCACGGCCCGCGCGTTCGCCGAGGCATGTGAAAGGAGGGAGCGCTATGCCTGCGTTGGCGCCCTTCCCAGGAGCGGCATTCTTCCACAAGGGACGACGCAGTCCCGTGATCAACGCTATGGGTAAACGCCTGGTGGCGGAAGGGTGCGGGAAGTACCGGAAGGGCCCAGGTCCCGAATGGACCGACGCCGATCAACAGTCCTACGCCGCCTGGCAGCGCAAGCTCAAATTCCAGGGCGCCGATGCCAACGGCATTCCAGGCAAGACTTCCTGGGACCGGCTCCGCGTCCCGACGGCGGCGGCGCCCCCTGCTTCTGGTGCCCGCGCCGCATCCCCCGTACCGGGACATGGCGTCACCACCCCCTACCGGAAGAAAGGGCCTGATTGGATCCTGGGTTACCACACTGGTGCGGACTACGCCGCTCCCAAGGGCAAGTCGTGCGTCGCGGTGCGCAACGGTTCCATTGTCCGCAGCGGGACTGACGGCAGTTTCGGCCGCTTCCTCGTGCTGCGCGTCGGCGGATTCGACTTCTGGTACTGCCACCTCTCCGACCGCACGGTGACCGGGGGTTCCGTGCGAGCCGGCCAGAAGATCGGAGAAGTCGGCTCCACCGGAAAGTCCACCGGCCCTCATCTGCACTTCGAAAAGCGCCCGGCTGGTGGCGGCTTCGGTTCCGACGTGCCCCCCAACTGGTAGTCGGCAACTGGTTGTCGGCGGACAGGCCGTCAACGTTCCCGCATACGAACAGGGACAGCTGTGTTGCGGGGTGCGGCCGTTCCCGGCGCACGATGACGCAACAATAATTGTCATCGAATTCGGCAAAATCTTCTCCCGGCACCCGGATCGAGAATGTCGCCCGATCAACAAATCGGAGGCGTCGAGAAATGAGAATGAGCCTGACCGAGCTGCGTGCCCTCGCCGCAGAGGCGGGGTTCACCGGCAATGACATCAAAATCGCGGCAGCCGTGGCCATGGCAGAGTCCAAGGGCGACACGGGCGCCGTCGGCGACCAGCATCTGGTCGACAACAAGTGGGGGCCGTCCATCGGTCTCTTCCAGATTCGCTCCCTCAGGCACCCGGGGCAGTTCTCCCCACCGGACACGCTGAGGATCGAGGGAAAGCTCAAGAACCCGCTCTACAACGCCAAGACGGCGAAGGCCATCAAGCACGCACACAACTGGAAGCAATGGTCCACGTTCGTGAACGGGGCCTACAAGCAGTACATGGATGGCGGGCCCACCGGCCCGACCCGCTTCGAGCCGTTTCCTGGTGCGTCGTTCTTCCACACCGGTCGTAAATCACCGATCGTCGCCGCGATGCACCATCGGCTCGTCGCCGAAGACTGCAACCGGTACCAGTCGAGTGCCAACGCCGACACATGGGGACCGGGCGATGTGAAGTCCTTTGCTGCCTGGCAGCGGAAGCTCGGCTTCGCAGGTGACGACGCCGACGGCATCCCCGGCAAGACCAGTTGGGACAAGCTGCGGGTCCCCAACGTCTGAAACACCTCTGGCCGGAAAGGACGGCGTCATGCCCGAGAAGAACTTCGACGCAAAGGACCTGAAGGCGGCTCTCGCGAGAACAGACATCAGCGATGGACCCGGAACCGACAACCTCGACGACCTTCCCGAGAGCGACTTCGTCGCCTTCGCCGAGGAGGGCGTCGAGAACGACACGGAGGACTCCAAGTGACCGCCACCATCGCCTACGACCGGAACGTCTCGAACCTCATCGACGAGCTGAGTGCGACGGGCCACGTCACCCACAAGTCCTACAGGAAGACGTCGGTCACGCTGCACCACAACGCCGGCCGGTTCTCGCATCGCGGTCTGCTCGACGTCTGGAGGACGCGTCCGGCCTCGGCCCACTTCGACGTGGACGCCGCAGGTGAGGTCGCGCAGTACGTCAAGGTGAACGAGTACGCCTGGGCGGTCGACAACGTGACCGGCAACCAGCGCTCGATCAGCATCGAAATGGCGAACGCGACGCTCGCGCCCGGCTGGAAGGTCGGCGAGGCCACCTGGAGGAGTGCCGCACGTCTCGCCGGCTGGAACTTCGCCAAGGTGATCGGCGAACGCCCCAGCAAGAACAACCTCTTCTACCACCACCGCTGGTCCTCGACCGTCTGCGCCGGCCCGCACATGGACGACATCTACGACAAGGTCCTCGTGGCGGCTCAGGCGGCGTACGACCATTTCAAGAATTCCCACCCCGACCCCCGGCCGGACACCGAGCCGTTCCCTGGTGCGTCGTTCTTCCACACCGGACGGAAATCGCCGATCGTCGCCGCGATGCACCATCGGCTCGTCGCCGAAGACTGCAACCGGTACCAGTCGAGTGCCAACGCCGACACATGGGGACCGGGCGATGAGAGGTCCTACGCCGCCTGGCAGCGGAAGCTCGGCTTCGCGGGTGACGACGCGAACGGCATCCCCGGCAAGACCAGCTGGGACAAGCTGCGGGTCCCCAACGTCTGACCGTCCTCGCCGGACGCGCGCGGCCACCGGGTCCCATGCGCGACACAGCCGCACGGTTCACCTTCTCCGCCATGTCACCGTGACCGACATGCACTCCGCGATCGTCCGCGCCGCGAAGCCGGTGACCGCCGAACGCGCCCGACGACTGCGGTAATGAGTGAGTGATGCTTGCTGCGGCGTTGACGCCTGCAGTAGGCCCGCCACGACCTGCACGACCTGCGTCGGCCCCGCCCTCACCGTGTCCGAGGCCAAGAGCACGTCAGGGTGCGGCTCACAGAACCGACATCGCCGCCAGCCCAGGGCCCTTCGCGCCGGAGGGCCTGATCCATGCCCCCGGTGGACAACGGACAGACCATGGCCTTGTCCATGACTCGGCTCCGATGACGCAACCGGCAGGGAACCTCGGGCACCCTGGCACGCTCACTAGCGCCCATGGGCGTGACCTTCGCTGCCGCAAGGTCGATACTTCCAGCAGACGCGACGCCGCCGAACTGTGCCCGACCGCTCCAGATGTCTGACGCCCCGTCATCAAAGTCAGCATTGGGTCAGCATCAGTCCGTCGGAGCCCGACTGCGACCGCCACGAACCGTCAAGGTCGACAACTGAACGAACCTGTGATGACCTGCAAAGGCGTCGGCCGGAGGCCGGTTCATCGTCTCATCAGGAGGTACCCATGAGGATGCTGATCAACGTCGCGGAGAGCGTCGTCGCGGACGCGTTGCGGGGTATGGCGGCCGCGCATCCCGAGTTGACCGTGGACGTGGAGAACCGGGTGGTGGTGCGGCGGGACGCGCCGGTGGCCGGGAAGGTGGGGCTGGTCTCCGGGGGTGGCTCGGGGCACGAGCCGTTGCACGGTGGGTTCGTGGGGCCCGGGATGCTGTCGGCGGCCTGTCCCGGTGAGGTGTTCACGTCGCCCGTGCCGGACCAGATGGTGCGGGCCGCGGCGGCCGTGGACAGCGGGGCCGGGGTGCTGTTCATCGTGAAGAACTACACCGGCGACGTGCTCAACTTCGACATGGCGGCCGAACTCGCCGAGGACGAGGGCGTCCGGATCGCCAAGGTGCTCGTCAACGACGACGTGGCCGTCACCGACAGTCTGTACACCGCCGGGCGGCGCGGCACGGGCGCGACCCTGTTCGTGGAGAAGATCGCGGGCGCCGCCGCCGAGGAGGGGCAGCCGCTGGAGCGGGTGGAGGCGCTGGCCCGGCAGGTCAATGAGAACTCCCGCAGTTTCGGGGTGGCCCTCAGCGCCTGCTCCACCCCGGCCAAGGGCAGCCCCACCTTCGATCTCCCCGCCGGAGAGCTGGAGTTGGGCGTCGGCATCCACGGCGAGCCGGGGCGGGAGCGGCGCGCGATGATGACTTCGCGCGAGATCGCCGACTTCTCCGTGAACGCCATCCTCGACGACATGAGCCCCCGCAACCCGGTACTGCTCCTGGTCAACGGCATGGGCGCCACACCCCTGCTGGAGCTGTACGGCTTCAACGCGGAGGTGCAGCGCGTACTGACCGAACGCGGGGTCGTCGTGGCCCGCACCCTCGTAGGCAACTACGTCACCTCGCTCGACATGGCCGGCGCCTCGGTGACGCTGTGTCAGGTCGACGAGGAGCTGCTGCGGCTGTACGACGCGCCGGTGCGGACAGCGGGACTGCGCTGGGGTGTGTGAGGGAGGGGTGAGGGCAGCGCCGCCGTGTACGACCGCATACGGCCGCGTGCGGCCGGATACGACCACGCCCGGTACGGCGGGTTTCGCGGCACCCACTCCCCTGACCGTCAGTCAATTCACGTACCACGCAAGGAGATTCCGTGCTCGACGCCGACTTCTTCCGTCGTTGGATGACGGCTACCGCGGCCTCGGTGGAGCGTGAGGCCGAGCGGCTCACGGCGCTCGACTCGCCGATCGGGGACGCCGACCACGGCAGCAATCTGCGCCGCGGGTTCACCGCCGTGACGGCCGTGCTGGAGAAGGAGGCGCCGGACACGCCCGGCGCCGTCCTCGTGCTCGCCGGGCGGCAGCTGATCTCGACCGTCGGCGGCGCGTCCGGTCCGCTGTACGGCACCCTGCTGCGCCGGACCGGCAAGGCGCTCGGCGACGCCGCCGAGGTCAGCGCGGCCGAGCTCACGGACGCGCTGCGCGCCGGGGTCGATGCCGTCATGGCGCTCGGCGGGGCGGCTCCCGGCGACAAGACCATGATCGACGCGCTGGTTCCGGCGGTCGACGCGCTCGCCGAGTCGTTCGCCGCCGCGCGGTCCGCCGCCGAGGAGGGCGCCCTGGCGACCACGCCGTTGCAGGCCCGCAAGGGTCGGGCCAGCTACCTCGGCGAGCGGAGCATCGGGCACCAGGACCCCGGCGCCACGTCCGCCGCGCTGCTGATCGCGGCCCTCGCCGCCACCGCCGGGAGCGCGGAGGCCGCCGATGCCTGACGGACAGCCGTTGTCAGACGGACAACCGGCGTCTGAAGGGCAGGCGATGTCTGACGGGCAGTCGGTCGGCATCGTGCTGGTGTCGCACAGTGCCGCCGTCGCCGTCTCGGTGGCCGAGTTGGCGAAGGGGCTCGCCGGGGTGGGGGACAGCGTTGCCGTCGCCCCGGCCGGCGGTACCGAGGACGGCGGGCTGGGCACCAGCGCCGAGCTGATCGCGGCGGCGGCCGTCTCCGTGGACCGGGGCGCCGGCGTCGCCGTCCTCACCGATCTCGGCAGTGCGGTCCTCACCGTGAAGGCCCTCCTCGCCGAGGGCGACGAACTCCCCGCCGGCACCCGTCTGGTCGACGCGCCGTTCGTCGAGGGCGCCGTCGCCGCGGTCGTCACGGCCTCGACGGGTGCGGACCTCGCGGCGGTGGCGGCCGCGGCGGCGGAGGCGTACACGTATCGGAAGGAGTGATCCTCCGGGGAACGCAACACACCTTTCCGGGGCCGTCTGTCGTCTGATCGCGCGACAGGCGGCCCGTGGCCTTGGAACGCGAGGTCAGTTCGCCGCGCCGCCCCGCATGGCCGCGCCCCTGGGCATCGGCACCCCTTCCACCCACCTCCGCGCCAGCTCCTCCCCCTGTTCCACCGCCGCCTCGTGGTCCTCGATCGGGGTCACCTTGGAGTCCTCGAAGACGATGTAGGTGACGCCGGAGGCGACACCGCCGTTACGTGGGTCGGGGCGGATGCCGAGGGCCTCGGCCGTGGCGTACGAGGCCTCGCCGATGATGTTCTTGGGGCCGGTGTCGCCGACGACGGCGTACTCGACCCGGTCCCCGTGGACGACGGCGGCGACCGAACCGCCCTTGATGCCGTGGACCCGGTAGTCCCACGTACGGCTCGCGACGGGGACGACGATGAACGGCAGGGTCTCGGAGCTGAGATACCGGCCGTCGGACTGCAGGAAGGACGTCGCGGGCTGGAACCAGGGGTCGGTGTCGCGGTTGCAGCGCGGGCCCGGCCTGCCGTCGCAGTCGATGTCCATGTCGGCCTTCCAGAACACCGCGCCGTCGACACCGCAGACGGGGATGACAGCGGGGGTTCCGGCGTCGCTCCTGTAGAGCCCCTCGGACACCCGGACGCAGCCGCGCGCCTTGGCCAGCAGGGCGGCGGCCGTCACATCTCCCTCGCGTTGTACGGGCCGCTGCGGGTGGGCCAGCGCGGGCAGGGCGACGGGGGCCAGCAGGGCGGCGCCGACGGCGGCCAGCATCAACGAGCGGACACGCACGATGAGGAACCCTCTCCAGGGGGGACATGACGGACACTCACCCCAAGCTGGTGCGCGTCGGAGAGGTCGGCCACCGGGAGGGGGCCGGACGGACCACGCGCCCTTCGCACAAGCGCGCGACCGAGGGCCCGGGCCCGACTCGGCCCCGGCCGCTCGCGCGGAGCGACCTGCCGGCACCCGCCCACTCTTCGCCCACCCTCACCCGCCCCTTGATGTGACCGCGTCAGTCATGCCATACATGGAGATAGGTACAGACCAATCCCGCCATGGCTCGACGATCGAGGGGGCAGGATCGTGCGACGTGTTCCCGTGCCGACACCGGTGCCGGTGTCGATGCTCTGCGGCTCCCTGCTTCTCATGTCCGCCTGCGCGATGGACGAGAGCCCCGGCCGCCGACCACCGCCTGCCCCACCCGGTGTCACCGCCACCGCGGGCAGCGCCACCAGCGTGCACGTCATGTGGAACCTGGCGTCCGGTGAGCCGGAGATCGCCGGGTACGAGGTGTACCGGGGCCGTACGAAGGTGAAGGACGTGCCCGGCGGCGCGCACATGGTGGACATCACCCGGCTCCGGCCGTCCACCACCTACGTGTTCACGGTCCGGGCCCGCGGCACCGCCGGGGACCTCGGGCCGCCCAGCGCGGAGGTCCGGGCGACGACACCGGCCGCCGGGGCGGCGGACCGCCGGGCTCCGACCCGACCGGGGCGCCTCGCCGGAAAGGCGGTCGGGGGCAAGGCGGCGCAGTTGTCCTGGGGGCCGTCGACGGACGACCGGGACGTGGCGTCGTACGACATCCTGCAGGGCGACTCGAAGATCCACAGCGTGGGCGGGGAACAGACGGCGGCCGTGGTCACGGGGCTGCGGCCCGGCACCGAGTACTCCTTCACCGTGCGGGCGCGGGACGCGGCGGACAACGTCTCGCCCGTGAGCCGGGCCGTACGGCTCACCACCGCGCCGGGCGAGGACGACGGGCGGGGCACCGAGCCCACCGGGTTCCGCGCCGGCACCCGCCGGACCGACGGGGCGTACTCCATCGAGCTGTCCTGGCTGCCGCCTCGGGTCGACGGTGTGATCACGGAGTACGAGATCCAGCTCGACGGACGGCGGGCGACCACGCTCGTCTGGGGCGGGACCCCGCCCCGCGACCGGGCCACCTACAGCTTCTACGTGGGCCGGGAGCCCGGGGTGGCGTACCGGGTGCGGATCCGCGCCAAGCTCCCGGACGGCACCTGGGGCGGGTTCTCGGCGGAACGGACGGTGACCACCGGCAGGTGAGCGGTGGCGGGCGAGCGGTGGCGGGCGAGCGGTGGCGGGCGAGCGGTGGCGGGCGACCACCGGCGAGTCAGCCGGCGGCAGTCGGCGGCGGCCACCCACGAGCGTCCCCCGCACGGCGGTATCCGTCACCTGCCCGGGCGTCGTCCGCATGCGAACCGGGCGAAGGGCACGTTGGCTCACCCTGAGGCAGCACGGGTCTCCCGATCCTCGGCGGCGCACGGGACGTGCCGCCACCGTGCCGCTGGAGGGCAGACCATGCGTACGTCTCAGCTACTCCTCCGCTCCGGCCTGACGGTGGCCGCCGCCGCGCTGCCGATCGCCCTGACCGCGCCGTCGGCCGTCGCCGCCCCCACCGGGATCTCGGTGAGCACCACCGGATCCTCGGTCACCGTCACCACGAGGGATTGCCCGACCAGCACCAACGGCACGTTCGGCACCGCCTCGCTGCTCTCCAGTGGGCAGGCGAACTTCTCCCAGGGGCGTCAGGCGACCCTCACCGGCACGAGCACCACCCAGGCCGCCTCCTGGGCGAACGTGGGCCCGGGTACATACACCGTGATCGCGGTGTGCAAGGACGGGACCACGGCCGGCACCCAGTCCGTCATCGTCACCGCCGCCACCCCGACCATCTCCACGACGGCCTCGCCCGCACGGGGCGTCATGGGCGGTGTCGGCGGAGCCACCCGGGAGTACGGGACCGTCACCCTCGTGGGCGGCGGGGCGCTGGTGGCCATGGGCACGGGGGCGGCCGTCTGGTACCTGCGGCGCCGCGCGAAGCCGCACCGTCTGTGAGCCCCGGGTGAGCGGTCGCCCCGATACGCGGACGGCCGCCCACTCGTAGTGCCCCGTGCCACCCGTTCCCCGTTGCCTACTGGTTCCCCGCGTCCCCTCCCTCTCCCACTCCCTCTTCACCGACACCGCCACCGCCACCGCCACCGGGGTGTCCTGGCAGCGTCTCGAACTCCGCCAGGGCGTTCGTCAGCCACTGGGTCCAGAACGTCTGCAGATCGATGCCCGCCCGCAGGATCAGATGCTGGAGCCGGTCCTGGGTCGTGTCCCGACCCGGCCCGAAGTCCCGCTTCTCGATCTCCTCGTACTCCGCCAACTGCCGCTGATGCAGGGCGAGATGGCGCCGCAGATCGTCTTCGAGACCGGTCGTGCCGACCACGGCGGCGGCGCGCAGCCGGACGAAGAGCGCGTCGCGCCAGGGCTTGGGGTCCTGGGGTGCGGAGGTCCAGCGGGCCAGTTCCTCGCGGCCGGCCGGCAGGACCTCGTAGCTCTTCTTCTGGCCCCGGGCGGGCCGTTCGGAGGGCAGGGCCCGGATATGGCCCTCGCCCTCCAGTTTCCCCAGCTCGCGATAGATCTGCTGGTGGGTCGCCGACCAGAAGTAGCCGATCGACCTGTCGAACCGCCGGGTCAGCTCGAGGCCGGACGACGGCTTTTCGAGCAGGGCGGTGAGGATCGCGTGCGGGAGTGACATGGGCTCATCCTAGGAAGCCCGGGGAGCGGGACGGCCTCACGCCCGCATCGGCGCTCACACCTCCTACAGCGCCGCCGCCAGCTCAGTCCCCTGCTTGATCGCCCGCTTGGCGTCCAGTTCGGCCGCCACGTCGGCGCCGCCGATGAGGTGCGCGGAGCGCCCGGCGGCGACCAGGGCGTCGTACAGGTCGCGGCGCGGGTCCTGGCCGGTGCAGAGGACGACCGTGTCGACCTCCAGCACCTGGCGGACGCCGTCGACGGTGACATGCAGCCCGGCGTCGTCGATCAGGTCGTACTGGACACCGGGGACCATGGTGACGCCTCGGTGCTTCAGCTCGGTGCGGTGGATCCAGCCGGTGGTCTTGCCGAGTCCGGCGCCGACCTTGGTGGTCTTGCGCTGGAGGAGGTGGACCGAGCGCGGCGGGGCCGGACGCTCGGGGGCGGCGAGGCCGCCGGGGGCTCGGTAGTCCATGTCGACGCCCCACTGCCGGAAGTACGCGGCCGGGTCCTCGCTCGTCTTCTCGCCGCCGTCGGTCAGGAACTCGGCCACGTCGAAGCCGATGCCGCCCGCGCCGAGGATCGCGACGCGGTCGCCGACGGGGGCGCCGTCACGGAGCACGTCCAGGTAGCCGAGGACCTTGGGGTGGTCGACGCCGGGGAGTTCGGGGGTGCGCGGGGTGACGCCGGTGGCGACGACGACCTCGTCGTACTCCGTCAGGTCGTCGGCGGCGACGCGTGTGTCCAGGCGTACGTCGACGCCGTGTGCGTCGAGTTGGGTGCGGAAGTAGCGCAGGGTCTCGTCGAACTCCTGCTTGCCGGGGACCTTGCGGGCCACGTTGAGCTGGCCGCCGATCTCGCTCGCGGCGTCGAACAGGGTGACCTCGTGGCCGCGTTCGGCCGTGCTCACCGCACAGGCGAGTCCCGCCGGGCCGGCGCCGACGACCGCGACGCGCTTGCGCCGCCGGGTCGGGGAGAGGACGAGTTCCGTCTCGTGGCAGGCGCGCGGGTTGACCAGGCAGGAGGTGATCTTGCCGCTGAAGGTGTGGTCGAGGCAGGCCTGGTTGCAGCCGATGCAGGTGTTGATGGCGTCGGAGCGGCCCTCGCGGGCCTTGTTGACGAAGTCCGGGTCGGCGAGCATCGGGCGGGCCATGGACACCATGTCGGCGTGACCGTCGGCGAGCAACTCCTCAGCCAGCTCGGGGGTGTTGATGCGGTTGGTCGTGACGAGCGGCACCGAGACCGCGCCCATGAGCTTCTTGGTCACCCAGGTGTACGCGCCGCGCGGCACCGAGGTCGCGATGGTGGGGATACGGGCCTCGTGCCAGCCGATGCCGGTGTTGATGATGGTCGCCCCGGCCTCCTCGACGGCCTTCGCCAGCGTGACCACCTCGTCGAAGCTGGAGCCGCCGGGGACGAGGTCGAGCATCGACAGCCGGTAGACGACGATGAAGTCCTCGCCGACCGCCTCGCGGACCCGGCGCACGATCTCGACGGGGAAGCGCGTGCGGTTCTCGTACGAGCCGCCCCAGCGGTCGTCGCGGTGATTGGTCCCGGCGGCGATGAACTCGTTGATCAGATAGCCCTCGGAGCCCATGATCTCGACGCCGTCGTACCCGGCCCGCCGGGCGAGGCGGGCGGCGTTCGCGTAGTCGTCGACGGTCTGCTCGACCTCGGCGTCGGTGAGCGCGTGCGGGACGAACGGGCTGATCGGGGCCTGGAGGGCGCTGGGGGCCACGAGGTCGCGGTGGTAGGCGTACCGGCCGAAGTGCAGGATCTGCATCGCGATCCGGCCGCCCTCGCGGTGTACGGCCTCGGTGATCTCGCGGTGCTTCTCGGCCTCGGCGTCGGTGGTGAGCTTGGCGCCGCCCTCGTACGGGCGGCCGGCCTCGTTGGGCGCGATGCCGCCGGTGACGATGAGGCCCACTCCCCCGCGCGCCCGGGCCGCGTAGAACTCCGCCATGCGCTCGAAGCCGCGCTCGGCCTCCTCCAGGCCCACGTGCATGGAGCCCATGAGCACGCGGTTGGGGAGCGTGGTGAAGCCCAGGTCGAGCGGGCTCAGCAGGTGCGGGTAGCGGGTCGTACGGCTCATGGGGCCCTCCGTGCGTGGCGTCGTCATGAAGGTTGTAGACGACGCCACGCCGTTTATGCAACTAGTTGCATAATGGGTGAGGGCAAGGCCACACCGGGGAGGCCGGCGCCTCAGGGTCTGGTGCCGAGCACCACGTGGGCGTACATCTCCTCCGAGACGGCCGTGCGTGCGATGAGGCCGGAGCGGCGGAAGGTGTCGAGGGCGAGCGGTGTCTGGCGTTCGCTCGTCTCGACGAGCAGACAGCCGCCCGGGGCGAGCCACTCGGGGGCCTCGGCGGCGACCCTGCGCAGGACGTCGAGGCCGTCCGTGCCGCCGTCCAGGGCGACGAGGGGTTCGTGGTCGCGGGCCTCGCTCGGCAGGAGCGGGACCTCGCCGGTCGGGACGTACGGGACGTTCGCGGCGAGGATGTCGACACGGCCCCGCAGGTGGGTGGGCAGTGCCGCGAAGAGGTCGCCCTCGTGGGCGTGGCCGCCGTGCGGCGCGAGGTTGCGGCGGGCGCAGCGGACCGCCGCCGGGTCGATGTCGGCGGCGTGCAGTTCGGCTCCGTCGAGCGACGCGGCCAGGGCGGCGCCCACCGCGCCGGAGCCGCAGCACAGGTCGACGACGACCGAGGCACCGGGGACGGTGGCGAGGGCCTGTTCGACGAGGAACTCGGTGCGGCGGCGGGGGACGAACACACCGGGTTCCACGGTGATGCGCAGGCCCGCGAACTCGGCCCAGCCGAGGACGAGTTCCAGGGGCAGGCCCGCGACGCGCCGGTCCACCATGGCGGCGGCCTCGTCCGGGGTACGTGCGGTGGTGAGGATCAACTCCGCCTCGTCCTCGGCGAAGACGCAACCGGCGGCGCGAAGTGCCGTGACGACAGAGGGGGTGGTGAGAAGTGGCATGACAGCCGAGAGCCTTTCGGTGGGCCGAAGAGCGCTCCCGCGGTGGCCTATCGGCGATGCACCGCGCCGCGTTGAGGTGAGAGCACCCGACCTGACACAGCGGTAATGGGTCTCACCTCCTCGGTCCACGTGCTGACTGGCCCGGTCACCCTACCCCATGGTCACGACAGGATTTCAAGGGCACGAGCGGCTCCGCGAGGGCGCGTCGAACCCACGGTTCCGCCGCCTCCGCGGCCTCCGGCACGCCGCGCGCCACGGGCCGCGACGTGCACGGCGGAGGCTCGCGGCGCGGCCGCGAGGCACACGGCGCGGGCCGCCCCGGCACACCCACCGGCCGCACGGCGGGCCGCCCCGGCAGGCCTGCCCGGTGTACGGCGTCGGTGGCGGTGCCGGTGGCGGTGTCGGTGTCGGCACATGGCGTCGGTGCCGCCCGGCTCGGCACGCCGGGCAGGCCGCTCGCCGGTCAGCACCCGGCCGCCGGTCGACACCCGGTCGCCGCACCCCCACTACACCCCCACCCGCTCCTCCCCCGCCTCGACCAGCGGCACCCTGGCCGCCATGAAGCGGGTGGTGCGGCGGAGGCGGAAGCCGAGGGATTCGTAGAGGCGGATGGCGGTCGTGTTGGTCGCGGAGGTGTGGAGGAAGGGGGTTTCGCCGCGTTCGCGGATGCCGTGGGCGACGGCGTGGATGAGGCGGGTGGCGAGGCCCGCGCCCCGGAAGGCCGGGTCGGTGCAGACCGCGCTGATCTCGGTCCAGCCCGGCGGGTGCAGCCGTTCACCGGCCATGGCGATGAGGACGCCGTCCCGGCGGATGCCGAGGTAGGTGCCGAGTTCGATGGTGCGGGGCAGGAAGGGGCCGGGCCGGGTGCGCTCCACGAGGTCGAGCATCTCGGGTACGTCGGCGGGGCCCAGCCGTACGGCCTCGGCGTCCGGGGCGGCGGCGACCCCGTCGTCGACGAGCTGGACGCCTTCCAGGTCGAATGTCACCTCCCAGCCCGCCGGGAAGCCCCCGTCGTAGGCCGGGACCGGGACCTCGGCGCCGGGGCCGGCCAGCACCGCGAGGTCGGCCCAGTCGTCCGCGTCGGGTTCGTCGGGGAGGCCCAGCCACGGCGACACGTCGAGCGGGTAGCGCAGCACCCGGCCGCGCCGCTCGGCGAAGTGGGCGTGCGGCCCGGTGAGGGAGGCGAGGGCGGGGTTGTCGAGGACGTGCGGCACGGTGCCCGCGTCCCTGCTGCCGCTCGCGTACTCGGACATGCGCTCTCCGCTCTGCTCTGATCTGCTCTGATCTGCTGCCATCTGGTCGTCGCCGACGAGTCCGCCGGCGACGGCTGAAGGCGGCAAGGAAGATCGCCGAGCCCCTATTCCCGGGCCGCCGAAGTGTTCATACGGCCGCAATGATCACCGCCCGGCCCCGGGGCCGAAGCACCCTCCACAGGCACGTACGGTTGTATGACCAGCTGTACGACTCGACATTCACCGCATTCACCGCATCCACCGCCGTCACGTGGGACCCCATGAACGTCACCCGAGGCTTCACCGGACGCCCCCGCGTCCACCATCCCGGTCTGCCGCCCGGCCAGTACGACGCCGGCGACGACTGGCCCGTCCTGTCGGCCGAGGTCACCCCCGACCTCACGCCCGCCGACTGGACGTTCCGGATCGACGGCCTGGTGGCGGAGCCGCGCTCCTGGGACTGGGACGAGGCGCACGCGCTGCCCGCGTCGGCGTACGAGGGCGACATCCACTGTGTGACGAGCTGGTCGAAGTTCGGGGTGCGGTTCGGCGGCGTCTCGCTGGACGCGTTCCTGGACGTGGTCCGGCCCGACGCGTCCGCCACGCACGCGGTCGCGTACGCGCACAGCGGCTACACCACGAACCTCCCGCTCGCCGACCTCACCGGCGGGCGCGCCTGGATCGCCTGGGAGTACGACGGCAAGCCGCTGCCCGCCGAGCACGGCGGTCCGGCGCGGCTGCTGGTGCCGCACCTGTACTTCTGGAAGAGCGCCAAGTGGATCGCGGGCCTGCGGCTCCTCGACCACGACGAGCCCGGCTTCTGGGAGCAGAACGGCTATCACGCGCGGGGCAACCCGTGGGAGGAGCAGCGGTACTCCGGTGACTGAGGCAGCGACGAGCGCGGCGTTCACGCCGCCCACGCGGTTCGCCGTGCCCGGCCGTATCGCCGTGAGCAACCGGGCGGCGGCGCTCTGGCAGACGGCGACGCTGACGGAGATCCGGCGGGAGACGCCGACCGTGGCCACGTTCCGGTTCGCGGTGCCCGGGTGGGCGGGGCATCTGCCGGGGCAGCATCTGATGCTGCGGCTGACCGCCGGGGACGGCTACACGGCGCAGCGGCACTACTCGCTGGCGTCCCCACCGGACGACACCGGGCACATCGAGCTGACCCTGGACCATGTCGAGGGCGGCGAGGTCTCCGGGTGGTTCCACGGTGAGGCCCGGCCCGGCGACGCGGTCGAGGTGCGCGGCCCGCTCAGCGGCTTCTTCGCCTGGCCCGGGGACCGGCCCGCGCTGCTGATCGGCGCCGGTTCCGGTGTCGTGCCGCTGATGTCGATGCTCCGCCACCACCGGGCGCGCGGCCTCGACGTACCGCTGCGGCTGCTGGTGTCCGCGCGGGGGCCCGAGGAGCTGATCTACGCGGCGGAGTACGGCGCGGAGACCACGGTCGTGTTCACGCGGCGGGCGCCCGAGGGGGTGCCGGTGGGGCGGCTGTCGGCGGCGCGGGTGGCGCCGCTGCTGGCCGAGCGGCCGCCCGGTGGATGGGAGGCCTATGTGTGCGGCTCCAACGCGTTCGCCGAGCACGCCTCGCGGCTGCTGGTCGAGGCCGGGCAGCCGGTGGACCGCATCCGTATCGAGCGCTTCGGCTGATCCCCCCGGATCGGGTGGCTGATCCCGCCGGGCGGGACATCGCCCGCGCGCTTCCATGATTTCTGGCGCAAACCATGCCATCACGGCGTCTTTCGGGTACACCGGAAGTGCGGACCAGTCCTAACCGGGGTTCTCGTACATGAGGGCCGTGCCGGTGAGGGAGGGCGAGATGCGAGGCCAGGTGTTCGGGTGGCGTTGGCGCCCCAATCCACTGCGCCGGCGCTCGGACGTCGTCGAGGCGTGGACGGTGCTGTGCGTCGTGCTGCTGCTCGTCCTCGGCGCCCCGGCGGCCGGGCTCGCGGTGGGACTGTGGGCCCACGAGGGTGCGCGGGCGAGCGCCGCGGCCGAGCGGGCCGCGCTCGACCGGGTCAGTGCCGTGATCGTCGAGAAGGCCCCGGACTCCGTGCCCTCGGCGCACGGCGACAGGCAGCCCACGTACTGGGTGCCGGCCCGCTGGACCGAGCCCGACGGCGGCTCCCGTACCGGTGAGGCCCGGGTGCCGGCGGGCACGGAGCGCGGCGACCGCGCCGACGTCTGGCTGGACGAGGCGGGCCGCAGTGTCCGGCCGCCGCCGACCGACACGGCCGTCTGGCAGCACGCGCTGTCCATGGGGACCTGCGCCGCCGGCGGGGTGGTCGGCATCGTGCTGCTCGGACATGTCGTCGTCCGCCGAACAGCCACCCGGCATCGGCTGGCCGAATGGGAACGGGAGTGGGCGCGGACGGGTCCCGACTGGGGACACCGCTGGGCGTGACGACGGAAGACAGAACAAGAACAATGCTCAGCTAAAAGCTGTGCACCGCACGTCGGCCAATCGCAGAACGTCCACAATATTCATCCCGCCGACGCAGTTGATACTTCAATTGCGTTGCTGCCATACTCCGCATTCTCCCCCACAGGCATAAGGCAGCGAAGAGGGTGCATTGTGTCCAACCACACGGCGCGGTACGACAGTTCCGCCCCGTATCCCCCCGCATCGGCCCCGCCGTCCCGGGCCGGACGACAACCCGTGCACGCACACCCTGAATTCCGGTCGATAAGCGCCGCCTATCGCAGATTCGGCATATGGGCGACCACGTTGTCCGTCGGTGGATTCCTGTCGTACGTCCTTCTGTCGAGTTTCGTACCAGGAGTAATGAATCAACGATTGATCGGACATCTGACGCTGGGACTGGCCCTCGGTCTGGCGCAGTTCGCCGTCATGGGTGTGACCGCGTTCCTGTACGTACGGCACATGCGCGCGCACATCGACCCGGTCGTCCGCCGGCTCCGTTCCCAGCTGGAGGACGAGACCGAGCAGCGCCGGGTGCGGGCCGGACGGCGGTCCCGCGCATGGTGACCTTCTCCGCGAGTGTGGCCGACGCGTTCAGTCTGCGGCTGACGTTCGTGCTGTTCCTGTCCGTCGTCGTGATCACCCTGTTCACCGCGTTGCTGACGGCACCGCAGCGGGACGAGATCGGCGAGTTCTACCTCGGCAACCGTGACATGTCGCCGCTGCGCAACGGCCTCGCCATGTGCGGCGACTACCTCTCGGCCGCGACCCTGCTCGGCAGCACCGGCCTCGTCGCCCTGACCGGGTACGACGGACTGCTCTACCTCGGCGGCACCGTCGTCGCCTGGATGATGGTGCTGCTGCTCATCGCCGAACCCCTGCGCAACGCGGGCAAGTTCACCCTCGGCGACGCCCTGGCCCGGCGGTTCCCGCTGCACCACCGGCCCGTCCGGCTGGCCCTCGCCATCTGCACGCTCTCCGTGTGCACCCTCTATCTGGTGGCCCAACTGGTCGGCAGCATCGCGCTCATGACCCAGTTCGTGGGCGAACCCGGGCCCACCACACGGACGATGGTCGTGATCATCATCGGCTCGATCGTCACGATCTACGCGGCGATCGGCGGTATGCCGGGCGCCACCTTCATCCAGGTGGTCAAGGCCGTGATGCTCGTCGCCGGGGTCACGGTGGTCGCCGTCCTGGTGTTGAACCGCTTCGACTGGAACATCGACGGACTCCTGGCCTCCGCGACCGCCGGCAGTGGGCTGGGCAGCGAGTACCTCCAGCCGGGTCTGCGGTACGGGGCGGGCCCCATCAGCAAGATCGACTTCTTCAGTCTGCAACTGGCCATCGTGCTCGGACTGGCCGCGCTCCCCCATGTGATGATGCGGATGTTCGCACCGCGCAGGACCCGGGTGCTGCGCGCCTCGGTGGTGTGGGCCGTGGGTCTGGTCGGGTTCGTGTGTCTGATGGCGGGCGTGCTGGGCCTCGGGGCCACCGCCCTGGTGGGTCGGGACACCATCTCGGACATCGACCACAAGGGCGACGCGGCCGTCCTGCTGCTCGCCCATGAACTCGGCGGCGAGGTCCTGACGGCGATCGTCTCGGCCCTGGCCTTCGTCACCCTGCTCGCCGTCGCCGCCGGTCTCATGCTGGCCGCGGCCTCGTCCGTGGCCCACGACCTCTTCGGCGAGGTGCTCCGCAAGGGCCGGGCCAAGGAGACACAGGAGCTGGGCGTCGCCCGGATCGCCGCGGTGATCCTGGGCGTCCTCAGCATGATGTTCGCCCTTCTCGCCTGGGGCACCAACACCGCCACCCTGGCGTTCCTGGCCTTCGCGATCGCCGCGTCCGCCATCCTGCCGACCATCGTCTACAGCCTGTTCTGGCGCGGGTTCGCCGCCCGCGGCGCCCTGCTCAGCCTGTACGGCGGCCTGGCCACGTCCGTCCTGCTGGTGCTGTTCTCCCCGGTCGTCTCCTCCACCCCCGACTCGGTCTATCCGAACGCCGACTTCGCCTGGTTCCCGCTGCAGAACCCGGGCATCGTCTCGATCCCGGCGGGCTTCCTGCTGGGCTGGCTCGGCTCCCGTCTCGGCCCCCGGCAGGAGGAGACCGTGTACGAGGACTTCGAGGTCCGGGCCCTGGTCGGGGTCGACCAGAGGTGAGCCCCGGGACCGGCCGAAGGTGAGCCGTGGGGCGTCGCGGGCCCGGAAAAGACCCTTGGCGGGCCCGCGACGCCCCACGTACGGTGTGATCATCCGCACCCCCGCACTCACAAGGTGGTCCTTCATGGCCCTGTTCGACCTGCCGTTGGACGAGCTCCGTGGTTATCGAAGCGCTTCGACGGAGCCCGAGGACTTCGACGCCTTCTGGGCGACGACGCTCCAGGAGACCCGCGCGCACGACCTCGACGCCCGTTTCGAGCCGGTCGAGACCCCTCTGACGACGGTCGAGGTGTATGACGTCACCTACGCCGGGTTCGGCGGCCACCCGGTCAAGGGCTGGCTGGTCCTCCCGGCCGGTGCGGCCGAACCGCTGCCCACCGTCGTGGAGTTCATCGGCTACGGCGGCGGCCGGGGCCTGGCCCACACCCACCTCCTGTGGGCGTCGGCGGGCTACGCGCACTTCGTCATGGACACCCGGGGCCAGGGCAGCGCCTGGGGCGGAGGCGGCGACACCCCCGACCCGGTGGCCGGCGCCCCCGCCTTCCCCGGCTTCATGACCCGGGGCATCGACGCCCCCGAGAACTACTACTACCGCCGGGTCTACACCGACGCCGTACGCGCGGTGGAGGCCGCCCGCGCACATCCGCGGACCGACGCCGCCCGCACGGCCGTCGTCGGCTCCAGCCAGGGCGGCGGTATCTCCATCGCCGTCGGCGGACTCGTCCCCGACCTGGTCGCGGTCGCGCCGGACGTGCCGTTCCTGTGCGACTTCCCGCGCTCCACGACCCTCACCGACCGCGATCCGTACCGCGAGATCGGCAAGTACCTCAAGACCCACCGCGGCCGCACCGAACAGGTCGGGCGCACCCTCGCCTACTTCGACGCCGTGCACTTCGCCCCGCGTGGCCGGGCCGCCGCCCTGTTCTCGGCGGCGCTGGAGGACCAGACCTGCCCGCCGTCCACGGTCTTCGCGGCCTTCAACGCCTGGGCCGGGGCCGACAAGGACATCGAGGTCTACGACTTCAACGACCACGAGGGCGGCGGCCCCTTCCAGGAGGCGGTCAAGCTGCGCTGGCTCGCCGCGCGGCTCTGAGGGGGCGGGACAGCATGGACACGGCCGAGGCCGCGCGGCGGTTCGTGGCGGTGTGGCGGGAGGCGTGGGCCGCCCATGACGTCGACGCGCTCCTGGAGCTGTACGCGCGGGACTGTGTGCACCGCTCGATGCCCTTCCGGGAGCCGCACCGGGGCCGGGACGAGCTGGCCGCGTATCTGCGCTGGTCGTTCACCGACGAGCGGGTGGACGATGTGCGCTTCTCGGAGCCGGTGATCGGCCAGGACGGTGTCGCCGTCGCCGAGTTCCGGGTGCTGTCCGAGGCCGACGAGGAGCCGCAGACCCTCGCCGGCTGTGTCTTCGTACGGTTCGACGCGGCCGGACTGGCCGTGGAGACCCGGGACTACTGGCACCTCGTCCCGGCCCGCACGGAGCCCGCCCCGCCGATGTTCCTGCTCGGGGCACCGAGCCCGTAGGGGCGGTGGGCGGGATTCCGCCGCACGGCTTCCCTCCTGTCCGACCAGTCGGTACGTTCGGGGAGGCCGGGCGGCCCTCGCCCCGGCGAACGGCGGCGGACCACGGAGGGTTCATGTCCCAGACTCAGGTGCGGGGTCACTGCGAGGCGCGGTTCGAGGCCGTGCGGCGCGCGTTCGAGGAGAACTTCGGCGAGCGTGACGAGCTGGGGGCGGCGGTCACCGTGACGCTGGGCGGGGAGACCGTGGTGGACCTGTGGGGCGGCTGGGCCGACGCGGCGCGCACCCGCCCCTGGGAGCGGGACACCGTGGTCAACGTGTGGTCCACGACCAAGGGCCCGACCGCGCTGTGCGCGCACATTCTCGCCGACCGGGGCCTGCTCGACCTGGACGCCCCGGTGGCCGCGTACTGGCCGGAGTTCGCGGCGGCCGGCAAGGAGGGCGTGCTCGTCCGGCATCTGCTGTCGCACCGGGCGGGGCTCGCCGGACCGCGTGAACCGCTGTCGTTCGAACAGCTCCTCGACTGGGAGCTGACCGTCAAGCGGCTGGCGGCCCAGGAGCCGTGGTGGGAGCCGGGCACACAGTCCGGATACCACGCGATGACGTTCGGGTTCCTCGTCGGCGAGGTGGTCAGGCGGGTGTCGGGGCTGCTGCCGGGCGCGTTCCTGGCTCGCGAGGTCACCGGACCGCTCGGCATCGACTTCACGATCGGGCTGCCGGAGGCGGAGGCCTCGCGGGTGGCCGAGCTGGTGCATCCGCCGGCCGCGACCACCAGTGAACAGGCCGCGATCTTCGCCCAGTTGACGCCCACCGCGCTCGCCGCGCTCGCCAACCCGCTGGTCGGCGCCGCCGAGGCCAACACCCCCGCGTGGCGGGCCGCCGAGGTCCCGGCCGCCAACGGCCACGGCACCGCGCGGGCGGTCGCCGCGCTGTACGGGATCCTCGCGCTGCGCGGCTCCTGGGGCGGGCGCGAGGTGCTGTCGCCGGAGGCGGCCGAGCGGGTCCGCGAGGGGCAGGGCGCCTGCCGTGACCTGGTGCTCGGCGCCGGGTTCGGCCGGGACACGGAGATCGGGCTCGGGCTGTGGTTGAGCGGCCCGCACGGCTCGTACGGGCCCGACCCGAGGGCCTTCGGCCACGACGGCTACGGCGGCTCCTGCGGGCTCGCCGACCCGGAGGCGGGCGTCTCCCTCGGCTATGTCATGAACCGGATGGGCCCGCACATCGCCGACGACCCGCGCAAGACGGCTCTCGTCGAGGCCGTGTACAGCGCGCTCTGACCCACCCTTCTGGCACGGAGAGTCGGCGACAGTGCACTCTCAGTCGACTCCCGCGCCGCATCCGGTGCCAGTATCGCCTTCACAGCGAACAGCGGTCCTTCGGTTTCCGACCGAAGGGAACAGCGGTCCTTCGATGCCGATTTCTCGACTTCGTCAGGAGCTGACACACGCATGCGCAGACATCACCGTCCTCTGGTCCTCGGAGCAGCCGTCACGGTCGGCGTGCTCACGGCCACGGTCATCCCGTCGGCCGCCGCCCCCTCGGCCGAGCGGACGACACCGAAGCCCACCGTCGTCCTCGTGCACGGCGCGTTCGCGGACGCGTCCGGCTGGTCCGGGGTCGTCGCACGGCTGAAGAAGGCGGGCTATCCGGTCGTCGCCCCGGCCAACCCGCTGCGGGGCCTGCAGTCGGACGCCCGGTACATCTCCGCGCTCCTCGGCACGATCGACGGCCCGAAGATCGTCGTCGGGCACTCGTACGGCGGCGCCGTCATCACCGAGGCCGCCGCGTCCGTGCCCGATGTGAAGGCGCTGGTGTACGTGGCGGCCTTCATGCCCGACAAGGGCGAGCTGCTGAGCGAACTGGCGGACCGCTTCCCGGGGTCCGAGCTCCTCCCGGCGCTGGAGGGGCTGCCGGACGGGGCCGGCCACCATGACGTGGCGATCAAGCCCGACAAGTTCCACGACGTGTTCGCGGGCGACCTGCCGCGGTCCACGACCTCGGTGCTGGCGGTGTCCCAACGCCCGGTCAGTCTCGCGGCGTTCGACTCCACGGCCCAGGTGGCGGCGTGGCGGACGATCCCGTCGTGGTTCATGGTCGCCAAGAAGGACAAGACGATCTCCCCCGCGCTGGAGCGGTTCCAGGCGGAGCGGGCGGGCTCGCACACCGTCGAGGTCAACTCCTCGCACGTGGTGATGATGTCCCACCCGGACAAGGTGGCCTCGCTGATCAAGTCGGCGGCGGACAAGACCCGTTGACCGGTGCCGTCGGGTCCGGGCCGGCTCCTTCCGGGCCCGGCGGCCGTCCGGCCGGACGGGTCATCCCTTGCGGGTGGCCACCACCATCCGGCAGCGGGGGCTGCCGTCCGACCGCCGACCGAACTCGGGCAGCGCGAACAACTCCACGTCGAACCCGGCGCGTTCCAGCTCCCGCCGTACGAGGCCGAGCCGGAACGGCCGGTAGTACATGACGAACGGCGGCCGCCAGAGCGCGTTGCGCACCCGCATCGCCGCGTCGAAGCCCAGGGCCGCCCAGTACCAGGGGGAGTTCGGCGGGGCGGGCGCCGGCAGCGGGAACGCGAACCGTCCGCCCGGCCGCAGTACGGAGTGCACCTCGTCGAACAGCCCCGGCAACTCCTCCGGCAGGAAATGCCCGAACGCCCCGAAGCTGACGGCCAGGTCGAAGACGGGGGCGAAGGGAAGAGCGAGGGCGTCACCGCGTACCCAGGAGACCCGGGGGTCGGCGGGGGCGGAGACGGCCGGACCCGGGCCGCCCGTGTCGGCGTCGCCGGAAACACCGCCCGAGCCCGTGGAGCGGGTGGTGTGGGTGGAGCGGGTGGTGCCGGAGCCCACCTGCTCCCTGCCCACCGTCAGCATCCCCGCACTGATGTCGACGCCGGTGACGCTGTCCCGGCACAGTTCGCGCAGGACCTCCATGCCCGCCCCGGTGCCGCAGCAGAGGTCGAGGCCGTGCTCGAACGGGCCCATCGTCGACAGGGCCGCCTCGACCGCCTCCAGGACGGAGTCCGGCGTACGGAACGGGGTCTGGTCGAACTTGGGCGCGAGCAGGTCGTAGCCGTGTTCGACGGACGAGAGCGCCTGAACGGCGAGTTCGCGGAGGCTGGGGCCTTGCGGGGAGAACATCACGTCAGCTTAGGCCCTGGGTCGGGGCAGCGGACGGCGTGTGCCCTCGCCTATGGTCCAGGACATGACTTCGTTCCGTCCTGCCCCGACCTGGCTGGCCGACGCCGTCTTCTACCAGATCTATCCGCAGTCCTTCGCCGACTCCGGCGGAGACGGCATCGGCGACTTCGCCGGAATCACCGAGCACCTCGACCATCTGTCCTGGCTGGGCGTCGACACCGTCTGGCTGAACCCCTGCTTCGTCTCGCCGTTCCGCGACGCCGGGTACGACGTCGCCGACTATCTGAACGCGGCCCCGCGCTACGGGTCGAACGACGACCTGGCCAAGCTCGTCGACGAGGCGGGCCGGCGGGGCATCCGGGTCCTGCTGGACCTCGTGGCCGGGCACACGTCCATCGACCACCCGTGGTTCCGGGCCTCCGCGAACGACCCGGACGACCACCGCTACATCTGGACGGCCCAGGGCCGGCCCGAAGGCTTCGTCGCCTCCCCCGGCACCCGCCCGGGCGCGTACCTCCCGAACTTCTTCGACTCCCAGCCCGCCCTCAACTTCGGCTACGCGCGCGAGAATCCGGCCGAGCCATGGCGGCTGCCGGTCGACGCCGACGGCCCGCGCGCCAACCGACACGCCCTGCGTACGGTCATGGACCACTGGCTGGGCCTCGGCCTCGCCGGCTTCCGCGTCGACATGGCCGCCTCGCTCGTCAAGGACGACCCGGGCAAGGCCGAGACCTCCCGCATCTGGACGGAACTGCGGCACT
The DNA here is from genome assembly GCF_040297125.1 of Streptomyces sp. NPDC001868. Taxonomy (NCBI): domain Bacteria; kingdom Bacillati; phylum Actinomycetota; class Actinomycetes; order Kitasatosporales; family Streptomycetaceae; genus Streptomyces; species Streptomyces sp. NPDC001868. Next base: position 11,366 of record NZ_JBEOYO010000043.1, on the reverse strand, counting down.
GGCTGGACGGCGCCCATCCGGACGCCGTGCTGCTCGCCGAGTGGGGCGAGCCGGAGGTGTCGATCCCGGCCGGTTTCCACGCCGACTTCTTCCTCCACTTCGGCGGCCCCACCGACGGCCTCGCCCTGCGCTCGCTGTGGAACAACGGCCAGGGCACGGTCCACGAGAACTGGGACCCCCTCGACTGCTTCTTCGACGCGAGCGGCGGGGGCTCTCCGCGCCCCTTCGTCGAGGCCTGGCAGCGGGCGTCCACGGCCGTCGACGGCTCGGGCGCCATCTCCCTGCCCACCGCCAACCACGACTTCTCCCGCCTCAACTGCGGCCCCCGCGCGGCCGATCAGCTGCCCGCCGCCTTCGTCTTCCAGCTGACCTGGCCGACGCTCCCGGCGATCTACTACGGCGACGAGATCGGTATGCGCTACGTGCCGGGCCTGCCCGACAAGGAGGGCAGCGTCCTCGGCCCCCGCTACAACCGCGCGGGCTCCCGCACCCCCATGCAGTGGGACGACTCCGCCAACGCGGGCTTCTCCACCGCCCCCGCCGACCGCCTCTACCTCCCCGTCGACCCCTCCCCCGACCGGCCGACCGTCGCCGCCCAGCGCGCCGACGACACCTCGCTCCTCCACCTCGTCCACCGGCTGATCGCCCTGCGCAGGCGCACCCCCGAGCTGGGCTCCACCGGCTCGGTGGAGGTGCTGCACGCGGGGTATCCGTTCGTGTACGTACGGGGCGGGCGCTACCTGGTGGTCGTCAACCCCCAGCGGCACGAGGCCGGTCACGCGTACGCGCCGTCCGTCCACGGCACGCTGGAGGGGCGGGGCGTGGAGTTCACGGACGGCACGATCACCGCTCAGGGCTTCGGTTACGGGATCTTCGAGCTCTGCGGTTAGCCGTCGGGGCCGGATGCCCGGAGCACGGCTCCGGGCATCCGCTCACGCGGTGCGGACCGCTACGGCGCGGGCTTGCCCGCCACGTTCGGCTCCTCGCCGTACGCGGTGAGGAAACGGTCGCGGAAGGAGTCCATGCGCCAGACCGGAGCGTCGTCGCCGGGCCGCAGCCCGTCGGACCAGCCCCAGTCGTCGATCCGGTCGAGGACCTTCGGGTCGCGGGCCACGACGGTGACGGGTACGTCGTGGCTGGCGCCGTTGCCGCTGACGCTCGCCATCGGCTGGTGGTCGCCGAGGAAGACCAGCACGGTGTTCTCGTCGCCGTACTTCTCCACGTACTGCAGGAGGCTGTGCAGCGAGTACTGGACGGACTTGCCGTACTCCTCCTTGACCTTGACGGGGTCGGTGAACACGTCCGCCGGGTCCTTGCCCGCCTTCTCGATGCCCTTGTAGACCGAGCCGTCGCCGACCTCGTCCCAGTCGATCATCTCCGGCAGCGGCGCCCAGGGCTGGTGGCTGGAGGTCAGGATGATCTCCGACATCAGCGGCTTGTCACCCTTCTTGGCGGCCTCCAGGCGCTCGAACGCGGTGAGGGCGTACTGGTCGGGCATGGTCGACCAGCTGAACTTCGGCCCCTGGTAGCCGACATCGCGGGAGTCGTAGACCTTGTCGAAGCCGTAGAAGTCGCCTTCCGGCCAGTTGTACTGCACGCCGGGCACGACGCCGACCGTCCGCCAGGCGCCGGTCTTGTCGAAGGCCCCGGGCAGGGTGAGGCGTTCGCCGGCGGTGACCGTGCGGTAGCGGCTCTGGTTGTCGATCCACAGGCCGGTCAGGAACGTGGAGTGGCCGAGCCAACTGCTGCCGCCGTACGTCGCGGAGGTCAGCCAGCCGCTCTTCGCCGCGAACCCGGCCTTGGTCAGCGCCTCGCCCTCCTCGTCGAGGGCCGCGTTCACGCCGGGTGCGATGGCCGGGTCCTCCAGGGCGGCGCGGCCGTAGCTCTCGATGAAGGTGAACATCACGTCCTTGCCGCGCAGCCCCGTCAGCAGTTGGTCGGCGGGCACCTGGGCGAACTTGTCCTTCTTGGCCTCCTTGGCGAACGCGGCCTCGTCCCGGAGGGTCTCCTGGATGCGGCCCCAGCGGTCCTGCACGAAACCGATGGTGTTCCTGGAGGCGACCGCGGTGTTCCCCAGGGGCGTCAGGCCGAGCGCCGCGCAGGTGATCCACACGGTGCCGGCGATGATCGTGCCCTTGGTCGCCCGGTCCCGGTCGCGGGCCAGGAGGTTGACGAGCCGTACGACCGCCAGGGCCATGACGACGAACAGCAGCAGCACGAGGACCACGAGGCCGATCACGGCGACCCGGGCGCCCGTGGCTCCGAGCGTGTCCTTGACGTACGACTCGGCGTCGTCCAGCAGGCCCCAGTCGAGGACCACGTTGAAGCCGCGGCCGAGGAATTGGTTGAAGCCGAGGTCCAGCGCCTTCACGACCACCAGCGCGGCCAGGCCCACCCCGATGACGACCGCGGCGACCAGCCTCGGCCGACGGGGCAGCACCATCAGCAGGGCGGCGGCGAGGATCGGCTCCACCGGTATCCGCAGGAACTGCCGCGGCACGAAGTACTCGGGCTGGCCCGGCATCAGCAGCGCGAAGAACACCAGGGCGGCGGCCAGCGCGGTGACACCCCACGACACGCTCCGCGCGGCGACGGGGTACCTCGCCCGGAACGCCGCCGGGTACTTCCGCCACCGGGCGAGCCGCCCGACGCCGACGGCGCCGCCGGTCTTCGCCGGTTCGTCGTCACCGCTCTTCCCGGGTTCGTCGTCCTCGCCGGCCTTCTCCGGTTCCTCCTCGGCCGGACCTTCCGACGCCGACGGGTCCGATGCCGCCGGGTCCTGCGCCGACGGCTTTCTCGTCGCGTCCGTCGCGTCCTTCTCGGCCGTCCCGTCCGTCTTGTCGGTGTCATCCGTGTCGGGTGATGGGCTGGAGCGCGTGAAGAGCGACACGCGACGTTCCTTCCGTACGAAGACCGCTGGTCGTGCCCCCATCTGTACGGGGGACCGGCGACATCAGTTCAAAGACCAGGGGTAAGCCATCGGTAAGGAACTCCCCAACGGCCGGCCACCGGTGGTGGTATACTCTCCTTGGCACGTGTGTATCGCCCGCTCTCGGGCGCCCGTGCCGCTCTCTCTCGGATCCAGATCCTGCGTCCTGAGATCTCTCTCGCTGAACCGCTCGTCGACTCCCGACGGCCGTCAGCTTCCCCGCACCACCCGCGACGCACGGGCCGCCTCTCACCCGCGGCCGTGAACGGCTCAGCCGTACCCCGGGTGTGTTCCTCCCCCTCCCTTTGCTTCCCCCTTGCTCCTCACGTCCTCGAAAGGACCCCCATCCATGACCACCACCACACTCGAACGCACTTCCACCGATCAGCAGCCTCCGTCCCGGGTCGCCGGCGTCCTGGAGACCACACAGGGCGGGCAGGGTCATCTGCGCCCCGAGCGCGGTCTGCCCACCCCTTCCGACCCACAGGTCCCCGCCGCGCTGATCCGCCGGTACGGCCTGCGCAAGGGCGACACCGTCGAGGGCCTACGCGACGGCCGGCGCGGCCTCACCGAGGTCGAGCGGATCAACGGCCGGACGCCCCAAGAGCTGCGCGGCCGACCGCACTTCCACGACCTCACCCCGCTGCACCCGCGCGAGCGGCTGCGGCTCGAACACCAGGCGAGCGGTCTGACGGGCCGTCTGTTCGACCTCGTGGCACCCGTCGGCAAGGGGCAGCGCGGGCTGATCGTGGCCCCGCCCAAGACCGGCAAGACGGTGCTGCTCCAGCAGGTGGCCGCCGCGATCGCCGCCAACCACCCCGAAGCCCGACTGATGGTGGTGCTGCTCGACGAACGGCCCGAGGAGGTCACCGACATGCGGCGCTCCGTGCGCGGCGAGGTGTACGCCTCCACGTTCGACCGGTCCCCCAAGCAGCACATCGCGCTCGCCGAACTCGTCGTGGAGCGCGCCAAGCGCCTCGTCGAACAGGGCGAGGACGTGGTGATCCTGCTGGACTCCCTGACCCGGCTGTGCCGGGCCCACAACAACGCGGCCGCCGCCGGTGGCCGCACCCTCAGCGGCGGGGTCGACGCCGCCGCGCTCCAGGGCCCCAAGCGGCTCTTCGGCGCCGCCCGGCTGACCGAGGAGGCCGGTTCCCTCACGATTTTGGCCACCGCCCTGGTGGAGACCGGGTCCCGTGCCGACGACTTCTTCTTCGAGGAGCTCAAGGGCACCGGCAACCTGGAGCTGCGCCTCGACCGCACCCTCGCCGACCGGCGTGTCTTCCCCGCCGTCGACATCACCCCGTCCGGCACCCGCCGCGAGGAACTCCTGCTGACGCCGGGCGAGTTGGCGGCCGTACGAGGGCTGCGGCGGGCCCTGCGGTCGCGCGAGGGGCAGGCGAACCTCGAAACGATCCTGGAGCGGCTGCGCGCCACACCGGACAACGCGACCTTCCTGCGGCAGGTGCAGCCCACCCTGCCGGCGGCATGACAGGAGGCACGCGGTGCGGCATCCGGTGAGGCATCCGGGTGCTCGATCCGCCCTCTCGGCCCTGGCATCCCGGTCCACGGCGCGACCGTTCCTACGTTTGCGATATGACCATCGGATCCTCATCCCGTGTCCTTCGTGGCCTTCGCGTCCCCCGTGTCGCTCGTGTCGCTCGTGTCGCCGTCTGCTGCACCGTCGTCTGTGCGCTCGGGGGCCTGGCCGTCGCGACGCGCCCGGAAAGCGGCGGTGTCCGGGTGGAGGAGGGCCCGCAGGACGCCAAGGCCCCGCACGAGCCGCCGTCGCTGTACCGGCCGGCGACGCAGGTGCGACCGCGGGCCGGGGCGCCCGACGTGCCGCAGGACCTCTCGGCGGTGTCGTGGCTGGTGGCCGACGCCGACAGCGGTGAGGTGCTCGCCGCGCACGACGCGCACCGCAAGCTGCCGCCGGCCAGCACCCTCAAGACCCTGTTCGCGCTGACCGTGCTGCCGGGGCTCCCGGCGGGCCTGAGGCACACCGTGCGGCGCGAGGAACTGGCGGGCATCGGCGCCGGAAGCAGCCTGGTCGGCATCAAGGAGGACCGCGCCTACAGCGTCGCCGACCTGTGGCGCGGGGTCTTCCTCAGCTCGGGCAACGACGCCGTACGCGTCCTGGCCTCCCTCAACGGCGGCTGGAAGGCCACCACCGAGCAGATGCAGGCCAAGGCCCGCGCCCTCGGCGCCCGGGACACCCGTGTCGTCTCGCCCGACGGCTACGACGCGCCCGGCCAGGTGTCGTCCGCGTACGACCTGGCGGTGTTCGGGCGCGCCGGGCTGCGCAACGCGGAGTTCGCGGGGTACTGCGCCACGGCCACCGCGAAGTTCCCGGCGGGCGACTGGTCGTACGGCATCCAGAACACCAACCGGCTGCTCACCGGCGCCGGTGTCGAACGCTATCCGGGGCTGATCGGCGTCAAGAACGGCTACACCAGCAACGCGGGCAACACCCTGATCGCCGCCGCGAAGCGCGACGGGCGCACCCTCGTCGTGACGGTGATGCGCCCGGAGTCCGGCGGCGGCTACGCGGTGTACGAGGAGGCGCGCTCCCTGCTCGACTGGGGTTTCCGTGCCGCCGGGCGCGTCGAGGCCGTGGGCTCGCTGCTGCCGCCGCGCCCGGCGGCGGGGCCTCAGGCCGGCCCCGGGTCGCCGCCCGTCCGGGAGGAGACGGACGAGGTCACCGCCCCCGACTGGCCCGTGGCGGGCGCGATCACGGGCGCGGCCGGGGTCGGTGCGGGGGCCGTGGCACTGGCACTGCGGCTCAGGAACGGCCGGCCCACCCGTGGCTGACCGACCGGCAGCCACAGCAGCAGACCCAGCGTGATCCACACGTAGGTGTTGCTGCCGACGAAACCGCCGATGCCGGGCGCGCCGTCGAACCACAGCCAGACGACACTGCTGCACAGCAGCACGTACAACGTCGCCGCGAGCGGCAGCAGCCGCCTGTGTCTGAGCAGGACGGCGAACGCGGGCAGCAGCCAGACCAGATGGTGCACCCAGGTGATCGGGCTGACCAGACACGCGGTCAGCCCGGTGAACGCGAACGCGGCCGTCCAGTCCTCGGTGCGCGTCGCCGTACGGACCCGCCACGCCCAGACGCACAGCACGGCCAGCACGAGCAACGCCCAGACGGCGCGGCTCGGTTCGTGGGGTGCGACGAGCCGGGCCAGGACGCCCTGGAGCGACTGGTTGGAGACGTAGTCGAGGCGGCCGATGCGGCTGGTGTCCCACAGGGCCTCGGTCCAGTAGAAGCGCGAGGCGCCCGGGGCGATCCAGGCCGCCGCCGCGGTGGCGGACGCGACGACGGCCGTCGCGAGCGCGGCGGCCCGCCACCGCCGGGCGAGCAGCAGCATCCCGATGAAGATGGCGGGCGTCAGTTTGACCGCCGCCGCCAGGCCGATGCCCACGCCCGCCCAGCGGCCCCGGCCGGTGGCCAGCAGCCAGGCGTCGGCGAGCACCAGGGCGAGCAGCAGCAGGTTCACCTGGCCGAAGCTGAAGGTGTCCCGCAGGGGTTCGAACAGGGCGAGCAGGCACAGGGCGAGGGAGGTGCCGAACCAGCCGTAGCGGCGCAGGAGCGGCCCGGCCAGGATGTACAGGACGGCGGCGAGCGCCGCCAGGTTGAGTCCGAGGCACAGCACGATCGCGGTGCGCAGTCCGACCAGCGACATCGGCAGCATGGCGACGGCCGCGAACGGCGGATAGGTGAATCCGTAGGTGGTGCCCGGCACCAGATAGTCGTAGAGACGGCCGTCGTGGTGGACCCAGGAGTCGATCGCGCCGTGGTAGACGCGCAGGTCGAACCAGTCGCGCAGCAGCGGGACGGTCGCGGTGAACACGGTGACGGCGGCGGCCAGGCCGAGGACGAGCAGGACGCGGGCGCGGTCGGTGCGCGGCGGGAACCACCTCTGGCGGGGTTCGCTCATGCCGTGCGCTCCAGGACCGGTGCCCGGGAGGCCTGTTCGGCCTGCCACAGCACGACCACCGCGAGCACTCCCCCGCACACCGCGAGGACGATCTGTTCGGTGTCGGCCGGGTAGCCGCTCGGCAGGACGGCGAGCGCGAGCACCGCGCTGGCGGCGGCGACCCGGCGCTGTACGAAGGTGTCCCGCGCGGCGGCGGCGATGAGGAACAGACCCCACAGGGCGTACCAGGGACGGATCGCGGGGCCGAGCGCGGCGATGACTGCCAGGCTGAGGCCGAGCGCGTACACGGGGCCGGGTCTCAGCCGGAGCCATATGAACAGGACGACGGCGAGGGTCAGCAGGAGTCCGGCCGCGCGCCAGGCCGGGAGCGCGAGGGGGGCCAGGTCGCTGCCGAGGTCGTGGAGGAGGGTGCCGGTGGCGCGGCCGAGGACGCTCGTGGGCGACCAGTTCTGTGGGGACACGGGGGTGCGCAGGGCGGCGATCCAGCCGTATCCGGTGCCGGCCAGGGCGGTGACGGCCGCCGTGGTGGCCGTCGCGACGGCCAGGGTCGCCGCGCCCGTCCGGATCCATCCGGTACGGCCGCGCATCACGACCACCGCCAGCAGACCGAGCGCGGCGGGTGCCTTGACCAGGGCGGCGAGGGTGACGAGGACGACGCCGATGAGGTACCAGCGACCCCGCGCGAGCACCAGTCCGACGCCCAGCAGGCCCAGCATCACCGCGTCGTTGTGGGCGCCGGCCACCAGGTGCAGGAGCACGAGCGGGTTGAGGGCGCCGAGCCAGAGGGCGACGGCGGGGTCGGCTCCGCTGTGCCGGGCGAGGCGAGGCAGCGCCACGGCCATCAGGGCGACGCCGAGCAGGGCGATCAGCCGCATCCCGATGAGTCCGGCCGGTATCCGCCCCTCCGTCAGACCGGAGAGCCCGGAGGCCATGGCGAGGAAGACCGGGCCGTACGGTGTCGCCGTGTGCCGCCACATCGGGGCCACCTCGTCGGCGAGCGGGCCGCCGAGCCGGGCGGGCCCGTGGAGGTAGACGTCCATGTGCGCGTCGACCATGGCGCCCTGCGCGAGGTAGCTGTAGACGTCCCGGCTGAACAGCGGTGGTGCGAGGAGCAGGGGCGCCGCCCAGACCGCCAGCACGAGCAACAGGGCGCGGGGGGTCGGGGGTTCGGGGCCGCGTATCACCTTTCCCAGCAGCGCCCATGCGGCTATCAGCAGGACGACGCCGAAGTAGACACCGACCAGCCCCAGCGCACCGCGCCCCGAGGTCGGCGACAGCAGCTCCTGGACCGGCAGGGCACCGGCGGTTTCACCTCCCAGGGCGAGAAAGGCGGATCCGGCCAGGCCGAGCGCCTGGCAGCGGCGTAGGTCGACGGGGAAAGCGATGGCCAACACTCGGTCAGGGTGTCAACGCCGGGTGGCGCGGAGGCGACGCGGCGCCCACCTGACGGGTACCAGGACGTGACCATGAGCGAACCCGCCGCCCCGGTCTCGGGGCGGCGGGTTCGCGCTGTCACGCCGGGGAGCCGGTCAGCATGCGGACGCCGTGTCGATCCGAATGCCGGTCAGCGTGATGCCCTCACCGAAGCCGTGCGTCTCGTTCGGCGGGACGCAGGTGTAGTGGAGCGTCGGCGAGCCGTCGACGACATAGCGGAGGTAGGCCCGGTCGTCGTTGCGGGTGTTGTGTACGTAGTCGGCGCCTCGGCTGCGGGGGCCGAGGTCCTGGTAGTCGGCCGTCACGTCCTGGTAGGCGGCCGTGGGGCGGGAGCTGTCCCAGTCGGACTGGGTGAGGTAGAAGCAGACACGGGGATAGACGCATCCCTTGTGGGAGTCGGCCGACGCGGTGGGGGCCGTGGCCAGTGTGGTGGCGGCGACGGCGACCACGGTCATGGCGAGGGCAGCGAGCCTCTTGTGCATGTGTGTGCCACACAATCCTGGGAGTGAACTTCCTTCGCCATGGTGGCACTTGTCCCTGTATCGCCGCACAAATACCGAACAAGTCAGAAAATAGACACCCCTGTCAGGGTCGTGAACCGGTCCAGTGCCGCCACTCCCGCCACCGAGTTGCCCTGCTCGTCCAGCGCCGGACTCCACACACAGAGCGTGCACCGGCCGGGCACGACCGCGATGATGCCGCCGCCGACCCCGCTCTTGCCGGGCAGGCCCACGCGGTAGGCGAACTCGCCCGCCGCGTCGTACGTACCGCAGGTGAGCATCACCGCGTTGACCTGTTTCGCCTGGCTCCGGGTCAGCAGCCGGGTGCCGTCGGCGCGGAGGCCGTGGCGGGCGAGGAACGTGGTGGCGCGGGCGAGGTCGGCGCAGGACGCGGTGAGGGAGCACTGCCGGAAGTACTGGTCGAGGAGGACCGGTACCGGGTTGTCGATGTTGCCGTAGGACGCCATGAAATGGGCGAGGGCGGCATTCCGGTCGCCGTGAGCGGACTCCGAGGCGGCGACCTGCGCGTCGAAGTCCAGGTCCGGGTTGCCGCTCTCCGAACGGAGGAAGGACAGCAGCTCCCCGGCCGCGTCGCCGCTACGGCTGTGCAGACGGTCGGTGACGACGAGGGCGCCCGCGTTGATGAACGGGTTGCGCGGGATGCCGTTCTCGTACTCCAGCTGCACCAGCGAGTTGAAGGGGTTGCCCGAGGGCTCGCGGCCCACGTGCTCCCACAGGATCTCGCCCTCGCGGGCCAGGTCGAGGGCGAGGGTGAAGACCTTGGTGATGGACTGCGTGGAGAACGGCTCCCGCCAGTCCCCCACGCCGTACACCGTGCCGTCCAGCTCCGCGACGGCCATACCGAAGCTGCGCGGGTCGCGGGCCGCGAGCGCCGGGATGTAGTCGGCGGGCCGGCCCCGGACCGGGGTCCGCTCGATCTCCTCGGCGATGCGCTCCAGGACGGGCCGGAAGGTGGAAGCCATCAGGCCGGCGGTGCGCCGCTGCCCGCGAGCACCTCGGGCCGCAGCAGTTCCCGGAGCCGTTCGGCGGGCAACAGGCCCTTCTCCTGCACGAGTTCGGCGACGCCCCGGCCGGTGGCGAGGGCCTCCTTGGCGATGTCGGTGGCCGCCGTGTAGCCGATGTGCGGGTTGAGGGCGGTGACCAGGCCGATGGAGTTCTCCACGCTCGCGCGCAGCGCCTCGGTGTTGGCGGTGATGCCGTCGACGCACCGCTCGGCCAGCGTCAGGCAGGCGGCCCGCAGATGGGTGATCGACTCCGACAGGGAGTGCAGGATGATCGGCTCGAAGGCATTGAGCTGGAGCTGTCCGGCCTCGGCCGCCATGGTGATGGTGACGTCGTTGCCGATGACCTCGAAGGCGACCTGGTTGACGACCTCGGGGATCACCGGGTTGACCTTGCCGGGCATGATGCTCGAACCGGCCTGCACCGGCGGCAGGTTGATCTCGTTCAGGCCCGCGCGCGGCCCGGAGGAGAGCAGCCGCAGGTCGTTGCAGCTCTTGGAGAGCTTGACGGCGACGCGCTTGAGGACGCCCGACATCTGCACGAACGCGCCGCAGTCCTGGGTGGCCTCGACCAGGTTGGCGGCCGTGACCAGCGGCAGTCCGGTGATCTCGGCGAGGTGGCGGCGGGCCGACTCGGCGTATCCGGCGGGGGCGTTGAGGCCGGTGCCGATGGCCGTGGCGCCGAGGTTGATCTCGTGGATCAGCTCGACGGCCTCACCGAGGCGGCTGCGGTCCTCGTCGATCATGACGGCGAACGCGGAGAACTCCTGGCCGAGCGTCATGGGCACCGCGTCCTGCAACTGCGTGCGGCCCATCTTGAGCACCTCGCGGAACTCCACCGCCTTGCGGGCGAAGGAGTCCTGCAGCACGGCCATCGCCTTGAGCAGTCCCTGCACCGCGAAGACCGTCGCGATCTTGACGGCGGTCGGGTAGACGTCGTTCGTCGACTGCCCGAGGTTCACGTCCTCGTTCGGGTGCAGGTACTCGTACTGGCCCTTGGCGTGGCCCAGCAGCTCCAGCGCCCGGTTGGCGACGACCTCGTTGGCGTTCATGTTGGTGGAGGTGCCGGCGCCGCCCTGGACGACGTCCACGACGAACTGGTCGTGCAGCTTGCCGTCGCGGATCTCCCGGCAGGCCTCGATGATCGCGGCGGCCTTCTCGGGGGCGAGCAGACCGAGTTCCTCGTTGGCGCGGGCGGCGGCCTCCTTGACGGCGGCCAGGGCGTCGATCAGGTGGGGGTAGGCCGATATCGGGGTGCCTGTGATGGGGAAGTTCTCCGTGGCGCGCAGGGTGTGGACGCCCCAGTACGCGTCGGCGGGGACGTCACGGTCTCCGAGCAGATCGTGTTCGCGGCGGGTGGCTGCGGCGGCGGTCATGGTGGTGTGAGCCTTCTTTCGTGACGTGCGGGTGGGTGGGTGAGCGGGTCGTTGGGTGGGTTGTCGGGTGCGGGTGCGTGGGGGCTGGTCGCGCAGTTCCCCGCGGCCCTGAAAAAGCAGGGGCTGCGCCCCGTGCTTTTTCAACGGCCCGCAGGGGCCGT
>NZ_JBEOYO010000042.1:0-81327 GCF_040297125.1 Streptomyces sp. NPDC001868 | reverse complement strand
ACGACATCGCCCGCGACCTCACCATCTGGATGGCCGCCCGCGACTTCCCCGGACGGTCAACCAAGCAGGTCAGCGACTTCTAAAACACGGCCTAGTCGCGGGTGAGGGAGCCGTCTGGTGGGGCGGGGGTGTCGGGGGGCTCGCGGGTTACCTCGTGGTGGTGGCCGGTGGGGCCTGGGAGGGGTTTTAGGTCTACTTGGATTCTGTGGGTGGAGTCGTGGGTCAGTGAGCCGCCGAGGCGGGCCTCTACGACGCCGAGGCGTAGGGCCGCGCCGGTCTCGCCTGAGCGGTGGAACTGGACCGCGAACTCCAGGCTGACCTGCTCCACGCTGAAGCGCCAGTCGCTTGCCGCGCCCTCCGCCTGGGCGCGGGCCAGTTCCGCGCGGACCGTGCCGATGGCTTCCGCGAGACCGACCGGTTCGTTGTCGCTCATGTCAACACCCCGTTGGATTGCGTTGATTGACCGATCCAAGTTGGTTCACAAGTCTAGGGACGCGCCATGCCCCGCGCGTAGTGTGAGGTGGCATGGGGGAATTGCGTGCGGACTGGAGGCTCCGGCTGCGGCGCGGGGATGCGCGGGGTCCCATCTGCGGTGCCGGGGTGCTCGTCGACCAGGACACGGCGCTGACCTGTGCGCATGTGGTGCGCCGTCCGGACGCCGTGATGTGGGTGGAGTTCGCCGAGAACAGCGAGATCGAGGCGGTGTCCGCGCGTGTTCCGCCCGGCGGCTGGCTCCCGGGGACGGAGGGTGCCGGGGGTGGTGAGGACGTCGCCGTGCTGCGGTTGGACAGTCCGCGGCCGCAGGCGCGGCCGGCCCGGCTGGAGCCGAGGCTGTGGGGCGGGATGGAGGTGTCCGCGACCGGGTACGCGGAGGGCTTCGACGACGGGATGAGCCTGTGGGGGCGTATCGGCGGGGTCAGTGGTGAGCGGGTGCAGTTGGATGCCGTCACCAAGGCCGAGGTGGTGCGCCGGGGGTTCAGCGGTGCCGCCGTGTGTACCCGGCCGGGGGAGGGGCGTCCCGCCCGGGTCGTCGGGCTCGTCGTCAGCTGGCGTGGTGACATGGGCGAGTTGCTGCCCGAGAACAACCGGCTCGCCTTCTCCTATCTGATTCCGGTTGAGCGCATCGCCGAACTTTCGCCGCTTGTACGGGAGTTGAGTGCTCCGGATGCCTGGGACCACGGCTTCGAGGAGCGGGTGAGCCGGTGGTTCGACGACCCCGACGAGGAGCCGGTGAAGATCACCGTGGTGCCTCCGGGGAGTGGGAAGGAGCGCTCGCTGCGGCATCTGCTGCATCGGGCCGATCTTCTCCATCGTGGCGGCTCATCATCCAGCAGACCCGATCTCGCCGATCATGCCTTGGGGTATGTCGCTTTTCCGGCCGGGCAGTATCTGGCCTATTGGGACTGGCTGTTGGGGACGACCAGGTCCCGGCCGTCCCCGCAGGCGTCCGCGCAGCCGTCCGCGGGGGCGGCTGCGCAGATGCCCGCGCAGGTGGCTGCGCAGTCACCCGCGCTCGCGGCCGGCTTCGCGCCCGCCCTCGCGGCCGGTCGGCGCGTCACGGTCGTTGTCGATGGGCTTGACGAAGAGGCCGAGCCGGGGCCCCTGATCGAGCTCCTCGCCCGATTACGGTCGCTCGGATTTCGGGTGCTGCTGGTCTTTCGGCACGAGGGTGGTACCGGGTGGACCGCCGCCCGTGACGGACTCCTCGCGCCGGCCCTCCTCGATCACGCCGATGTGTTGCTCGCCCGGCTGGAGCGGGCTGAGTTCAGCCGCGCGGTCCGGCACGGCGTCGTCGACAGTGCCTCCCTCGGCTCGATGACCGAGACGGCCGACCGGCGCAGGGGCGAGCGGCGTCTCGCCGACGAGACCACGGACCCGCAGTGGCGGCTCGCCCGGCTGCGGGAGCTGATCAGAACCCTGCGCGCCGATCTGCGGGCTGACCTGCCGGCTGATGCGCGGGCTGACCTGCCGGCCGATGTGCGGACCGGCTCGCGTTTCGATCCACCCACCGAGCCGCGTTCCGGCCCCCGTTCCGAGCCGCGTTCCGGCCCGCGCTCCCATCCGCCCACCGGCCCGCGCGCCGATCCCCCTACTGGCACTCCCACCACCCCCCACGACACCGGAGGCCCCGTATGAGATCCGCCCCCCGGGCAGGGCCGGGGGCCGATGGTGAGCGTGAGGCGGTCTGTCCGCATCGGCGGTTCACCGGTGCCCCCTGTGGCGGGACCGTGTTGCCCACCGGGCACTGTGGGGTGTGCGGGCGGGCGGAGGGTGGGCCTCGGTTGCCGGGGCTGCCCGGGGATCCCCGGGAGTTCGGGCCGGCGCGGCTGCTCGCGTTGCCCGAGCGGGTGCCGCGGCCCGCGCAGGAGCGGCTGATCCATCCCGAGGCGCCACTGCGGGTCCGGATGGGCTGTTCGTCCCCCGAGTGCGGGATCACCTTCGCGCCGCCGTACACCGTGGGGCCGGTGCCGGTCGAGGGGTACTGTCCGGCCTGCGGTGAGCCGTACTCGTACCGGCCCGAACTCGCCGAGGGCGATGTGCTGCGCGACCAGTACCGGATCATGGGGCCCATCGCGCACGGTGGTCAGGGGTGGGTCTATCTCGCCGAGGACACGCATCTCGGTGACGTGGTCGCCGTCAAGGGCATGCTCAACCGCTATGAGCAGGACGGGGCCCGGCTCGCCGACGTCGAGCGGCGCAACCTCGTCGCCATCCGCCACCCCCGTATCGTCCAGATCCGCGACTTCGTCGCCCGGCGCGACGGCAGCGGGCAGGTCACCGGCGGCTACATCGTCATGGACGACGTCGGCGACGGCACCCTGGAGAAGGTCGTCAAGGAGACCCGGCGCGGAGAGTCCGTCCTCGACATCGAGCACGTGGCCGCGTACGGCTGTCAGATCCTGGAGGCCTTCGTCCATCTGCACACGGGTGGGGAGAAGGGCTTCGTATACGGGGACATGAAGCCCTCGAACGTCGTGCACCACGGGGACGGCGTCAAGGTCATCGATCTCGGCGGGATGCGCGAGCAGGGGCAGAGCCAGCCGCCCGCCCATGTCACCCCCGACTACATGGCGCCCGAGACGGCGTCCTCGCCCATGCCCACCACCGCCCACGATCTGCACACGGTCGGTGTCACCCTGCGGGAACTCGCCGGCTGGGCCGTCGACGAGGTGCCCGGCCTCGGCACCGCCTCCTTCTGGGGCGTCGTCGACCGCGCCACCCGCAGCGACCCGGGCCTGCGCTTCGTCGACGCCCGTGAGATGGCGGGCCAACTGCGGGGCGCGCTGCGGGAGATCCGCGCCCTGCGTGGCAAGAGCGACCCGCCCGAACCCTCCGACTACTTCTGGCCCTCCCCGCAACTGCTCGGTGCCCGGCTCGGCACGGTGCCCGGTATCGAGCACTGGCTCGACCGCCCCCGCCGCGACCGCTACGACCCGCCCCTCGCCCCCGCCCTCGACCTCGGCGCCCCCACCCCCACCGAGATCGCCCGCCGGCTGCCGGTGCCCAGGCGCTACCCGGGCGACCCGCAGACCACCCGCTTCGAGGTCAGCAGCGGCTACGACCCGGGCCGGCTCCTCGACCAGGAGGACGGCAAGCCGCCCTCGGTGGAGATCCGCCTGCACAACGTACGGGTCCTGCTGGGCCGGGACAGCCGGGACACCCGCGACGACCTGGAGCGGGCGCAGGAGGAACTCGACACCGCCGACTCCATCCCCGGGCCGTCCGCCGTGCGCCGGTGGCGGCTGGAGTGGCACCGTGCCCTGGTCGCGCTGCGCCGCGCCGGCCTCGACGACGATCCGCGGCAGGTCGCCGAGGCCAGGCGCCACTTCGCCCGGGTCCGCCTCGAACTGCCCGGCGAGTACGCGCCCAAGCTGGCCCTCGCCTACTGCGCGGAACGGCTCGGCGACGACACGGCCGGGCCCACCGCGAAGGAGCTGTACGAGGCCGTGTTCGCCCGCAACCCCGCGCACGGCGGCGCCGCCCTGGGCCTCGCCCGGCTCGCCCTCCGCGCGGGTGACCGCCGCGCCGCCCTCGACGTCCTCGGCCGGGTCCGCCCCGGCACCCTGGACCACACCGTCGCCCGTATCGCCTCCTTACGTATCCGCGCGGCCCGGCTGCCCCGCGACGGCGACCCGCTGCCCGCGCCCACGGAGGTCGACGCGGCACTGGACGAACTGCGCGGCCTCGTACGCCGGGAACCGGGCGCCGGCGGGCCGAGCCTGTCCGAGGACGAGGCGCTGCGGCTCAGCACAGAACTGCACGAATGGAAGCTGGACGCGCTGTACAGCCGCGACGACCGGCCGCCCGGCCTCGGCCCCGGGGCAGGTGCAAGGGGAGGGGGTGGCGGGCGGCTCGATCCCGGGCGCCTTCGACGTCTCAGCGCGCAGGAGCGGCAGTTGCGTGCTCGGATCGAGTCGCTCTACCGGCAACTGGCCGCACGGCACGGGGAGTCGGCCGCCGCGCACGAACACCTCGTGGACCTGTTGCAGGCGGTACGGCCGCAGACGGTGATCTGACCGTATGACGCATGACAGCGGTGAGTTGGGGGGTGGGGGGGTGGGGGCGGCCGGGCTCACGGGCTTGTTCGGCAGCGACTTGGCGGGCGGCGTTCATGCGTCCGTTCGGCAGCGACTTGGCGGGCGGCGTTCATGCGTCCGTACGGCAGCGACTTGGCGGGCGGCGTTCATGCGTCCGTACGGCAGTGATGCGGCGGGCGGCGCTCACGCGTCCGTACGGCAGCGAATCGGCGGACCGCACCCACGCGGTCCGTGCGGCGGTGACCGTGTGGTCGGGGCTCGCCCGGTCCGCACGGTGACGACGGGGAAGGAACGGTGACGCACGACATGGGCACGCACCTGAGCCGGCACATGAGCGGCCGTCCGAGCGGTCGCACCCGGCCGCCGCGGCCGGACATCCAGTTGCGCGTCGAACTCGGCGGCGATCTGCGGCCGCACCGCAGCGCGAAGATCGAGGCGCATCTGCGGGTCGACGTGACCGCCGGCGGCGCCCCCGCCGAGCTGCCCGCGATCGAACTCGCCGTGATCATCGCGGTGGACGTCGCCGAACCCCTCCGGGCGGCCGTCCGGCACGCCCTGCCGGCCGCGCTGCGGGCGTTGCCCGACGGCATCTCGTTCACCGTGCTCGGCGCCGGCCCCGAGCCCGTCCGGTGTCATCCGGGGGGCGACGCCGAGTGGTCCGTGGCCGATCACCGCGAGAAGCGGCGGGCCGCGTTCGCCGCGGGTGCGATCCCGCTGCACCGGGACGGTCCGCGTCCCGCCGGGTACGCCGCATGGGCGGCCACGTCACGGGCCCTGCTCGCCGCCCGCCCGCTGTCCGTACGCCATCTGCTGCTGATCACCGACGGCAGCAGCGCTCCCGGCGACACCCGCCTCGACGACGAACTCGACCTCTGCGCCGGGCATTTCACGTGCGACGTGTTCGCCGTGGGCGCGGACTGGACCCCCGAGCCGCTGCTGACGCTCGCCGAACGGCTGCACGGCACGGCCGAGTTCGTGGACGACGGCCTCGGCCGGGCGATCACGGCCGCGATCCAGCGGCTGCGCCGCGTGCACACCCCCCAGTTGCCGATCGAGGTGACCGTACGGCCCTCGGTGCGGCAGGTCGCGCTGAACGAGAAGGCGCCCCGGCCGCACCGTCTCGGCGGGCTGCCGCAGCCCGGCCGGCCGCACCGCTGGAGCTTTCCGACGTACCAGTGGGAGGAGGGCGGGCGCGACTATCTGCTCACCCTCGTCGCCGACGCCGACAACGACCCGTTGGAGACGTATCTGCAGTTCGCCATGGTCTCCGTCGGCGATGTCCACGCGGCCGTCACCGCCCGCTGGCACCGCCCCGACCTGCCGCCGCCCGATCTTCCGGCGGGCGCCGGCAGTGTGCGCGACCAGAAGTCCACCACCGTGATGCGGGAGGCCCTGCGCCGGGGGCTCGTCGCTCTGGGGGAAGAGCGACGGGACGTCGCCCGGGGGCACTTGGGCCGGGCCGCGCGGCTGGCCGACCGGTTCGGCACGGACTGGGTGCTGGACGAGATCCGCGCGGTCGCCGACATCGAGGACGCGCCCGCGGGGCTGGTCCGGCTGCGGCCCGCCGTCGACGCCGGCACGCTCGGCCCGATGATCCTGCGCGCCGGGTCGCGTCCCGTGACCCTGACCGACGCCACCGGGGCGCGGCCGGGCCCGCGCTGCGGCCGGTGCGCCACCCCGGCCGGGGGCGAGGCGCGTTACTGCGTCGCCTGCGGGGAGAAGCTGCTGTGACGGGCGGACGCGCCGCGCCTCGCGGCCGACGCCTCCTCGCCGCGCCGCGGCGCGGGCGCACGCTCGGCGCTTCCCGGCAGGGACGCGCGCCTGACGCTTCGCGGCGCGGGCGCGTGCTCGGGGTGCCCCAGTCCGGGCAGGCGCTCAGGGCTCCCCAGCCCGGGCACGCGCTCGGGGTCCCCCAGCCCGGGCACGCGCTCGGCGTTCCGTGGCGCGGGCACGCGCTCGGCGTTTCCCGGTCCGGGCGCATCCTCGGCCTTCCTCGGCCCGGGCGCATCCTCGGCGCGCTCTGGCGCGAGCGGTTGCGCGGGCGGCGGACGCGTCGGCTGTTGGAGGCGCATCTGCTGGTTCTGACGGTGTGCGCGCTGGTGGCGGCCGGCGCCCTGTTCGTGTCGTGCCGGCAGATCCAGGGCGGCGCCGAGGCGCTCGCCGACGAGGAGGCGCCGGCCGTGCAGGGGCTCGCCGCCACCCGGCTCGCGGTGCTGCGCGCCGACTACGAGGCTCGGGAACTGAAGGAGATGAAACTGGTCGACGTCGCGGGGTCGGGCGAGAGCTACCGGGCCCAGCTCTCCGCGGCCGACCAGGGACTGTCGCGGATCGCGGACCGTACGGACCAGGACCTCGGCACCGTCAACGGGCTGCTCGCCACCTACAGCAACTCCATCAACCTCGGTACGGCCATGTACCGGGACCAGCCGCTCATGCGCGAGCAGAAGCTCGCCGAGGCGCGCTCGCTGCTCATCCGGTCGGGCGTGGGGCTCGTCCCGCGCCTGGACGACATGCAGCGGGTGCAGATGAAGCACGCCGAGGCCACCGCCACCGAGGGGTGGTTGCAGCGGAGCGGCTGGTGGCTCACCGAACTCGCCCTGGCGGCGCTGGCGTTGACCCTGCTCTCCGCGCTGTTCGTGCTGCGCGACCGCTGCGGCCGCGACTGGAACCCGTATCTGCTCGCGGCCTTCGCCCTGACCGTGCTCCTCGCCGTCGTCCCGCTGCTGACGATGTCGTCCGCCCAGGACGATCTGGACAGTGTGGTCGGGGACCTGCGGGAGATCACCGAGGCCTCACGGCAGCCCTGCTGCGGCCCGGAGCTGGGGGACTTCCAGCAGACCGTCACGGAGAGGTCCGAGGACGTCCGGAGCGTCCTGGCCGACGACGCCTGGACCGAGCGGGTCTACCAGGGCACCCTGACCGGCGGCCTCCTGCTGGTCGTCCTGCCCGTGGTGGGGCTCGGTCTCCGGCTCGACAGCGACTACTGGAGGCGGCGGTGACCCGGCGGTTCAAGGTGCTGGTGCTGCTGGTGGCGCTGGTGATGGTCTCCGGCGGGAGCATGGTGGCGGTCTGGTCGCAGCGGGACGACGAGCCGGTGACCATCCTCGGGCCCTGGACCGACGAGCAGGGGGAGCAGTTCGAGAGGGTGCTGCGGGGCTTCGGCATCCCCTTCGAGTACCAGGGCACCGCGGCCCAGCGCGAGGTGCTGCTGTCCAAGGTGCAGTCGGGCGAGCCCCCGGACATCGCGATCATGCCGGGCGTCGGTGAACTCGCCGAGTACGCGGGCCAGAAGCGCCTCAAGTCCCTGAACGACCTCTACGCCGAGGAGGAGTACGGCGCCCCCTGGAAGCCGGTGAGCGGGCCCTCGGAGGACGCGTACTGGGTCCCGGTCAAGGCGGACCTGAAGAGCATCGTCTGGTACCGCGAGGGCGAGCGCCCCGTGAACTCGCCGCCCCCCTTGGCGAGTTGGTGCATCGGCATGGGCGACGACGGCGCCTCCGGCTGGCCCGGCAGCGACTGGATCGAGGATCTCGTACTGCAACGGGAGGGCCCGGAGACCTACGGCAAGTGGGCCTTGGGCGACGCCTCGGTGCCGTGGACCGGGGACGCGGTGCGCAGCGCCTGGGAGGCGTGGGCCGGCCTGCTCCGCCAGGACAGGGACGCGGCCGCCCGCGCCCTGCTCACGGATCACCGCGGCGAGCCGAACGGGTACGGCCTGCTCTTCGGCGGGCCGGACGGCGGCGATGCGGAGGGTGGGGGCTCCGGCGGCGAGGATCCCGGTGGCGATGCGGATGGCGACGACCCGGGCGGCGACCCCGGCGGCGGCGACCCGGGCGCCGGTGACCCAGGCGCCGGTGACCCGGACGGCTGCGCCCTGGAACACCAGGGCTCCTTCGCCCGCTCCTTCTACGGGAAGAAGCGGCAACAGGCGGGCCTGATGGACTCCGCCCCCCTGCTGCCGGGCGGCGGCTACCGCGTCCGGGCCCACGAGGTGACCGGTGACTTCGCCGCGCTGTTCAGCGACCGCCCCCGGGCCCACGACCTGATCGAACGGCTCGCCTCCCGGGAGGGCCAGCAGAAGTGGGCCGACTCCGCGGACGTCTTCTCGGCCAACCGCCGGGTACGACTGGAGGGCAGCCCCCTCGAACGGGAGATCGTCAAACGCCTCACCGGCACGGGCCCCCGCTGCCTCGACGCCTCCGACGTCATGCCCCCCGCCGTCCGCGACGCCTTCTACGAGGCCGTCCTCCTCACCATCGCCCGCGCGGCGGCCGGGGAGGACCTCGACGTCCGAGGGCTCCTGACGGACGTACAGAAAGTGGCGTCCGCGCAGACCGACCGGCTGCCGGCGTTGGGGGCGGTGTGCAGTGGGTAGGGGCGCGCCCGGCCGGGCGACTGGACGGTCGCCCGCCGCTGTCGGTCAGCCGGGCGGATCGGGGGTGCTCGCTCCCGGCACGATCAGGCCCGTCTCGTACGCCACGACGACGGCCTGGGCGCGGTCGCGGAGGCGGAGTTTGGCGAGGATGCGGGCGACGTGGGTCTTGACGGTGGCTTCGCTGAGGCGGAAGTGGGCGGCCAGTTCGGTGTTGCTGAGGCCGGTGGCGAGGGAGCGGAGGACCTGTAGTTCGCGGGGGGTGAGGGGGGCCAGGTCGCGGTGGAGGGCGGGGGTCTCGGGGGTGGGCGCGACGAAGCGTTCGATCAGGCGGCGGGTGATGGCGGGGGAGAGGAGCGCGTCGCCGGTGCGGGCCAGGTGGACGGCTGCCACCAGGTGTTCGGGGGTGACGTCCTTCAGGAGGAAGCCGCTGGCGCCGGCGGTGAGGGCGGCGTAGACGTAACGGTCCAGGTCGAAGGTGGTCAGCATGACGACCCGGGGCGGGTCGGGGACCGCGCCGGAGAGGATGCGGCGGGTGGCCTCCAGACCGTCCGTGCCGGGCATGCGGATGTCCATCAGGACGAGGTCGGGGCGCGTGCGGTGGACCGCTTCGAGGGCCTGGTCGCCGTCGGCCGCCTCGGCGACCACGTCGATGCCGTCGGCGGAGAGGATCATGCTGAAGCCGGTGCGGACCAGGGCCTGGTCGTCGGCGATCACGACACGGGGGCGGGCCGTTGCCGCGGGGTCCGTGGGGTGGGGCCGGGCGTGGCCGGGCGTCATGAGGGGTCGCCGAGGGGCGCGGCGGTGGTGTCCACGGCGGCGTCGGTGAGCGGTATGACCGCCTGGACTCGGTAGCCGCCGGTGGGGCGGGGGCCCGTGGTGAGGGTGCCGCCGTGGACGGCCAGGCGTTCGCGCAGGCCCAGGAGGCCCCGGCCCGTGCCGGTGGCGGCCTCGGGGGCGGGGGTGCCGCCGGTGTCCGTGATCTCCAGCCGGACCTCGGTGGGCGTGTGGTCGACGGTGACCCGTACCCGGGCGCCGGCGGCGTGCTTGACGGTGTTCGTCAGGGCTTCCTGGACCACCCGGTACGCGGCCAGGCCGGCGCCCGGCGGAAGTGCGGACGACGGGGTGCCGGTGACGGTCAGCTCGACGGGGACGCCGGAGGCGCGTACGCGGGAGGTGAGGGCCGGGAGTTGGTCCAGGCCGGGTTGCGGGGCCAGCTCCGTGTCGACGGCGGGGTCGTGTTCGTCGTCGGACATGGTCAACAGGCCCATCACATGGCGCAGTTCGGTCATCGCCGTACGGCCGCCCGCCTCGACGGCGAGGAGAGCCTCGCGGGCCCGGTCGGGGGCGACGTCCATCACCTTGCGGGCCGCGCCCGCCTGGATCACCATCACGCTCACATTGTGGGTGACGACATCGTGCAACTCTCGGGCGATACGGGAGCGTTCGTGCTCGACCGCCAGACGCGTCGCGGCCTCCTGCCGGGCCTGGAGGGCGTGCACGCGCTGCTTCCAGGTGTGGATCGCGTTGGCGCCGAGCCCCACGCCGAGCAGTACGAGGAACGGGATCACGCCCGGGGTGACGTAAGGGAAGTTCTCCTCGGGGAACGCCGCGATCAGGGCGGCGCCCGCCACCAGGCTGGTGAGCGCGCGCAGCCGGTACGGGCTGTGGACGGCGGCGCTGTACGCGGCGACCAGGCACGTCAGGAACGTGTACACGGTCGTGTCGCCCGCTTCCAGGCGCTGGTTGAACAGCATGGTCGTGACGATCACCGCCCAGAACGCGGTCAGCGGGTAGCGGCGTCGTACGAGCAGCGGCAGCGCAGTCAGGGCGGCGAGGAGCAACTGCCAGGTGTGGGGCTCGCCGAGGGCCTGCCCCGGATACGGGGGTGCCGGGAGGCGCGGGGGCGGGGGCAGCGCCGGCCCCCCTCCCGGAACCGGCGTCGGCACCTGGTCCGGCAGCTGCGGGATCACGCTCACGTCCCGCGACAGCAAGGCCCCCACCGTGCACGCGGCCAGCAGAAAGGCGAGGCACGCGTCGGCCGTCCAAGCCCAGCGGGACGGGCGGGGCAGCGGGGCCGGGGCGTGGAGGAAGGACGGCAGGCGGTGCCGCCAGGGCCGTAGGGGGCGGAGAGGTCGTAGGGGGCGGAGGGGGCGGAGGGGGTGTGAGGGTCGTACGAGCGCCGCCCATGCCCGGCTCGCCCGCGCCCCGCGCGCCCACGCCCCGCTTGCCCACGTCCTTGCCGTCTTCGTCCGCGCCTCCCCACCACCCATGGGGTCAGTGTGGCAAGCGGCGGCGGTCGTCACATCCGTCGTGGTGGGGGTGGTGGGGACGGGCGGTACATCATCCGCGTACATCTCGGGGATGACGTGCGCGCGGTGTCCGCCCGGTACGGCAGAGGGGTTCGCCGTCGAGGGCGACGACCGGGGGCGGGGCTCGTCCCTAGCGTCGGGGGCCACGTCAACCACCTTCCTGGGGAGGCCCCGTGGCCACAAACACGAACCCGTCCACCACCGCGCCCGCCACCGCCGCCGCGCCCGTCATCGACATCCACGAGGTGGGCAGGGCGTACGGCGGTGAAGGGCCGCCGGCCCTCGACGGGGTCTCGCTGCGGGTGCGGGCCGGGGAGGCGGTGAGCGTCATCGGGCCGTCGGGGAGCGGCAAGTCGACGTTGCTCAATCTGATCGCCGGGCTGGACCGGCCGAGTTCGGGGAGCGTCACGGTCGACGGGGTACGGGTGGACCGGCTGGGCGAGGCCGGGGCGGCACGGTACCGGCGGGCCAAGGTCGGCATGGTCTTCCAGTTCTTCCATCTGCTGGACGACCTGACCGTCGCCGACAATGTGCTGCTGCCCGCCCAACTGGCCGGTATGGGCAGGGCCGAGGCTCGTCGGCGTGCGGCGGGGTTGCTGGA
Organism: Streptomyces sp. NPDC001868; assembly: GCF_040297125.1. NCBI lineage: Bacteria > Bacillati > Actinomycetota > Actinomycetes > Kitasatosporales > Streptomycetaceae > Streptomyces > Streptomyces sp. NPDC001868. Next base: position 69,504 of record NZ_JBEOYO010000042.1, on the reverse strand, counting down.
GTACCTCCGCATCGACCGGCACGCCGACGCGTATCCCGGCCGGCTGTCCGGTGGCGAACGGCAACGGGTCGCCGTCGCCCGCGCGTTGATGAACCGCCCGGCCCTCCTGCTCGCCGACGAGCCCACCGGCGCCCTCGACACCGCGTCCGGCGACGACGTCCGGGCCCTCCTCACCGAACTCAACGCGGACGGTCAGACGATCGTCCTCGTCACCCACGATCTGCGCCTCGCCGAGTCCTGCGCGAACCGGACGGTGGAGCTGGTCGACGGCCGGATCGTGCGCGACGTGGTGCGGGATGGGGGTGGGGCCGGGCTCGGGGTCGGTGACGGGGATGGGGTCGGGCATGGCGGCCTTCGGGGCGGCTCCGGTGCGACGGCGGTGGAGCGGTGAGCGCGCTCGGGCGGGTCGTGCGCGCCGGGGTGGGGCGGCGGCGGGTGCGGACCGTGGTGCTGGTGCTGACCACGGTGATGGCCGTGACCGCGTCGGTGCTCGCGGTCGGGTTGCTCGTCGCCGCGCGGGCGCCCTTCGACCGGGCCTTCGCGGAGCGGCGCGGGGCGCATCTGACCGGGCAGTTCGACGGGACGAGGGTGACGGCGGCGCGGGTCGCGGCGACCGCCGACGCGCCCGGTGTGACGGCCTCCGCCGGGCCCTTCCTGACCGTCTCGGTACGGGCCCGTACCGTCACGGGGTCCGACTTCGTGCCGGCCGGGGTGGATCTGCCGCCGCTGACCGTGGTCGGGCGGGAGGACGCGGGCGGGCCGGTCGACGAGATCGACCTGACGGAGGGGGAGTGGGCCACGCGGCCGGGCGAGATCGTGCTGGCCGCCGACGGCACACCACTGCGGCCGGGCACCCGCCTGACCCTCCCCGACGCCCCGGGCGGCCCGACCCTGACCGTCGTCGGCCTCGCCCGCTCGGTGACCGGCACGGGGGATGCCTGGGTGACTCCGGCACAGGCGGAGGTGCTGGCGGGGGTGCGGGGCGAGGTGTCGGGGGAGGCGGGTGTGTCGGCCGGGGCCGGGGCGGGTGCGTCGGCGGGGAGGGGGGCGGAGAGCGGCAACAGCCTTGGCGCTGAGGGCGATTCGGGCTCGGCTTCGGCTTCGGCCTCGGGCTCGGCTTCGGCCTCGGGCTCGGCTTCGGCCTCGGGCTCGGCTTCGGCCTCGGGCTCGGCTTCTGCCTCGTACTCGTACGAGATGCTCTACCGCTTCCGCCACGCCGCCACCGACACCGAAGTGGCCGCCGGGCGGGCCGCGATCGCGGCGGCCGTGCCGGAAGGGGCGCTGAGCGGTGCGCGGTCGTATCTGACGGTGCGGCAGGAGGAGACGGCGAACGCGATGGCGTTCGTGCCGTTTCTGGCGGCGTTCGGGGTGCTCGGGCTGTGTCTGTCGGTGTTGGTGATCGGGATCGTGGTCGGCGGGGCCGTGGGGGCGGCCACCCGGCGGATCGGGGTGCTCAAGGCGCTCGGGTTCACCCCCGCGCAGGTCGTCCGGGCGTATGTGGCACAGGCGTTGGTGCCGGCGGTGGTCGGCTGTGTCCTCGGGGTGGCGCTCGGCAACGCGCTGGCCGTGCCGGTGCTGGCGGAGGTCGGGGAGGCGTTCGGCGCGTCGGCCGGCGGGATTCCGGTGTGGGTGGACGTCGTGGTGCCCGGCGCCGCGCTCGTGCTGGTCGCCGGCGCGGCCGTGGTGCCCGCGCTGCGAGCCGGGCGGCTGCGGACGGTGGAGGCGCTGGCGGTCGGGGTTGGAGGCGGGGCCAGGGGCGGCGGGCGTGGAGGTGGACGCGGAGGCGGCGGCGGGCAGTCGCCACGGTGGTGGTCCACGACCAGGCGGTCCAAAGCTCACCGGTCCACACCCCACCTCTCCACAGCCCACCTCTCCACACCCCACCTCTCCACACCCCACCTCTCCACACCCCACCTCTCCACACCCCACCTCTCCACAGCCGGCCGATCCGCTGTCGGCCGATCCGCAGCCGCCGCCCGTTTCACGACCGCCCGGTTCATCGCCCGGCTGCCGTTGCCGCGGGCCGTCGGGCTCGGGCTGGCGCATCCCTTCGCGCGGCCCGCGCGGTCGGCGACCGTCGGCGCGGCGGTCGTCTTCGGCGCCGTGTCCGTCACCTTCGCGGTCGGGCTCGCGCTGACGCTGGGCGCGGTCCAGGAGGGCCGCATGCTCGACGCGGCCGGTTCGGTCGTGGTGGAGGCGGGTGGTGGACAGGGGCCGCCCGGCGCCGAGGTGGTACGGGCGGACGGGGGCGGCGGCGCGCCGGCGAAGGCCGACCCGGAGGCCGTGGCCGCCGTGCTGCGGGCGCGGGAGGGCACCGCCCGGTTCTACGGCACCGCCCAGGCCCAGGTAGGCGCCTCCGGGATCACCGGTGCGACGACCGTCGTGGCGTACGAGGGCGACTCGGCGTGGGGCGCGCCCGAACTGGTCTCGGGGCACTGGCTCGACGGGCCCGGCCAGGCCGTGGTCACCTCGCGGTTCCTGACGGCCGCCGGGATCGGGGTCGGGGACACGGTGACCCTCACCGAGAAGGGCCGACGGGCCACCGTACGGATCGTCGGCGAGGCCTTCTTCACCCAGGGCGGGGGCATGGCCCTGCTCACCTCGACCGCCACCCTCGCCGAACTCGGCCTCGGGGAGGGGGCGTTGCCCGGCCGGTACCACGTACGCACCGACTCGGGCACGGACCCGGCGGGCTACCTGGACGCGCTGAACCGCGCGCTCGACGAGGCCGGTCTTGAGGCCTTCGCCCGGAGCGACAGCGCCAACTCCTCCAGCGTGATCGTGGCCATGGACGCGCTGATCGGGACGCTCACGCTGATGCTCGTCGTGGTCGCCGGGCTCGGCGTCCTCAACACGGTCGTCCTCGACACCCGCGAACGCGTCCACGAACTCGGTGTCTTCAAGGCCCTGGGCATGACACCCCGCCAGACCGTCACCATGGTCGTCACCTCCGTCGCCGGGGTCGGCCTGCTCGCGGGGCTGGTCGCGGTACCGGCCGGGATCGCGCTGCACCGGGCCGTCACCCCGCTCATGGGCGACGCCATCGGCATGACCCTGCCGGCCACCGACCTCGCCGTGTACGACGGCCCCGTCCTCGCGTCCCTCGCCCTCGGCGGCCTCGTCATCGCGGTCGCGGGCGCCCTGGCACCGGCGACCTGGGCGGCACGGACGGCCACGGCCACGGCACTGCGGACGGAGTGACCGGGCCCCGCGTACGCCGGCGGACCTCAGGTATCGGCACCCGGCAGGTCCAGGGTCTGGCCAGGGCCCGGGGTGCGGGGTCCGGCCGGGGCCGGTGCTGTCGCGGAGGGAGATCAGGGGCTTGAGGAGGACGTGTCGAGGGGGCGCGTCCGGTGCGGTGAGGCGGTGGAGGAGCAGGTCGACGGCGACCCGGCTCATCTCGTTGGGGAGGATCTCGGCGGCGGTGAGCCGCGGTGTCACTGTCGTGGAGGAGTGACCTCGCGTTCCGCCCGCGTTTCCGCCGCCCCGGTCTCGCCCCCTCCCTCCTCATCCCCTTCAATTGGCGGGGGCGGCAAGGGCGTTGACCCGTCCCAGGAGCACCAGCAGAATGAGCCCCCACGCGCTTGAGAGCGCTCTCAGAACTCCACCCCGGGCGTGCCCTCAGGCCCGCACTTCCAAGGGAGACCCATGACCGGCAGCATCGGCGGCACCGGCATGAACGGCGGCACCGGCATGAATGGCACCACCGGCCGTATCGACATGGCCGGCAGTACTGGCGGTACCGGCAGACCAGGCGGCGGCCCGGCGTTCAGCCGCCGCACGCTCCTCGGGGTCGGCCTCGGCACCGGCCTCGGGGTGGCGGCGTTCACCGTCGCCGGTTCGGGCCCGGCCCACGCGGCATCCCGGACGGCGTCCGAGGCGGCACCACGGACGTCCGGGCCCTCGCCCCGGCGGCGCGGACAGGCCTTCCTCGCCGCCGCGATGGACGCCTATCCCGACCACGGCGACATCCGGCTGACCCAGAGCTACACCGACCAGGCGGGCCTGTTCAGCACGGCGTTCACGTACGACAACGCCCTCGCCGTCCTCGCCCACCTCGCCGTGCGCACGGCGGACGGGCGGGCGCGCGCGGTGGCGCTCGGGGACGCGCTGATCTACGCCCAGGAGCACGACCCGGCGTACGACGACGGCCGGCTGCGCCAGGCGTACAACGTCGGGCCGTACGTCTTCTTCGATGGCGTACCGCAGCCGGACGGGTTCGTGCGGGCGGACGGGACGGCCAACGTCGGCACCCAGTTCGGCTTCACGGGGACGGCCGTGGGGGACATGGCCTGGGCGGGGATCGCGCTGAGCGCGCTGGCCCGGCGGACCGGGGCCCGGCGGTTCCTCGCCGCCGCCGTGCGGATCGGGGAGTGGATCGAGCGGACGGGCCGTACCGACGAGCCTCTCGGCGGCTACAAGTTCGGCGTGAACGGGGCGAACGAGAAGCTGCCGTTCACCTCGACCGAGCACAACACCGACCTGGTCTGTCTGTTCGGGCGGCTCGCGCGGCTCACCGGCGACCGGGTGTGGTGGGAGCGGCGCGCGCGGGCCGAGGCCTTCGTGCAGCGGATGTGGGAGCCGCCCCAGGGGCAGGGCTCGACCGGCGGCTTCTTCTACACCGGTACCAACGACGGCGTGACCGTCAACAAGTCACCGATCCCCGAGGACACCCAGACCTGGACCCACCTCGCGCTCGACTCCGGCCGGTACGCGCGCTCCCTCGACTGGGCGGCCCGGGAACTCGCCGTCCTCGACCACGCCGAGCGCCGCAACAGCACGGTCCCCGCCGGGCAGTCGTACGCGGGCGTCACCTTCAGCTCCGCCAGCCTCGTCGCGAACGAGGACGCGCCCATCGCCGAGTTCCAGCCCAGGCCGAACCGCAACGGCGTGTGGTTCGAGGGCACCGCCCACCTCGCGCTCGCCCTGCGCGACCGGGGCGCGCGCGGCGATGAGGCACGCGCCCGGCGCCTCCTCGACTCCATCGAACGCGCCCAGGACCACCTCGGCACCGCCCAGACCGTCGGCGGCCGAGCCCTCCCCGAACGCTCGGGCATCGTCTCGGCCACCAGCCCCCTCGACACGGGCTTCGGCTTCGGCTACTACCCGTACCGGCACACGGGCGCCACGGCGTGGTACCTGCTGGCAGCGGAACGGACGAATCCGCTGCGGGCCTGACGGGGGCCTGCGGCGGGCCTGGCGGGGGCCTGCGGCGGGCCTGACGGGTGTATGACAGTTCCATGGTCGACCGTTCCAGGCCTGGTGGGGGTCGGTGCGGAGCGGACGGCGGTTCAGGTGGGCAGCGAGGTCGGTGTCCGTGATCGACGTGGCGTCGACGGCCGACCGGTCCGCGCGTTTTTCTCGCGCTGCCGTGCCTGAGGCGTCGATCCACGCCACCCGCCCCCGAGAAGGGCCGGGAACGACCGGCGGGGGCGGGGCCCAAGTCCGTACACACGGGGGAGAACCGGCGTACTCGAGGAGTCGGTGCGAAGTCTTCGACATGAACGACTAGCATCCCGGCCGTAAACATTCGGTGGAAAATGGGATGCGGGCCGGCGGTCGTCGGCTCTGCTGGATGTCGTCCGGAGGTTGTCCGGACGACGTCGGCGGTCCATGGACGGGATGGGGTTGGTGTCGTGGTGGAGGCCGGGCCTCGGGTCGCTGTCGCCGTGGTGACGATGGGCAATCGGCCCGCCGAGGTGGACGCGCTGCTCGCCTCCGTGGCCAAGCAGGACATCGCGCCCGAGCGGATCGTCGTGGTCGGGAACGGCTGCCCCCTGCCCGAGTTCGCCGACCGGCTCGGCCTGCCCGGCGAGGTCACCCTCATCGAGGTGGACGAGAACCTCGGCTGCCCCGGCGGCCGCAATGTGGCCATCGAGCGGCTGCGTGACTTCGGGGACGTCGACGTCGTCGTCGAACTGGACGACGACGGTCTCCTCGTCGACGCCGATGTGCTGCGCCGCGTAAGGGACTTGTACGCCGCCGACCCCCGCCTCGGCATCGTCGGCTTCCGGATCGCCGACGAGCACGGTGAGACCCAGCGACGGCACGTGCCGAGGGTCGGTGCCAAGGACCCGATGCGCGGCGGGCCCGTCACCGGGTTCCTCGGCGGCGGACACGCCCTCTCCATGGCCATGCTCGGCGAAACGGGCGACTGGGCCGCCGAGTTCTTCTTCGCGCACGAGGAGACGGACCTGGCCTGGCGGGCGCTCGACGCCGGCTGGACCGTGCTGTACGCCCCCGAACTGCTCCTCCAGCACCCGAAGACGTCACCGGCCCGGCACGCCATCTACTACCGGGTCAACGCCCGCAACCGCGTCTGGCTCGCCCGCCGCCGCCTCCCGCTCGCGCTCATCCCCGTCCATCTGGGGGTGTGGGTCCTCATCACCCTGCTGCGGATGCGCTCGGTGGGCGGGCTGAAAGCGTGGTTCAGCGGTTTCGTGGAGGGCTGGCGCGAGTCGGGCGGCGAGCGCCGACCCATGAGCTGGCGGACGGTCTGGCGCCTGACGCGGCTGGGACGGCCGCCGGTCCTGTAGCCGGGAAGCCCGTCCCGCAAGCCGAGTCCGCGCAACGCGAGTGCCCCGGTCGTTCACCCCCGTGGACCGGGGCACAGCGCGTTGTGCGGTTCTCGGATCCGGCAGCGGCGGCGGCACTCCCCCGAGCTACGCGTCCTACGCGTGCGCCGTCGTCGCCGGATCCGATGAAGTGATCACATCAGGTCCCGCCAACGGATCGCTAACATGAGCCCAACGGTTCCACGGGGAGCCGTACGGGAGGCGGCGCCAGGCCGCCGCGGGGCGGGCCCGGTTCGGTTCGACGGTGCGGGAAGGCAGCGGACGCTTCTATGCGGGACGGGCTGCGGTTCGGACTGCTCGGTCCGCCGGTGCTGTACGAGGCCGGGGACGACGGCGACGCCATGGGCTCCGGTGGCGACGTGGTGGGTTCCGGTGGTGGCGTACGGTCCGTCGGCAGCGGCAAGCTGCGGGCGCTGTTCGTCGCGCTGCTGCTCGAACCCGGGCGGATCGTCTCCGTCGACACCCTGAAGGACGTGCTGTGGGACGCGGCGCCACCCCCGTCCGCGCAGGCGTCCCTGCAGAACCAGGTGACCCGGCTGCGCAGGCTCCTGGACGACCCCGAGCGGCTGCGCGCGGTCCCGCCGGGCTATCTGCTGCGGGTCGGCGAGGGCGAGTTGGACGTCCGCGTCTTCGAGAGCCACGCCCGCGCCGCCCGCATCGCCCACGCCGAACGGGACTGGGCCCGTACGGTGCGCGAGTCCACCGCCGCGCTCTCCCTCTGGCGGGGAACTCCGCTCGGTGGCCTGCCGGTCGAGGAGTTCCGCGCCCAGGCCTTCGTCCAACGCCTGGAGGAGGCCCGGCTGTTGCTCCTGGAGCGACGGTACGACGCCGAACTCCACCTCGCGGCCGAGCGCCGGACCGGGCCGGGGACGGAGACGGGGACCGGGACGGGGACGGACGCGGAAGCCACCGGGCCGGACGAGGCGGCCACCGGACCACACGCGCTGGCCGCCCTCGCCCCCGAACTCGCCGCCCTCGTCGCCGAGCACCCCCTCCGCGAGGCCTTCCACCGGCTCCTCATGCTCGTCCTCCACCGCACGGGCCGCCAGGCCGAGGCCCTCGCCGTCCACCGCGACCTCCGCGCCCGTCTCCTCGACGAACTCGGCGTGGAACCGGGCCCGGCCGTACGCGAGGCCCACATGGAAATCCTGCGGGAGCCCGACGAGCACCCGCAGGAGGCCTCACCCGATACCACCCCCACCGACCCCCCACCCCGCCCGGCCCAACTCCCGCCTCCACCAGCTCACTTCACGGGCAGGGAGGAGGTGCTGGCGGAGCTGCGGCAAGCGCTGAACGCGGGAACATACGAAGCAACCCGTACCCCCACCCACCCAGGGGCGCGGGGCGGCATCGAATCTGCGGCTACCGCCGCGTGGGCGCGACAAGCCACGACGAGCCCGCACCCGCCCACGCACCCGCACTCCCGAGCTACCAGGCGCCCCCTGCCACCAAAGGGGACCGCCGTCGCAGTCATCAGCGGCATGGCCGGCGTAGGCAAAAGCGCCCTCGCCCTCCACCTCGCCCACGAACTCTCCGACCACTTCCCCGACGGCCAGCTCTACATCAACCTCCACGGCGCCACCCCGGGCATGACCCCCCTCACCCCGGCCCAGGCACTGGCCGCCCTGCTCCGCGACCTCGGCACGGCCCCCCGCCGCATCCCCGAACACCCGGACGCCGCAGCCGCGTTGCTCCGCTCGACCCTCGCCCCCACCCGCACCCTGATGGTGCTGGACGACGCCGCGCACGCCGCCCAGGTACGCCCCCTGCTGCCCGCCGGCCCCGGCTGCGCCGTCATCGTGACGAGCCGTTCACCGCTCACCGCCCTGGACGGCGCCCACCGCTTCCCGCTCGCCCCGCTGTCGGACGACGAGAGCGCGGCCCTGCTACGGGCCGCGTCGGGCCGCGCGGCGGGCCTGGACGCCGCGCACCCCCTCGTCGAACTCACCGGCCGTCTCCCGCTCGCCCTGCGCGTCGTCGCGGCCCGCCTCGCCGCCCGCCGCGCGCTCACCCCGGACGCGCTGGCCGGTCAACTGGCCGCCACGGAAGGGCGGTTGCGCCACCTCGAATACGACGACCTGAGCGTCCGCCGCTCCCTCGCCGTCGCCCACGAGGCCCTGCACGCCTCCGACCGCGAGGCCGACCGCGACGCCGCCCACGCCCTGCGGCGCATCGGCGCGCTCGACCTGCCCGCGTACGGCGCGCCGCTCCTCGCCCGCCTCACCGGCATCGACGAGTTCCGCGCCGAGACCGCCCTCGACCGCCTCGTCGACGTGGCCCTCCTGGAGGAGACGACGTACGGCCGGTACGTCCCCCACGATCTCGTACGCCACTTCGCCCGCGAACTCGCCGACACCACCACCGCCACCGAGACGGCCGAGGCCGTCGCCCAGGCCCTCCGCTGGTACACCGGCCGCGCCCGGCAGAGCCTGCTGGTGATGCTCCCACCGGGATACGAGCGCGACGAACGCCTCGGTACGACGGACACGGCGAAGGCGACGGCCCTGGCGACGGCGGGCGAACGGCAGCCCGTGGAACCGCCCTTCGCCTCCGCCGAGGAGGCCTTCGCGTGGGGCGACCGCGAACTCCCCAACATCGTCGCCCTGGTGGAGCGCTGCGCCCGCGAGCACGTCGACGCGGCCGGCGGACCGGCGGCGGCGCTCGTCCCCGCCCTCGTCCGCCATCTCTTCCCCTATCTGCACCGGGGCGGCCGGCTCGCCGAGCTGGACGTGCTCGGGCGGCTCGCCCTGGACGTGGCGAGGTCGCTCGGTGACGACGAGGCCGAGGCGTTCGCCCTCACCGACCGGGCGGGGCTGCACTACATGTCCGGCCGGGCCTCGGAGGCGCTCGCCCTCAACGACGAGGGCCTGAAACTGTGGCGGCGCCTCGGGGTCGTGTCGTGCGTACGGCGGTGCCTGAACAACCGGGGGCTGGTCCTGGAGAGCCTCGGCCGGTACGAGGAGAGCGAGGAGACGCTGCGGCAGAGCCTGGAGCTGTCCCGGCAGCTCGGCGACCCGTACGGCGAGGCGGTGACCTTCAGCCATCTCGGCAACCTGTACAAGCACACCGACGCGCGGGCCGCCATCGCCCACCACGAACGGAGCCTGGCGCTGGGCGAGCTCGCCGACAGCCTGGTCGTACGCCACACCGCGCACTGCAACATCGGCTACGCCCACCTCAGACTCGGCGAACCGGCCGCCGCCGTACGGAACTTCGAGCAGAGCCTGCGGATCCTCGGCGACGACGAGGACTGGCAGGGCGAGTCCAAGTCCCGGCTCGGCCTGGTACGGGCGCTGCGCGAGCTGGGCCGCCCGGACCGCGCCGCCCACGAGTGCGCCCTCCTCCTCGACCTCGCCGAGGGCCGCGCCGACCAGTACGCCGTCGGCCTCGCCCGCCACCAGCGCGGGCTGCTGCTCCGGGCCCAGGGCCGCGTCGAGGAGGCCTACCAGGAGTGGGAGCGCGCCCAAGCGGTCCTGGACGACACGGACTCGACGGTGGCGATAGACCTGAGGGAACTACTGAAGGACCGCGCCCCGTAGGCCCCGCGCCCCTGAATGGCGGCGCAGCCGCCTTCCAGGGGCGCGGGGCGGCATTGGATCTGCGGCTACCGCCGCGTGGGCACGACCAGCCACGACGATCCCGCAGCCGCCGGCCGACAGAACTCCCCACCCCGGAAGGCGCCCCCCGCCCCCTCACTTCGCATCCGCGTAGCACTCCACCACCGCCGTCGTAAAAGGAAACCGCACCGGCGTCTCCCCGAACGTCAGCCGCCCCGACAGCTCCGACGCCTCCCGGATCGCCGCCACGACGGCCTCCGCCTCCTCCACCGGGCAGTGCACTATCACCTCGTCGTGCTGGAAGAAGACCAGTTCCGCGGCCATCCCGTCGAGCGCGCGGCGCAGGGCGGCGAGGAGGAGCAGGGTCCAGTCGGCGGCGCTGCCCTGGACGACGAAGTTGCGGGCGAAGCGGCCCCGGGCGCGGGAGTTGGTGGAGGCGTACCCGGGCACCCACTCGTCCCCCTGTCCCTGTCCCTGTTCCCGGGACCCGCCGAGGTCGTCGTCGGCCTGGGGGATGCCCGCCTCCTCGCCCGCCGCGTCGGAGGCCCCGGCCGCCGGTGGACACGTACGCCCGAGCCAGGTCCGTACGAGCCGGCCCTCCTCGCCCGCGCGGGCCGCGTCGTCGACGTACCGCACGGCGCGCGGGAACCGGCGGCGCAGCGCGGCGAGGTTCTTGAGGCCGTCCCCGGAGGTCTGCCCGTACACGGCACCTAGCACGGCGAGCTTGGCCTGCGCGCGGTCCCCGGCGAAGGCGCGGTCGGAGACGGACTGGTAGAGGTCGGTGCCGCGGCCCGCGACCTCCATGAGCCCGGGATCGCGGGAGATGGCGGCCAGCACCCGGGGTTCCATCTGGTCGGCGTCGGCGACGACGAGCCGCCAGCCCGGGTCGGCGACACAGGCGCGGCGGATCACCTTGGGGATCTGGAGGGCGCCCCCGCCGTTGGTGACCCAGCGCCCGGTGACGGTGCCGTGCGCGAGGAACTCGGGCCGGAACCGCCCGTCGCGGACCCAGTCCTGGAGCCAGGACCACCCGTGGGCGACCCAGATGCGGTACAGCCGCTTGTATTCGAGGAGGGGCTTCACGGCGGGGTGGTCGAGGGCCTCGATCTCCCAGCGACGGGTGGAGCGGATACGGACCCCGGCCTGCGCGAAGGCCTTGACGACATCGGCGGGCAGATCGGGCCGCACGCGGCGCCCGAAGGCGTTCGACACGTCCTCGGCGAGTTCGGCGAGGCGGCGGGGTTCGCCTCCGCCCGCGTACCGCTCGCCGAGCAGTTCGCGCAGCACCTCCCGGTGCACGTCGGCCCGCCAGGGCAGCCCCGCCCGGTTCATCTCGGCGGCGACGAGCATCCCGGCCGACTCGGCGGCGGTCAGCAGCCGCATCCGGTCCGGGTGTGCGGTCGCGTCGTGTCGCCGCTGCTGGTCCGCGTACACCTCGACGAGGTCGGTGAGGGGGACGTGGACGGGGCGGGGCTCGAAGAGGGAGGGCTGGCCGCCGGGGTCGGCGGACCGGGCGGGCGGGTCCGGCGGGACGGCCGTACGACGGAGGCGGGCGAGGGCGGCGGCAGCGGAACGCGGCTCACCGAGACGACCCTCGTACCCGAGCAGCAGACTCTCGGCGTCCTCGATGTCGTAGCACCGCTCCACGCGCACCCCCGTGGCGAGCAGTCGCGGATACACCTCCCCGGTGGCCCGCCACACCCACCGCCCCACCTCCGGCCCCCGCCGCCGCACGGCCTCCGCGAGATCCGCCTCCCGCGTCACCGGCCCCGCGAGCATGCCGTCCACCCCGAGGGGGGCGACCTCCACGCCGCCGTCCTCGGTCGTCGCGAGCGCCCACCGGTCGGTCATGGGTGCGAGTGTGGCAGGGGGGTCTGACAACGGGCGGGAACGGCGGGCGGGGCCCGGAGGCCACCGGCTCCGGAGCCGCGCTTCTCGCTCTGCGCCCGTACATCTCAGGCTGCGCCCGTACATCTCAGGCTGCGCCCGTACATCTCAGGCTGCGCCCGTACGTCTCAGGCTGCGCCCGTACGTCTCAGGCTGTGCCCGTACGTCTCAGGCAGGGAGCGGCACCGCGCGGTGCGGCCCGTGCCCTCGGCTCACTGGCCCTGTCCCTCCACGACCGCTTGGACCGCCTGGAGTGCCTTGGCCACGTCCGCCTCGGTGGCCTCCTTGGTCACGCCGAGGCCGCTGAGTACTCCCTGCCCGTTCTCGAACTCCAGCAGGGCCAGCAGGATGTGCTCCGTGCCGATGTAGTTGTGGCCGAGGCGGAGGGCTTCGCGGAAGGTGAGTTCGAGGACCTTCTTGGCGTCGGCGCCGTAGGGGATGAGTTCGGGGACCTCGGCGGAGGCGGGCGGCAGGGTGGCCGTGGCGGCTTCCCGTACGGCCTCGGGGGAGACGCCCTGGGCGACGAGCGCCTTGGTGCCGAGGCCCTCCGGCTCGGCGAGGAGGCCGAGGACGAGGTGGGCGGGCAGGCCCTCGACGGCGCCGGCGGCCTTGCCCTCGTTGTGGGCGGCCGTGACCACGTTCCGGGCGCGCGGGGTGAAGCGGCTGAACCCCTGGCTGGCGTCGAGGTCGTTCTCGGCCTTCGGCACGAACCGCTTCTGCGCGGCCTGCCGTGTCACCCCCATGCTCCTGCCGATGTCCGTCCACGACGCGCCCGAACGCCGGGCCTGATCCACGAAGTGCCCGATCAGATGGTCGGCCACATCACCGAGATGATCCGCGGCGATCACCGCGTCCTGCAGCTGATCGAGGGGCTCCGGATGAACCTTCTTGATGGCTTCGATGAGGTCGTCGAGACGAATGGAAGCGGAGACTCGCGGGTTCGTAGTCATGTGTCAACCGTAGGTTGACAGTGGAGCCCTGTCAACCTGAAGTTGACACTAGTCATACGTCCGTCGCGGCTCGCCGCACACAGCAGCGGCCCCCCAAGGGGCGCGGGGAACTGCGCGCCCAGCCGCAACTCACCCGCACCCGCGACACCACACCCACCCCACCCCGGACGACGGCGCCCAGCCCGCCTCACCGCCGCCCCAGCACCCCGCCGACGGCGACCACGGCAACCACCCCGCACGCCCCGACACACCCCCCGACGACACCCCACGGCACCACCACCCCCACCGGCGCCGCCAACACCCCCAACGCGCCCACCACCCCGGCCAGATTCAGCGCGGTGACGGCCACCCCCAGCACCACCCCCGCCACAACCGCGACCAACGCCTCCCCCATCACAACCACCCGCACCTGCCCCCGGGTGGCCCCGGCGAGCCGCAACGACCGCAGCTCCGCCCCCCGCGCCGACGTGGCCATCACCAACGTCCCGGCCAGCGAGATCCCCGTGTACACGAGCGCGATCCCCAGCACCACGAGAAACCCGAGCCGGGTGTGCGCCTTGGTACCGGGACGGTTCGCCGAGAGCCACTCCTCAGCCGACCGGACCGTCACCCCGGCCCCAAGCCCAGCCCCGGCCCCGGCCGCCCGCCCGAGCGCCGCCCCGACCCCTGCCCGGTCCACCCCGCGCCCGCTTCCCACCCGCACCTCGACCCGGTCCACCACCGCCCCACCGGCGTTCGCGGCGGTCACATACGCCCCGTTGTCCCCGGTCCCCTCCGCGAGCACCGCCACGATCCGCAGCCGTACCGGACGCCCGTCCCCGAGCCACACCCGCACGGTCTGCCCCACCTCGTGCCGCTCCCACTCCTCGTTGACGACGATCGACCGGTCGTCGAGATCCCGTACGTCACCGGCGACCACCGGCAGCCGCGACACCGCCGCGAAGGCCGCCACATCCGTCACCGCCCGCGCGTCGGACCGCACGAGCGCGGTCCCCTCCTCCACCACATACACAGCGGTGGAAGCCGACCCGGCCACGGTCGCCCCACTCCCGGCGGCGCGCCCCACCGCCTCGGCCCGCACCCCCGCACCACTCTCCGCACCACCCCGCGCGCCCACCTCACCCGTGACCACGAAGTCCGCCCGCGTACGCGCCTGCGCCTCCGCCCCCTTCGCCCCCGCCACCGTCCCGGCGGACCCCAGCAGCGAACCGGCCAGCGCGACGGTCACCAGCACCGGCGCGGCGACGGCGGCGCTACGGCGTACGGACGTGGCCGCGTTCTCCCGGATCAGCAGCCCGGCGGCCCCGGGCAGCCCCGCCCCCACCAGCCGTACGACCGGACGGACGAGCAGCGGTGCCAGCGCGGCCACCGCCGTGATCAGGACCATCGGCTGGGTGGTGTACGTCTTCCGCTTCAGCAGTTCGGCGGGGTCGGTCCCCAACTTCCAGGCCAGCAGCCCCAGTCCACCCGCCAGCAGCACACAACCGATCACCCGGCGCGACAGCGGCAGCACCCCCGTGTCCACGGACGCCTCGCGCAACGCCTCCACGGGCCCGATCCGCCCGGCCCGCCGCGCGGCGACCCATGCTCCCGCGAACGCCACCGACACCCCCGTCCAGAAGGCCACGTGGTACGGCCACATCACCGCGTCCGGCACCGCGAACCACGAGGGCGCGACCCCGCCGTCCACCAACTCCCGTACCAGCACAGGCGCCCCCCACGCCCCCAGCGCACACCCCGCGCTCGACCCCGCCACTCCGACCGCCAGGGCCTCCCCGAGCACCTGCCGCCGTACCTGGCCCGGTGTCGCACCCGCCATCCGCAACAGCCCGAACTCCCGTCTGCGCAGGGCCACCACGAAGGCGAACGTCGACGCCGTCACGAACACCGACACGAAGGTGGTGACCCCGCCCGCGGTCCCCAGCAGCGAGTTGACGGCGACCAACGCCTCCGCGTCCCGCTCGTACGCCGGATCCACCTGCCGCCGCGCGTCCCCGGTCAGCACCCGCGCCCGGTCCCCGACCACCGCCCGTACGTCCCCGACGGCAGCGTCCACCCCGACCGCGTCGACCCCGGCCGCGTCGACCCCGACAGTGTCCCGGGCCGCCGCGCCGCCCGCCCCGTCCGTCGTCACCGGCCCCAGCTTCCGCAGCTCGGCCAGCAGTCGCTTGTCCACAGGGTGTGGATGCGCCAGCTTCTTCGAGACCCGGGTCGTCCCCGGCCCCCGCCGTACCTCCACCGTCAGACTGTCCGGCCCCGCCACCACCACGGGGGAGGACCCGAAACGCTCCGGCGCACGCGCGGGCGGATCGAGCGATGCCGCGAGCCCGAGCCCCATGGCCGTCATCACCCCGACCCCCAACGCCACCGCGACGAACGCCCCGAGCAACGCGGCCCACCGCGTACGCAACGACGCCGGCGTCAGCACGTCACACCCCCGACGATCCCGTTCCCGACGACCCCGCCCCCGGCCGCCCCAACCGCCCCAACGGCACGAACCGCACCAGCCGCACTCACCGAACCAGCCGCACCGGCCCTCCCGGCGGCACCGACCCTCCCGGCCGCACCGGATCTCCCCGCCGCCCCGGCATCCCGCTCCAACCCCGCCATACGCGCCGCCACCCCCTCCACCGACGGCCGGACCAGTTCCCCGCTCACCCGCCCGTCGACCAGGAACACCACCCGGTCCGCGTACGACGCGGCCACCGGATCGTGCGTGACCATGACCGTCGTCTGCCCCTCCCGGTCCACCAACTCCCGCAGCAGGCACAGCACTTCACGGCTGGTCGTGGTGTCCAGCGCCCCGGTGGGCTCGTCGCCGAAGAGGACCGCCGGGCGGGTGAACAGCGCCCGGGCCAGGGCGACCCGCTGCTGCTGCCCGCCGGACAGCTGGGCCGGCCGGTGTCCCGCCCGATCAGCCAGCCCCACCCGGTCGAGGGCCTGGCGCACCGCCCCGCGCGAGGGGCGGCGCCCGGCGAGCCGCAGCGGCAGGGCGACGTTCTGCGCGGCGGTGAGGGAGGGGAGGAGGTTGAAGGCCTGGAACACGAAACCGATCCGCTCCCGGCGCAGCAGTGTCAGCCGCCGCTCGCTCAGCCCGGCCAGTTCCACCCCGTCGACCCGCACCGTCCCGCCCGAGGGCCGGTCCAGCCCCGCCGCACACTGCAACAGCGTCGACTTCCCCGACCCCGAGGGCCCCATCACCGCCGTGAAGGTCCCGGCCCCGAAGTCGAGATCCACCCCGTCGAGGGCGACGACATCCCCGTACGACCGCCGCAGGCCCCGTACACGTACGGCCGCCAACCCCGTCGTTCCGGCGACCTCCCCCGATTCACTTGCCCCTGATGTGCCTGATGCCTCTGTCGTGGTCATGCCTCAAGCGAACCGTCCGCGCCCCGTCCGCACACGACCACTAAAGGGCGTCCCCGGGGTAGGGCCAGCCCCACCCCCCGAGGCCTCATGACACGATCGAACACGTGAGTACGACCAGCACGGTGGACCGCGCCTTCGAAGCGGCCCTCTACGCCGACACCGACGCCGCCCTCGACACCGGCGCCTCCCTGCTCGCCGCCGACCCGGCGGCCGACGCGGAACTCGCCCGGCGCGGACGGGAGTTCGTCGCCGGGGCCTGGCGGCGCGGCTGGCAGCCCGCCGACGTCGTACGGTTCGTGCGGCGCGAGCTCGCGGACGAGCACGTACGCCTCCTCGCGCGGCTCGTCGTCGAGGAAGCGGAGCACGGGGACGCGGCACACGCGGGGGCGACGACGGCGGGGAAGCGGCAGCCACCTCCCGGCCCTCGCTGGGCCGCCCAGCTCGACGAGGTCAGGGAGCTGGTCGCGGACCCCGCCCGCACGGACCGCTTCTCGCAGGCCACCGAGACCCTGGAGCTGTACCGCCTCCTTCTGCGCCTCCCCAGCCTCGAACACCTGGACAGGCCGCGGCCGACCGGCGGCGCACAGAACTCGCCCCACCCCGAATCCCGCATGCTCAGCCGTATCCGCGCGCTCCTCGCCAAGGCGGAGGCGACCGGGTTCCCGGAGGAGGCGGAGGCGCTCAGCGCCAAGGCGCAGGAGCTGATGGCCCGGCACAGCATCGATGAGGCGCTGATCGCGGCCCGCGCGCACAGCCAGAACGCGCCCGGCGCGTGCCGGATCGGCGTGGACGCACCGTACGAGACGGCCAAGGCGATGCTCCTCGACGCGGTGGCCCGGGCCAACCGCTGCGAGGCCGTCTGGAACGAGGACCTCGGCTTCTCCACGGTCGTCGGTTTCGAGGCCGACCTGGAGGCGGTCGAACTGCTCCACACCTCGCTCCTCGTCCAGGCCACCACCGCCCTGACCAAGGCGGAGGCGGCCCAGCGCAAGGGCGGCCGCAAGCGGACCAAGACCTTCCGGCAGTCCTTCCTGGCCGCCTACGCCCACCGCATAGGGGACCGGCTGGCCGAGGTCGCCGAAGCCCAGGTCGCCGAGGCGGAGGCGGAGGCCGAGAGTGCGGGCGCGCGCGGGCCGGGCGCCCCGCAACCGGATCTCCTGCCCGTCCTCGCCGCCCGCGACATCGCCGTCCGCGAACAGGTCACCCGGATGTTCCCGGACACGGTCACCACCCGCGTCCGGGGCGTCAGCGACCTGGCCGGCTGGCAACAGGGGTCGGAGGCGGCGGACCGCGCCCAGGTCAGGGCACGGCCCCGACTGCCGTCATGATGCGAGAGCGAAAGCCAAAGCGAGAGCGAGAGCGAAAGTGCGGGCGAGAGCGAACGGGAACGCGGACACGGACCTGCGCCCGGACTCGGGCCCGGACGCGGACTCGGGCCCGGACGCGTGACCGACTCCGGTTGTTCAGTCACCCGCGGGCAGGAACGGCCCCACCGTCGCGTCCAGCGTGCTCTCGGACTTGACCGCGACCTCGGGGTCGGGCCACTTGAAGCTGTTGACCTTGCTGTCACCGGGCAGGGTGAGCCTCAGCTCGTCCACCTTGGCGCTCTTCTCCGTGTCACCGGCGACCCCGCGCACATACGCGATGGTGAACGACATCGACTGACCGCTCTCCAGCGTCACCTCGGAGTCCTGGGCCGCGCCCTCCTGCGGCTTGAGCGCCCAGGACTTGTCGCCGGCGAACAGGTCGACCCCGGCCAGGCCCTTCAGCGTGCAGGCGGCCTCGCCCTTGTTGGTGACGGTGACCGGTACGGCACCCTCGTCACCGGCGGCCGGCGCGGCGCTGCTGGGCCCGATCTCGAAGCCGGCCTGCGCGGCCGTACAGGCGCCCCCCTTCCCGCTCTCGGCGGTTGCGGCGCCGGTCTTGCCGTCGTCACCCGTGCCACCCCCGCCCTCTCCGCCGTCACTGCTGCAGGCGGTCAGGGTGAGGGCCGCGAGAAGGGCGGCGGCGAGGGCGGTCGGAGCGGTGCGCATGAGGATCCCGGTGGAGTTCGTGGCTGTCACAGCACAGCCGGTGGTGGCGTGAAAGGGCGAACGGGCCGCGGAACCCGGAGGTTCCCGACCCGTCCGACACATGATCCACATGATCTACGATCCGCAGCGCGCCGTAGGCCCGATCTACGACCTGATCTACGCCTTTCTACGACCTGAACCCTGAACCACGCCGGTTCTACGACCCGGCGCTCGCCGTGGGCAGATCCGTCGGCAGCCCCGACGGCAGGGACCCCTCCGCCTTCTGGAACGTCTCCTCGCCGACGCCGCCCTCCCAGGTGATCGTGAGGGACTTCGCGCTGACCTTGTCCACCATGCCCTCGGTGCGGTCGTCGCTGCCGTCCTGGCACTTGAGGCTGATCATCCGCATGTTCGCCGCGTCGGAGACCTTGCCGCCGCACACCGCGGTGCCCGCGAAGACGGCGACCTCGTCACCGTTGACGAACAGGGCGACTGCCTTGCCGTCGGTCGTGGCCAGCCAGTTGCCCTGCAACTCCGTCTCGGTGCCGGAGGAGTCGCCGGAGTCCCCGGAGCCGCCGCCGTCCGTCGCGGTCGGGGCGGGCGACGACTCCTTGGCCTCAGAGCCGCCGTCGTCGCTGCTGCACCCGGTCAGCACGAGCGCGGCCGCGAGCCCGGCGGCCGCGGCCGCGACGCGCACGCGCCGGCGTACGGAAGCCGCCCTGGTCGTGGGCGCCGTGGGTGTCGTGGGCGTCGCGGGCCCTGCCGTCATCGCCGTAGTCACTGGAGGTCTCCCAAAGCCGTGGCCAGATCCTGTCGCCGCGGCGACAGCGGCAAGCTACCAGCAGCGGCTCGGCGGCAGACGGCCGGGAACTGTGAGGACTCCAAGGACTTCCCGGCCGGGCTGGGCCGGGACTCCCCGGCCCAGCCCGGCCAGGAGCCGACGCCGCCCGGGCCTGGAGCCGACGCCGCCCCGGCCCCCGCCGAGAGGCGACCCGCCCCGACGCACCGCCCTCACCCCTACCAGGACGACTTACGCACCCCCGGCAGGAACCCCGCGTGCGCCTGCTCCCGCAGACTCACCCGTGACAGTCCGAACGTCCGGAAGTACCCCCGGGGCCGTCCGTCGACCTGGTCCCGGTTGCGGACGCGGGTGGCGCTCGCGTCGCGCGGCTGGGCGCGCAACTCCCGCTGGGCGGCCTCGCGTTCGGCCTCCGTCGAGGACGGCCGCCGGATGATCTCCTTCAGCTCGGCCCGCCGCGCGGCGTACCGCGCGACGATCTCCTGCCGTCGCTCGTTCTTCGCGATCTTGCTCTTCTTCGCCATCAGACCCGCACCCCCCGGGCACGGATCCGCGCGACCGCCGCCTCGACGCCGATGACGTCCACGGTCTTGATCCCCTTCGTGCTCAGCCGGAGCCGCACATGGCGGTTCTCGCTGGGCAGCCAGTACCGCTTGGACTGGATGTTCGGGTCGAAACGGCGGGACGTACGCCGGTGGGAGTGCGAGATGCGGTTGCCGAAGCCGGGCTGGGCGCCGGTCAGCAT
The DNA here is from genome assembly GCF_040297125.1 of Streptomyces sp. NPDC001868. Taxonomy (NCBI): domain Bacteria; kingdom Bacillati; phylum Actinomycetota; class Actinomycetes; order Kitasatosporales; family Streptomycetaceae; genus Streptomyces; species Streptomyces sp. NPDC001868. The sequence continues at coordinate 49,610 of NZ_JBEOYO010000042.1, read as the reverse complement.
GCAGTGGGCGGACAAGGGTGATGCACCTCTCTCGATCCAGTGATGTAAATGGAATTCATTTTCAGTAAGGTAGCAGCATGGCACGCAACGAACTCCGGCCGGTCATCAAACTCCGGTCCACGGCCGGCACCGGCTACACCTACGTCACCCGCAAGAACCGCCGGAACGACCCGGACCGGCTGACGCTGCGCAAGTTCGACCCGAGGGCCGGCCGCCACGTCGACTTCCGAGAGGAGCGCTGACCGCGATGAAGAAGGACATCCACCCGTCGTACGGGCCCGTCGTCTTCCGGGACCGTGCCGCGAACCACACCTTCCTCACCCGCTCGACGATGACGAGCGAGAAGACGATCGAGTGGGAGGACGGCAACACCTACCCCGTAGTCGACGTCGAGATCTCGAACGTCAGCCACCCCTTCTACACCGGCACCGCCCGCGTGCTGGACACGGCGGGCCGCGTGGAGAAGTTCGAGAAGCGGTACGGCGCGGGGAAGGCCGGATCGACCGCATCGACCGAATCAGCTGCATCGACCGGATCGACCGGAGCGGACAAGACGGCCGGATCGACCGGGAAGAAGCGGGGCTGACCGACGTGACCCAGCTGTCTGTCGCGATCGTCGGCGGGCTGCACGCCGACGCCCGGCGGGCCGCCGTCGAGGCGCTGCTCGCCGGGGTCCCGGGCAGCGTCGCGCTGCACCACGACCTCACCACCGCCACCGACGGCCCCGACGCCAAGGTCGTCCGGACCGTACGGGACGCCGCGGGTCTCATCTCCACCGGTGAGACCCCGCTCGTCAACGACTGCGCCTGCTGCGCCCTCCGCGAGGACCTCGTCCCCGAGCTGCGGCGCCTGGCCGACGCGGGCCTGACCCGCCTGGCCGTGGTCGAACTCTGGGACTCGGTGGAACCGAAGGCGATGGCGGAGGTGATCGCGGCCGGCGGCCTTCGCCTCACCTCGGTCGTCACGGCCGTCGACCCCGCCCTCCTCCTCCCCTACCTGGGCAACGGCGACGACCTCGCCGACGCGGGCCTCGCCGCCGCCACCACCGACCAGCGCACGGTCGCCGACACCTTCGCCCGCCAACTCGAATACGCCCCGATCCTGGCCGTACTGGACTCGGAGGAGGCGGACGACGAGGACAGGGCCCTACTGGCCCAACTCCACCCGACGGCCCACAGGGTGCCCATCGAACGGGGCACGTCCGCTCCTTCCGCGGCCATGCCGGACCCCTGGTCGGCCTGGTTCACGGCCCACGCCCCTGAAGGGGCCGAAGGCCCTGAAAGGGGCGCGGGGAACTGCGCGACCAGCCACGACGCGCCCGTACCCGGCCACTCGCAGCAGCCCCAACGGCGCTCCCCGACTCACCTCGTCGCCGCCGCCTTCGCCGGTTTCGACGTGGACGCCGCGGCCGCCGCCCAACACCCCGCCTCCGCCCTCCTCCCCACCGACGCCGACGAACACGGCGTCACCACCCTCGTCTGGCACCGCCACCGCCCCTTCCACCCGGAACGGCTCTACGCCGCGCTCGAAGACCTCTGCTGTGCCGCCGCCCGCAGCCGCGGCAGGTTCTGGCTGGCCGAGCGCCCCGACACCCTGCTGCACTGGGACGCGGCCGGCGGCGCCCTGTGCGTGGAGTCGGTGGGCCCCTGGCTCGCCTCGCTCCCGGACGCCGCCTGGGACCTGGTCCCCCCGGTCCGCCGGGCCGCCGCCGCCCTCGACTGGCACCCGGAACACGGCGACCGCTGCCAGCACCTGGTCTTCACCTCCCCGGGCCTGGACCGCGACGGACTCGAACAGCTCCTGGAGTCCTGCCTGCTCACCGACGCCGAGTACGCCGCCGGACGCGCCGCCTGGGAACGCCTGCCGCGCCCCTTCGACACCTTCCTGGAGGTCTGACCCGCCATGCCCCGCAAGCCGGAGCGCAAGCCCGCCAAGTCCCGCCCCAACCCGCTGGACCAGGCGAAGATCACGTACATCGACTACAAGGACACCGACCTGCTGCGGCGCTTCATCTCCGACCGCGGCAAGATCCGCAGCCGCCGCGTCACCCGTGTCACCGCCCAGCAGCAGCGCCTGCTCGCCCGGGCCATCAAGAACGCCCGGGAGATGGCCCTCCTGCCCTACTCCACCCGCTGAGCCCGCCCGCCCCCCGACCCTCTCCCGAACCACCACCCCCCACCCGGCCCCCGGGGAGGCTCCATGACCTCCCCGGGGGCACTCGTTTCCCGCCATCCTGCGCCCACCGCTCCGCGCCCCTGAACCGCACGGCCCCGCTGCCCGTAAGAAGGGACATGGGCGCATGAATCAGGACGACCTGAGTCGCCGGAGCCGCCGATGGAACAGGAACACCCCGTACTACGTCTCTCCAGTGCCGACCGTTGCCCTCCGGCGCGCCGACCGGCGGCTGTAACCGCAGGACCACCCCCCGTGCACGTGCATCTGCTCGTGCATGCGCAGATGCATCCGCTCATGCGTCCGCACGTGAACAAAGCTATGATCCGGGGCAGTTGACCGCTGCATCACCGGCATCACTGGCATCACTGGCCACACCAGTGCCCATGCGCATCCTGCGCACCACTGCACCACCCGGGGAGCGACCTGTGGACCACGACGTGTACGGCGTGGATGACGTGTACAACGGCATGGCCGCGACGGAGCTGACCCAGCTCCACGCGGTGGCCTGGCAGAAGAGCAGGCACAGCAACTCGCAGGGCAACTGCGTGGAGTTCGCCCGGCTGCCCGGCGGTGAGGTGGCGGTGCGCAACTCCCGCTTCCCCGACGGTCCGGCGCTCGTCTACACACGCGCCGAGATCGAGGCGATGCTCCTGGGAGTCAAGGACGGCGAGTTCGACCACCTGGTCGGCTAGCGCCCGCCGGCCGGGCGGGGAGCCCGCGGCCCCGACGATGTGACACGCGTAGAACCGCGGCGCCGAAAAGCGCCGCGGTTCTTCAATGGGCGGGGGAGTGGCCCGCCGTCGGCGGCACCTGGAACAGCGCCCACACGACCTTGCCGCTGAGCGCGCCGCCCAGCGGATGCCAGCCCCAACTGTCCGCGAACGAGTCGACCAGGAACAGTCCGCGCCCCGACTCCGCCGAGAAGTCCTCGGAGTCGCCCGCGACCGGGCTGTCGTGACTGGGGTCGCGCACCGCGCACACCAGCCGCTCGGTCCAGCGCATCAAGTGCAGCCGTACGGGCGGGTCCTGGGCCGGACGCGCTCCGTTCCCCATGCCATGGCCCATGCCGTTGCTCAGGGGTAGACCGTGCCGCAGCGCGTTGGTGACGAGTTCGGAGACCACGAGGCAGACGTCGTCGAAACGGTCGTCCAGCCGCCACTGGTCGAGCGTGCCCCGGGTGAACTGCCGCGCCTCGCGCACCGCTTCGTAGCGGGGCGGCAGCGCGCAGGACGCGGCGTTGGACACGGTCGCGGGATCAAGTGGCGGAAGTCCCTGCCGTAAGGGTTCGAGCATGGTCGATCCATTCGTCCCCATGCGAGGCACTCCCGGGTGTTCGCGGTCGTTGCGATGCAGCGGTGGCGCGGGACCATGGTTTCTGATGCGTACAGCAGATGCAAGGGCAGATGCACGTGCACGCGCCCGAATTGGACCTCCCCATACCGCTTGCTCAACATTTCTTCCGTCACCCTGTCTCCGTGCCCCCTGCACCTCGTCCGTCTCAGATGTTGAAGACTTTCCATTTCTGTAACCGGGCGAGTGCGGATCGGAGTGGTTTAGTGGCAGACTGCGGCCCTTGAAGAAGTTGGGGAGGCTGACGAACGTGGGCGCCGGTGAATCGAGCGGGTCGGTGGTGAGGCGGATGCTGCTGGGTTCGCATCTCAGGCGGCTGCGCGAGTCGCAGGGGATCACCCGGGAGAAGGCCGGGTATTCGATCCGCTCCTCGGAGTCGAAGATCAGCCGGATGGAACTCGGCCGGGTCAGCTTCAAGACCCGTGACGTGGAGGACCTGTTGACCCTCTACGGCGTCACCGACGAGACCGAGCGCACCTCGCTGCTCTCGCTGGCGAAGGAGGCCAATGTCGCCGGCTGGTGGCACAGCTACTCCGACGTCCTGCCGAGCTGGTTCCCCACCTATGTCGGCCTCGAAGCGGCGGCCCACCTCATCCGCAGCTACGAAGTCCAGTTCGTGCACGGCCTGGTGCAGACCGAGGCGTACGCGCACGCGGTCGTCTCCCGGGGCATGAGGGGCGCGAGCGAGGCCGAGATCGACAAGCGAGTGGCCCTGCGCATGGAGCGCCAGAAGTACCTGGTGTCCGAGAGCGCCCCCGAGTTCCACTGCGTCCTCGACGAGGCCGCGCTGCGCCGGCCGTACGGCGACCGGGAAGTGATGCGGGGTCAGCTCCAGCATCTGATCGAGATCTCGGAGCGCCCGAACGTGACGCTCCAGGTCATGCCGTTCAGCTTCGGCGGCCACTCCGGCGAGAGCGGTGCCTTCACCGTGCTGAGCTTCCCCGAGTCCGACCTCACCGACGTCGTCTATCTCGAACAGCTCACCAGCGCGCTCTATCTGGACAAGGGCGAGGACATCGCCCAGTACGAGCGGGCGATCAAGCAGCTCCAGGACGACAGCCCGTCCCCGGCCGAGAGTCGCGACCTGCTGCGGGGCCTGCTCCAGCTCTCCTGAGGCCGGTCCCCGGGACCCGGCGGAGGCCCGTCCCCGGACCCGCCGGAGGCCCATCGGCTTGCCTGGGAGTCTTCACAGAGTCTCCCAAGTAGCTCTCCAACTCCCTTTACCCACCAGTACGATGACGAGTGATCAATCTTGATCGATGCCGACTGATTGAGGATCACATGTCGTCCTACTTCACCGACCTGGCCCAGCAGTACATCGGCGGCGAGTGGCGCCCGGGATCAGGCTCCTGGGACATCATCGACTTCAACCCGTACGACGACGCGAAGCTCGCGTCGATCACGATCGCCACGGTCGATGAGGTGGACGAGGCCTACAAGGCCGCCCAGGCGGCCCAGAAGGAATGGGCCGAGGTCAACGCCTACGCGCGTCGCGCGGTCTTCGAGAAGGCCCTCAAGGTCATCGAGGAGCGCGAGCAGGAGATCACCGAGGTGATCATCGCCGAGCTGGGCGGTACGCACCTGAAGGCCGGGTTCGAACTGCACCTCGCCAAGGAGTTCCTGCGCGAATCGATTCAGCTCGCGCTGCGCCCCGAGGGCAGGATCCTTCCTTCGCCGATCGACGGCAAGGAGAACCGCCTCTACCGCGTACCGGTCGGTGTCGTGGGCGTCATCAGCCCCTTCAACTTCCCGTTCCTGCTCTCCATCAAGTCCGTCGCCCCGGCCCTCGCCCTCGGCAACGGCGTCGTGCTGAAGCCGCACCAGAACACCCCCATCGCCGGTGGCACCCTGGTCGCGAAGATCTTCGAGGAGGCCGGCCTGCCCGGCGGGCTGCTGAACGTCGTCGTCACCGACATCGCCGAGATAGGCGACGCCTTCATCGAGCACCCCGTCCCCAAGCTCATCTCCTTCACCGGCTCCGACAAGGTCGGCCGCCATGTCGCCACCGTCGCCGCCTCGCACTTCAAGCGCGCGATCCTCGAACTGGGCGGCAACAGCGCGCTGGTGGTCCTGGACGACGCCGACATCGACTACGCCGTCGACGCGGCCGTCTTCTCGCGTTACGTCCACCAGGGCCAGGTCTGCATGGCCGCCAACCGTGTCCTCGTGGACCGTTCGATCCAGGCCGAGTTCACCGAGAAGTTCGTGGCCAAGGTGAAGTCCCTGAAGGTCGGCGACCCGAGCGACCCGCAGACGGTCATCGGCCCGGTCATCAACTCCTCCCAGGCGGACGCCCTCTCCTCCGTCGTCGAGCAGGCCCTCGCCGAGGGCGCCACGGCGCTGGTGCACGGCTCCACGACCGACAACCTGGTCGAGCCGTCCGTCCTCACCGACGTCCCCGCCGGCTCCGCCCTGCTCCAGCAGGAGGTCTTCGGCCCCGTCGTCTTCCTCATCCCCTTCGACGGCGAGGAGGAGGCCGTCCGCCTCGTCAACGACACCCCGTACGGCCTCAGCGGCGCCGTCCACACCGGTGACATCGAGCGGGGCGTGAACTTCGCCAAGCAGATCGACACCGGCATGTTCCACGTCAACGACGGCACCGTCCACGACGAGCCGCTCGTCCCCTTCGGCGGCGAGAAGCACTCCGGCATCGGCCGCCTCAACGGCGAGACGACGGTGGACGCCTTCACCACCCAGAAGTGGATCTCGGTCCAGCACAAGCGGAGCTTCTTCCCCTTCTAGCCCCGGTTCTCGCGGTTCGTCGATCGCCCGGGCCCTTGCGGACAGAACCTGACCGCAAGGGCCCGTAGCTTCGTCGGTGTCAGAGGGCCTCCCGGGGCCCCGATCCCGACGAAGGGTTGCCGGTCATGGTCAAGCACGTGCCCGCGGAGGCGAAGGGTGACGAGCGAGGGGCGCTGCTGTCCTTCCTGGAGGAGCAGCGCGGCGGCATCCGGCGGACCCTGCTGGGGCTGACCGCCGAACAGGCCGCCTCCCGACCCAGCGCCAGCGAACTGTCGCTGGCCGGGCTCCTCAAGCACGTCATCGAGGCCGAGCAGAGCTGGGTCGCCCGGGCGAAGGGCGAGCCGCCGGCGGTGCACCGGGACGACACGAACTGGCACGAGAATTTCGCCCTGGCCGGCGACGAGACGGTGGAGTCGCAGCTCGCGTACTGGGAGAAGGTCGCCGCGGAGACCGAGGACTTCATCCGCTCGGTGCCCAGCCTCGACGACACCTTCCCGCTGCCGGAGGCCGCCTGGTTCCCCAAGGAGTCGGTCTCGATGCGCTGGCTGATGCTCTGCCTGATCCGCGAGACCGCCCGGCACGCCGGCCACGCCGACATCATCCGGGAGTCGCTGGACGGCGCCACCGCCTTCGCGCTGGTGGCGAAGGAGGAGGGCACGAGCTGGGGGTGACCCCACGTGGTTCTACGCTGGGCCCATGTCAGCGATCCGTCTTCTCGTGCTGGGCGCCGTGCGCCAGCACGGGCGGGCCCACGGCTACCAGGTGCGCAACGACCTGGAGTACTGGGGCGCGCACGAGTGGTCCAACGCCAAGCCCGGCTCGATCTACCACGCCCTGAAGCAGATGGCGAAACAGGGACTGCTGGTCGCGCACGAGATCGCCCCCTCCACCGCGGGCGGACCGCCCCGCACCGAGTACGAGATCACCGAGAAGGGCACCGAGGAATACCTTGGCCTGCTGCGGCAGTACCTCACGGCCTACGACCAGAGACCGGACGTGCTCACCGCCGCGCTCGGTTTCATGGTCGACCTGTCCCGCGAGGAGGCCCTCGAACTCCTCCAGGCGCGTGTGCGCAGCATCGGGGAGTGGCGCAAGGCCGTCACCGAGTACTACACGCCCGCCGACGGCCCCGGCCGGCTCGGTCACATCGGCGAGATCATGAACTTCTGGCTGCACTCCGCCGACACGGGCGCCCAGTGGACCCGCGACCTCATCGAGCGCATCCGCGGTGGCGCCTACACCTTCGCCGGCGAGGGCGATCCGTTCGTGGGCGTCCTGGCGGAGGGCCAGGACAACCCGTACGCGACGGGGGAGCGGCATCCGGGGGACTCCCGCTAATCAAGTTTGACTATCACTGTTTCGGCGGGCTACCTTCGAGAGAGTAGTCAAGTTTGACTATTGAATGACTTCATGGGAACCGCACACCGATCGAGGGGGAGGTCCGATGGCGGATTCGGCGATCACTGTCGAAGGGGTACGCAAGAGGTACGGCGGCAAGGGCGGAGACGGCGGAAAGGGCGGCAAGGTCGCCCTCGACGGGCTCGACCTCCAGGTCGCGCGCGGCACCGTGCACGGGGTGCTCGGGCCCAACGGCGCGGGCAAGACGACCCTGGTCAGGATTCTGGCGACCCTGCTGCGGCCCGACGCGGGCCGGATCGAGGTGGCGGGGCACGACGTGGTGGCACGCGCGCGTGAGGTGCGCTTCCGTATCGGACTGCTCGGCCAGCACGCCGCGCTCGACGAGGAGCTCGGCGGCCGGCAGAACCTGGAGATGTTCGGCCGCCTCTACCACCTGGGCGCCCGCCACGCGCGCGTGCGGGCCGACGAACTCCTGGAGCGGTTCGGCCTCGCCGACACCGGCCGCAAGGCCGTCAAGCAGTACAGCGGCGGTATGCGGCGCCGCCTCGACCTCGCCGCGTCCCTCATCACCGAACCGGAGGTGCTCTTCCTGGACGAGCCGACGACCGGCCTCGACCCGCGAGGCCGCACCGAGGTCTGGGACTCCGTCCGCTCCCTGGTCGGCGGCGGTACGACGGTCCTGCTCACCACCCAGTACCTGGAGGAGGCCGACCAGCTCGCTGACCGCATCTCGGTGGTCGACGGCGGCCGGGTCGTCGCCGACGGCACCTCGGACGAGCTGAAGGGCCTCACCGGCGGCGACCGCATCGACGTGGTCCTGCGCGACGCGGGCCAACTCGGCGCCGCCGTCGCCCTGTTGCCCGTCCCCAAGGACGACATCTCGGTCGACACCGACCGCCGCCGCCTCAGCGTTCCCGTCACCGACCGCATGACGGCCCTCACCACGGTCGTACGGGCCCTCGCGGACGCCGGCATCGAGGCCGAGGACATCGCCCTGCGCCGCCCGACCCTGGACGAGGTGTTCCTGCACGTCACCGAGGACGACCGCGAGAAGGAGGCCGTACGCGCATGACAACGACCACCGCCATGACCACCGCCGCGCCCCCGCGCACCGGCGTGGGCGCGTACGCCCTGGCCGACTCCTGGACCATGACCCGCCGCGAACTCGCCCACTGGGCGCGGCAGCCGGTGCAGCTGGTCGTCGGGCTCGTCTTCCCCGTGATGCTGCTGCTGATGTTCGGCTACCTGGTCGGCGGCGGACGCGGAGTGAGGGGCGACTACCTCGACTACCTCCTCCCCGGCATGCTCGCGCTCACCATGGCCTTCGGCCTGGAGGGCACGATGCTCGCCGTCACCCAGGACCTCAACAAGGGAGTGATCGACCGCTTCCGCTCGATGCCGATGACCAACGGGGCGGTTCTGGTGGGCCGTTCGGTCGCGGACATGCTCCAGTCGGCGGTGGGGCTGGCCGTCGTCATCGCCGTCGCGTTCGCCCTGGGTTGGCGCGCCCACGGCGGCCCCGGCGCCTTCCTGGGCGCGGTGGGACTCCTGCTCCTCCTGCGCTTCGCGATGCTCTGGATCGGCATCCACCTCGCGATGGTCGCCGGCAAACCCGAACTCCTCACCGCCGTACAGATCCTCGTCTGGCCGGTCGGCTTCCTCTCCAACGCCTTCGCCACGCCCACGTCCATGCCTGCCTGGCTCGGCACGGCCGTCGAATGGAACCCCCTGTCCCACACGGCCACAGCCACACGCTCCCTGTTCTCCGCCTCCCCCGACACGGCCCACATCTGGCCGGCGATCATCTGGCCCCTGGCCCTGCTGGCGGTCTTCTTCCCGCTGGCGGTACGGCGGTTCGGACGGCTGAGCAAATAGCCGGGTAGCCGTTCGAGCGCGGCTCGGTGGGGGCTGGTCGCGCAGTTCCCCGCGCCCCTAAAGATTCAGGCCCTGGCGGGCCTGAAAGACCCCGGCCCCCGCCGGCCTGAATGGCGACGGGCCGGTGGGCTTGAGGGTGACGGGCCGGTGGGCCTGAATGGTGACGGGGCTGCGGGTCTGAATGGTGACGGGGCTGCGGGTCTGAAAAGCACGGGGCGCAGCCCCTGCTTTTCAGGGGCGCGGGGAACTGCGCGAGAAGCCCCACCGGACCCGCACCCGCCAACGCACCCGCACCCCCGAGCCACTAGGCGCCCATCCCCACCCCCTAGCCCCCTAGTGATGGAACCCCGTCGCCGCCCCCTTGTCCCGAGTCAACGGCCCCGACTGCCGCCGAAGCTCAGGCAGCAACAACCCGAGGTCCTCCAGGAACAACCCCGCGAGATCGGACGTGAACCCGTTCCGGCACACCACCCGCACCACGGACAGATCCTCCCGGTTCTCGGGGAACGTGTACGCCGGCACCAGCCACCCCTTCTCCCGCATCCGCCGAGCCACATCGAACACGTCGTACGCCGTCACCCCCTCCTCCATCGTGAAGGCGAACACCGGCAACTCGTCCCCGCGCGTGAGCAGCCGGAAGTCCCCGAACTTCCCGACCTGTTCCGCGAGCCCCATCGCCACCTCCCGCGTCGACCGCTGCACCGCCCGGTACCCCTCCCGCCCGAGCCGCAGAAAGGTGTAGTACTGCGCGACGACCTGCGCCCCGGGCCGCGAGAAGTTGAGCGCGAACGTGGGCATGTCGCCGCCCAGATAGTTCACCCGGAAGACGAGCTCCTCCGGCAACTCCGCGGCGGACCGCCACAGCGCCCACCCGACCCCCGGATACACCAGCCCGTACTTGTGCCCGGACGTGTTGATCGACGCCACCCGGGGCAGCCGGAAGTCCCACACCAGCTCCTCGTCGAGGAAGGGCGCGACCATCGCCCCGGACGCGCCGTCGACATGCACGGGCACATCCAGCCCCGTACGCTCCTGAAGGTCGTCGAGCGTGGCGCACAGCTCCGCGATCGGCTCGTACGACCCGTCGAAGGTGGAGCCGAGGACACCCACGACCCCGATGGTGTTCTCGTCGCACAGCGCCGCGGCCGCCGCCGGATCGAGATGGAACCGGTCGCCCTCCATGGGCACCTGCCGGGCCTCCACCTCCCAGAAGTTGCAGAACTTGTCCCAGCAGACCTGGACGTTGACGCCCATGACGAGGTTGGGCCGGGCGCTCGCCGAGGGATACCGGTCGGCGTTGCGCCGCGCCCACCGCCGTTTGAGGGCCATCCCGGCGAGCATGCAGGCCTCACTGGACCCGGTGGTCGAGCAGCCGACGGCGGCGCCCGGATCGGGGGCGTTCCACAGATCGGCGAGCATCGCCACACACCGCCGCTCCAGCTCGGCCGTGCGTGGATACTCGTCCTTGTCGATCATGTTCTTGTCCCGGCACTCACCCATCAGGACCCCGGCCTCGGGCTCCATCCAGGTCGTGACGAAGGTGGCGAGGTTCAGCCGTGAGTTGCCGTCCAGCATGAGTTCGTCGTGGACGAGCTGATACGCCGTCGAGGGGGCCAGCGGCGCGTCCGGGAGCCGGTGCTTGGGCGGCGCCTCGGTCATCCCGCCGACCGGGTTGGCCGCCTGGCCGTAGAAGGGGTTCACGGCGAGCCGATGCCCGTCGCTCCGGTCGCGCCCGTCGCCCTGCCGGGCGTCGCTGTCCCATCGGTGCAGTGGCATGTATTCGACGGTAGATCCGCCACGGGTGACTCGCACCTCACACGTGTGCGCGAGGTGCGTATGCGGCCCGTGTGGATGATGTGCTGTTCACATTCTCGGTCGATTGCCCTGCCGAAGGTGTACCAGGTGCGACAAGTGCGAACACGGCAGGTGGGGTTGAGCGTCCGGTGGACCCGTATGCGGTGACCGGGGAGGGACGGCGAAGGTGTCCACCCTTGACTACTTGATCAACGACCGGCCGCCGCTGCGGCTGCGGTTCCTGCAGCCGGGCCACGCCCCCCGCCACGGCGCGACCCGGGTCACCGGGGTCATCGCCCACCCGCTGTCCGGGCTGCCGCACACGCTCGTCCGCGATCTGGACCCTCGACCAGCTGATCCGCCTCCTGGACCGGCGCAAGGCGGCCTCTCGGGAGAGACAGCGGTGAGGCTGGCATGGAGTCGTTCGTGGTGCCGGCGGGTTGAGGGCCCTGTGGGTGGGAGTCGCCGGGAAGACGAGAGCGTGCCGGTCACTCGCACGGGTGATGTTGGTCGAAGGTGTGCGCGGGAGGGGAACGGGGTGTCTAGGTTCGTGGCATGTCACGTTTCCGGATGTTTCCGTCGCGCGCGCAGGCCGAGCAACTGCTCACGCACTGCGCGCACGCCCGGTACGTGTGGAACCTCGCTGTCGAGCAGCAGCACTCGCACTGGCGCCGGTGGCGCACGTCGGCGCCCGGTTTGGCGGAGCAGTGCCGTCAGCTCACCGAGGCCCGGCGGGAGAGCGAGTGGCTGGGTTCGGGGAACGCGGATGTGCAGCAGCAGGCGCTGAAGGACTTCGCCAGGGCCAAGAGCGTCAGGTTCACGTCCGGGTTCGGTGAGCCGACCTGGCGCAGGAAGCACGTGCACGAGGGCTTCCGGGTCATCGGCACCGACCGCGTACCGGAGTACCACCTGGACGGGTCGCCGAGGCTGAACGCGAAGACCGGCAGGCAGGTCATGGGCCGCTCGGTGGTCGTGCAGAAGCTGAACCGGCGGTGGGCGCAGGTCAGGGTGCCCGGCTGCGGCTGGGTCCGCTTCCGCCTCAGCGCCAAAGGGCAAAGGCGCGAAGCTGCCCGACGCGAAAACGGTTCCGGGTCACCTTCCGCAACGGGCAGTGGCACATCGCGTTCGCGGTCATCCCCGAGCCGACCCCGGTACCCGGCACGGGTGAGGTGATCGGCATCGACCGGGGTGTCACCATCACCGCCGCCCTCTCCGACGGCCGGAAGCTCAACTGCCCCCAGCTCACCACCCGCGAGCGGGCGCAGATCCGCAAGCACCAGCGGCGGGCTGCTCGCGCCCCCAAGGGCGGCAAGGCCAAGACCGCCGAGTACGCCAAGGCCGCCAGACTCAAGGCGCGGGAGGCGAACCGGCGCAAGGACTGGTGCGAGAAGACCAGCACCATGCTCGCCCGCTCCTATGACCTCATCCGGTTCGAGAAGCTGAACATCAAGACGATGACCCGCTCCGCGAAGGGAACCGTGGAGCGGCCCGGCAGGCACGTCGCCCAGAAGTCCGGCCTGAACCGGGCGATCCTCGCCCAGGGCTGGGGCCTGCTCCGACAGTGCACCGGACACAAAGCCCCCGGCCGGGTCGAAGACGTACCCGCCCCCTACACATCCCTGCGGTGCAGTGCCTGCGGATGGATCGACAAGAACTCGCGCAAGAGCCAAGCCGAGTTCGTCTGCTCCTCCTGCGGCTTCACCTGCAACGCCGACACCAACGCCAGTATCAACATCGCGGCAGGACAGGGCGGGATCACCCGCCCCCGGCGCACAGCCGGTGCCGGAGGGACGACACCCCGCAAGGGGTCGAGCGTCCGTGAACCTCAACCCGAACGGGTTGGAATCCCCCTGCTGGGCCGCCCGGCCCTGACCCAGCCGCCCCGCCACCGCGCGCGCTGAGCGCCCCGACACCGGCCCGGCGACAAAACGCCTGGCCCGCACCCCCGTGCCGGGCCGAGCGTCTCGTCCATGGACACACCGTAGGGAGACCTCCGGGAGAGGGCCATCGCACAAGTGCACAGTCAGCGCGCCACGGCTTCGCGTTGTGCACAGTGAGATGCGTGTGACCCGTGCAGCGCGTCGCACGAGCCCCGGCCCAAAGGACTTGCACCTCACGTCACGTGAGGCCCCAGCCTGGACCACGTACCGAGAAGGAAGGGAGCGGAAGCATGGGCTACACCGTGGGACAGGTCGCGGGCTTCGCCGGCGTCACGGTGCGCACGCTGCACCACTACGACGAGATCGACCTCCTCGTACCGAGCGAGCGCACCCACGCGGGCCACCGCCGCTACGGCGACGGCGACCTCGACCGGCTCCAGCGGATCCTGTTCTACCGGGAGCTCGGCTTCCCCCTCGACGAGGTCGCGACCCTGCTCGACGACCCGGACGCGGACCCGCGGGCCCACCTGCGCCGCCAGCACGAGCTGCTGACCGCCCGGATCGAGAAGCTGCAGAAGATGGCCGCGGCCGTGGAGCACGCCATGGAGGCGAGCAGGATGGGCATCAACCTCACCCCCGAGGAACGGTTCGAGGTCTTCGGCGACAAGGACCCCGAGCAGTACGCAGAGGAGGCGGAACAGCGCTGGGGCGGCACGGAGGCGTACGCCGAGTTGCAGCGCCGCGCGGCCACATACACCAAGGAGGACTGGAAGCGCATGCAGGACGAGGTGGCCGACTGGGGCGCGCGCTACGACGCCCTGATGGCCGCCGGCGAGGAGCCGACCGGCGAGGCGGCCATGGACCTGGCCGAGGAGCACCGGCAGCACATCGGCGCCTGGTTCTACGACTGCCCGTACGAGATGCACCAGTGCCTCGGCGAGATGTACGTCTCCGACGAGCGCTTCAAGGCGTTCTACGACGCCACGCGCCCCGGACTCGCGGAGCATCTGAAGGAGGCGATCACCGCCAACGCGGCTCGCCGACGCCCCTGAACCACCCCTGACCGCCCCGCTGACCACACAGCTTGGTCTCAGTGCGACCACAGGGCACTCTGGAGGAGCCGGTGGAACCTAGTGGGGTGACCGTGCGTTGATAGCTTTGGTCACCCCTATGGGTCCCACCGTCGTGGGTCCTCACCCAGGGGCCTTCACTTTCTCTCACCCCCCAGGAGCCCGGAACCGTGACGACGATCGCCCTCGGACCGAGCTGGTTGGATCCGGACTATCTGCTCGACTCGTTCGGTATCTGGGGCCTGCTCCTGATCGTGTTCGCCGAGTCCGGCCTCCTCATCGGCTTCTTCCTGCCGGGTGACTCGCTGCTCTTCACGGCGGGCATGCTGATCACCGCCAAGACGCTGGACTTCCCGCTCTGGCTGGCCATCGTCCTGATCTGTATCTCCGCGATCCTGGGCGACCAGGCGGGCTACATGTTCGGCAAGAAGGTCGGCCCCGCGCTCTTCAAGCGGCCGGACTCCCGCCTGTTCAAGCAGGAGAACGTCACCAAGGCCCATGAGTTCTTCGAGAAGCACGGCCCGAAGTCCCTGATCCTGGCCCGCTTCGTGCCCATCGTGCGCACCTTCACGCCGATCATCGCCGGCGTCAGCGGCATGAAGTACCGCACGTTCCTCATCTTCAACATCGTCGGCGGCATCCTCTGGGGCGCGGGCGTCACCCTCCTCGGCTCCTGGCTCGGCCAGATCGAGTTCGTGAAGAAGAACATCGAGGCGATGCTGCTCCTCATCGTCCTCATCTCGGTGCTGCCGATCATCGTCGAACTCCTCAAGGCGAGGAAGGCGAAGAAGAACCAGGCCCAGCAGCCCCAGCAGTCCCCGGCCGCCGCCACCCCGGTCATGGACGACGCGACGACCCAGCTCCGCCGCATCCCCCCGACCGACCCCCAGCAGCAGCCGTACGACCCCAACCAGGGCTACGACAACCAGGGTTACGGCACCCAGCAGGGCTACCAGCAGCAGGGCTACGAGGACAACTACGGCTACCAGCAGCCCCAACAGCAGCCGTACGCCCAGCAGTACCCCCAGGGCGGCCAGTACCCCCAGGGCAACCAGTACCCCCCGAACCAGAACCAACAGGGCTACCAGGGCCAGGACTACCCGCAGTACTGACCGGCCAGAGCCACCCACCCGCGCTCCTGTCACCAGGGGGCGCGGGTGCTTTGCTTTCAAGGGGCGCGGGGAACTGCGCGATCAGCCCCCACGAACCCGCAGCCGCCAAAGACCCCGCGGCCCCGAGCTATCAGGCGCTCAGAACCCCCGCGTCCGCTTCGCACCCTTCCGCCCCGCCCGCGCAGCACCAGGCAGGAACAACCGGAACGTCTCGGACCCCAGGTTCACCCCGATCGCGATGGCCATCGCCAACGCCGCCGCCTTGGTCAGCGACACCAACCCCGCGTCCACATCGTTCTGCGCGAACGCCAACAACCCGAAGTAGGTCGCCGACCCCGGCAGCAGGGGCCCGATCGCCGCGGTCGTATAGGGCAGCGCGGAAGCGAACCGATACCGCGACAGCAACTGCCCGAACAGCCCCACCACGCCCGCCGCCACCGCCGTGGAGGCGACCGGCGAGATATCGCCGGCGTCGTGCATGGCCCCGTAGACGGCCCAGGCGACACCTCCGTTGAGGGTCACCGCGAGCACGGTGGATCGTTCCTGCTGAAGCAGCACCGCGAAGGTCAACGACAACAGCATCGACGCCCCGAGCTGCCACCACGGCCGCTCCGCGCTGCCGAGCGCCGCGTCCGGGTTCAGCTCGGCGCCCAGATTCACCCCGAAGTACAGGACGAGCAGCACCCCCACGACGATGCCCACGAAGAGGTACATGACCTCCAGGAGCCGCGCGGAGGCGGTGATGTAGAAGCCGGTCAGCCCGTCCTGCACGCCCGCGACCAGCGCCCGCCCGGGCAGCAGCGCGAAGAGCCCACCGGTGATGACGGCGGACGCCTCCACGTCCACATGCGTGACGGTCAGCGCCACCCCGATCGCCGCCGGGGGCATCGCCGCCACCAGGAACTGGTAGAACTCCGGCAGCCCCCGCCCCGAGCACAGCCAGGCCAGCCGGTCCCCGAGCATCGCGCCCAGCGCCGCCGCGACGAACACGACGACCCCACCGCCGACCAGCACGGACGCGGCCCCCGCGAGCAGCCCGCTCGCCCCGGTCAGCGCCCAGCCGGGGTACGGGTGCCGGTTGCGCCGCATCTCCGCGAGCCGCCGGTAGGCCTCCTCCAGCGAGATCGCGTTCTCCGGATCACTGAGGTCGTCCACCAGATGGAAGACGGCCGCGAGCCGGGTGTAGTCGGTGGCCCGGCGCCGGACGATCCGGGACGCCGAGACCGGGTCGTCCACCAGCGACGGCTGATACGTCACCGACAACTGGGTGAAGGTCACGGTCGGCTCGCAGCGGTCGAGGCCGTAGGACCGGCACACGGCGAACATCGCCGCCTCCACGTCCTCCGCGCCCTCGCCGCCCGCGAGCAGCAGTTCGCCGATCCGCAGGGTGAGGTCGAGCACACGCGGCACGGCGGGCCCCGTATCGCCCTCCGCGCGCGCCGGCGGCTCCGGCGCGGGCCGCTCCGCCACCGGCATCCGCAGCATCGTGCGCATCCGGTCCTGCCAGGGCACGTCCTTGGTCAGACTGACGACCGGCACCCCGCCGGCCGGCGTGAACGCGACCGGCGCGTGCCGCGCGCTGTAGGTCCGAGGCACGCTGAACGCGGACCCCTCCTGCTCCGCCGCCGGCGGCTCGGGCGGCGCCAGGCCCTTCGGCAGGGAGAACTCGGAGGTCGTCTGCGCCTCCGACTCCGCCCCGGCGGCCGGCACGTCCAGCCCGGCCGGGATCGCGAACTCCGAGGTCACCGACGCGTCGCCGTCGATCCCCAGGGTGTGGCCCACCGGCACGAAGGCACTGCTCGCCGCGTCCGACACCGGCTTGCGGTCCTCCTTCGGCCCGACGTCCTCCGGTTCCGTCACTCCCACTCCGCCGCGCTCCCTGTACGACACCTCGTACGCCTCAGTATGCGCACCGACACGCACTGATACGCGAACGGGCCGCGCACCCCCTCAAGGGGATACGCGGCCCGTTCACGAGAACAACCCACAGGCAGGCAGGGGTCAGTGACCGCCCTGCTCCTTGAAGCGCAGGTACGACTTCTCGACCTCGGCCTCGGCCTCCGTGCGGCCGACCCAGTCGGCGCCCTCGACGGACTTGCCGGGCTCCAGGTCCTTGTAGACCTCGAAGAAGTGCTGGATCTCCAGGCGGTCGAACTCCGAGACGTGGTGGATGTCACGCAGGTGCTCCACCCGCGGGTCGGTCGCCGGGACGCACAGCAGCTTGTCGTCGCCGCCGGCCTCGTCCGTCATCCGGAACATGCCGATCGCACGGCACTTGATGAGGCAGCCCGGGAAGGTCGGCTCGTCAAGAATGACGAGCGCGTCCAGCGGGTCGCCGTCCTCGCCGAGAGTGTTCTCGACGAAGCCGTAGTCGGTCGGGTAGGCGGTCGAGGTGAAGAGTCGACGGTCCAGGCGGATCCGACCGGTCTCGTGGTCCACCTCGTACTTGTTCCGCGAACCCTTCGGAATCTCGATCGTGACGTCGAACTCCACCGGTGGCTCCTCCATGATCAACACATAGTTCTGGTGGTTAAGTGTCCCTCACGCAGGTGGGTGATCGCGAAAGGGGTTGGAAGTCGTGCCGGAGCCGAAGGTCTGGCGGGCCGCGAGACCGCATGTGCTGCGGGTCGCGCGCGGCGTGAAACCGGGGATCGCGCGCGCCACACGCGCCGTGAAGCCCGGTGCCGCGCGCGTCGCACAGGTGGTGAAACCCGGCGTCGTACGCGTCACGAGCGCCGTCACGGCACGCTCTTCGCAGCTCACGAGGAACACGAAGAAGCTCACGACCCTCCAGTTCACCGCCGGCGCGGCCACCCTGGGGCTGGTGTTCTCGGCCGGGGCGGTCGCCGCCGCCGGACCCTGGGACTCCTCCGGTCAGCGTACGGCCGAGCGCGACTGGGCGGCATCGCGCGCCGGACAGGGTGGCGCAGATCACGGACGTGATTCCGGTACGGCGGCGGGGGCGCCCAAGCCCGCGCCGAGCGCCCCCTCCGTCCTGGCCGGCCTCGGCGGCACGACCGGCGCGGGCTCCGCCCCCGAGTCCGCCGCCCTGGCCGCCGCCCTCGACCCGTTCCTGAGCTCCGCCGTCCTCGGCCCCCGCCGCGCCGCCGCCGTCGTCGACGTCGAGACCGGCGAGCAGCTCTACGGCCGGAACGCGGACGACGCCCTGACCCCCGCCTCCACCACCAAGATCGCCACAGCCGCCGCGGTCCTCTCGGCGGTCGGCCCCGACCACCGCATCGAGACCCGTACGGTCCTGGCGCCCGACTCCGCCGAGGTCGTCCTCGTCGGCGGCGGCGACCCCACCGTCACCGCGCACAAGGACACGGGCGGCTACGCGAGCCTGCGCACCCTCGCCGACGAGACGGCCGCCGCCCTCGACAAGCGTCACCTGAACGAGATCACCCTCGCCTACGACGTCTCCCTCTACGAGGGCCCCGAGCAGCACACGATCGGCAAGAACGGCAACCTCGCCCTCGTCGTCCCCCTCATGGCCGACGAGGCGCGCCTCGACAACTCGTCCAGCGGCGACTCGCCGCGCGGCGACGACCCGGCGGCCGACGCGACCGCGCGGTTCGCGGACCTCCTGGAGGAGCGGGGCGTCAAGGTGACGACCGAGGGCTCCGCCGAGGCTCCGAAGAAGGCCGAGGAACTCGCCGCGGTCTCCTCCCCGCCCCTGTCGACCCTCGTCGAGCGCATGCTCACCAACAGCGACAACGACATCGCCGAGGCCCTGGCCCGCCAGGTCGCGCTCGCGACGGGCGAGCAGCCGAGCTTCGAAGGCGGCGCGGCGGCCATCAAGAAGGAACTGAAAAAGCTCGAAGTCCCCCTGGACGGCGTCGAGTTCGCCGACGGCAGCGGCCTCAGCCGGGGCAACCGGCTCACCCCGGCCCTCCTCGCCACGCTCCTCGCCAAGTCCGCCGCCGCCTCCCACCCCGAACTCCGCCCCGTCCTCACCGGCCTCCCGGTGGCGGGCTTCACCGGCACCCTCCGCTCCCGCTACCCCAGCGACGCCACCGGCACCGGCATCGTCCGCGCCAAGACCGGCACCCTGAGCAACGTGAACACCCTCGCCGGCACCGTCGTCGACGCCGACGGCCGCCTCCTCGCCTTCGCCTTCCTGGCCACGGAGACGGACATGGCCAACACGGACCTCGCCAAGAAGGCCCTCACCGACGCGACCTCGACCCTGGCGACGTGCGGCTGCCGCTGAGGGGACCGGTGTGGCGCTCGAGATGGCCGTCGGCCTCGAAAGGGGCGCGGGGGGCGTGACGCCTGAGATGGCCGCAGGCCTCGAAAGGGGCGCGGGGAACTGCGCGAGAAGCCCCACTCACCCGCACCCAAGTCACAACCGCACCCGCCCCCCACCCCACGGCCTGCCCCCAGCGGCAGCGCTCCCGTACGGTTGACAACATGACTCGCATCGGTGGTGCCGAGATGGTCGACTGGAATCTCGCGGTGGCGACCGCGACCCGGCTCGTGCGGCCGGGCCCCGAGGTGAGCCGCGACGAGGCCCGGGCCATCGTCGCCGAGCTCCGCCGACACGCGAAGGCGTCCGAGGAACACGTCCGCGCCTTCACCCGGATGCTGCCCGACACGGGCGACGACACCCCCGTCCTCGTCGTCGACCGGCCCGGCTGGGTCCGGGCCAACGTCGCCGGCTTCCGGGAACTGCTGAAGCCGCTGCTGGACAAGATGCAGGAACGTCGCGGCAACACCCCGGGCGGTGC
Source organism: Streptomyces sp. NPDC001868 (assembly GCF_040297125.1). Lineage (NCBI taxonomy): Bacteria > Bacillati > Actinomycetota > Actinomycetes > Kitasatosporales > Streptomycetaceae > Streptomyces > Streptomyces sp. NPDC001868. Next base: position 29,523 of record NZ_JBEOYO010000042.1, on the reverse strand, counting down.
CGTACTGGGCGCGGTCGGGGGCAAGGTCACCGGCGTGGAGCTGGGCATGCTCCTGTCGTTCCTCTCCTCCCGGGTCCTCGGCCAGTACGAGACGTTCGCCCCGGCGACCCGCGAACTCCCGGCGGGGGAGAACGGCGGCGGCCGACTGCTCCTCGTCGCGCCGAACATCGTGCACGTGGAGCGCGAACTCGACGTGCGCCCCCACGACTTCCGCCTCTGGGTCTGTCTGCACGAGGAGACGCACCGGACCCAGTTCACGGCGGTCCCCTGGCTGCGGGACCACCTGGAGGGTGAAATCCAGTCGTTCCTGGGGGAGACCGAGGTCGACCCCACGACGTTCCTGGAGCGCATCCGGGAGGCCGCCCAGTCACTCGCGGGTGGCCGCCCCGAGGGAGAGGTGGGCGACGACGGTCACTCGATCGTGGAGTTGGTGCAGACCCCCGCCCAGCGCGAGATCCTCAGCCGGCTGACCGCCGTCATGTCCCTCCTGGAGGGCCACGCCGACTACGTGATGGACGGCGTCGGCCCGGCCGTCGTGCCCTCGGTCGCCGAGATCCGCGAGAAGTTCCAGCAGCGCCGCGCTAAGGGCGCCTCACGCCTGGACCAGGCCCTGCGCAAGCTCCTGGGCCTGGACGCCAAGCTCAGGCAGTACAAGGACGGCGAGCGGTTCGTACGGGCGGTCGTCGAACAGGTCGGCATGGACGGTTTCAACCGCGTGTGGACCTCCCCGAACACCCTGCCGACCAAGACGGAGATCGCCAAACCGGCGGACTGGGTCGCGCGGGTGCACCGCAAGCCGGAGTCGTGAGCCGCGCGCGAGCGTGGTGAACGAATCCGGCCGACGGCAGGCAAACGCTCCTCCAATCACCCGTCCGAGGGACCGTGAGCGAGGGGTAGGCGTGCAATGCTCGGGGAACGGCCCGGTTCTGTCACCATCTACACACTCTGAGTGACCGAGCTCGGGCTCACCCCCCGACAATTTCATGAAGGGAACCGGACATGGGTCCCCACCCCGCGGTCGCGGCGATACGCCTGGCGGTCCGCCGCGTACTCCACGACCTCCTCACCGAACACCACACGAACACCACCCCGCACGCGCCCGCTCACGCGACCCCCGGCGCGCCCTCCGGCACGGGCGCACAACCGGTGCCCCCGCCCCCCACGGCCGTACCCCCCGCAGCCGTGCCCATCGGGGTCAGGCGCAACGCGTCCGCGCGCGCGGGCGCCACGCACCCGGGTGCCGCCGCGCACGAGCGGCCGCTCGTGCTCGTGGCGTGCTCCGGCGGCGCCGACTCCATGGCGCTCGCCTCCGCCCTCGCCTTCGAGGCACCCAAACTCGGCGTCCGCGCCGGCGGCATCACCGTCGACCACGGTCTGCAGCCCGGCTCCGACCTGCGCGCCGAGGAGGTGGCGCTGCGCCTGCGGGAACTCGGCCTGGACCCGGTCGAGTCCGTGGCCGTCACCGTCGGCCGCGACGGCGGCCCCGAGGCCGCCGCCCGGGACGCCCGCTACAGCGCCCTCGACGCCGCGCTGGAACGCCACGGAGGCACCGCCGTCCTGCTCGGCCACACCCGCGACGACCAAGCCGAAACCGTCCTGCTCGGTCTCGCCCGCGGCTCCGGCATCCGCTCCCTGTCCGGTATGGCCGCGGTCTCGGGGGCCGACGGCCGCTACCGCCGCCCCTTCCTCCAGCTCGACCGGCAGACCGCCCGCAAGGCCTGCATGGTCCAGTCGCTGCCCGTGTGGGACGACCCCCACAACGCCGATCCCGCCTACACCCGGTCCAGGCTCCGGCACGAGGGCCTGCCCGCCCTGGAGAAGGCGCTCGGCAAGGGTGTCGTCGAGGCCCTCGCCCGTACGGCCCAGCTCTCCCGGGACGACGCCGACGCCCTCGACACCTGGGCCCGCCAGGCCGAGGCCTCCGTCCGCGACGCCGCGGGCCTGCTGGAGTGCGCGAAGCTCTACGCACTGCCGCCCGCCGTACGCCGCCGGATCCTGCGCCGGGCCGCCATCGAGGCCGGTGCCCCGGCGGGTTCCCTCTTCGCCCGGCACATCGAGGAGGTCGACCGTCTCATCACCGGCTGGCGCGGTCAGGGGGCCATCAATCTCCCCGGCCGGGTCGTCGCCCAGCGGCAGGGTGGCAGACTGGTGATTCGGCAAGGCTGAATCCGGACGCCGAAAGGGGCCCCTCACACGGGCCCCGAGCCCCCGCACGGGAAAGCGGGCGTCCGGGAGCGGCCCTGGGACGACCGACCGAAAGTGATGCGGGTGGACGCGAAAGACATGGGTGCCGACCTCAAAGAGGTACTCATCACCAAGCAAGAGATCGACGCGAAGCTGGCCGAGCTGGCCGCGAAGATCGACGCGGAGTACGCGGGCAAGGACCTGCTCATCGTCGGAGTGCTCAAGGGCGCGGTGATGGTCATGGCGGACCTCGCCCGGGCGCTGTCCACCCCGGTCACGATGGACTGGATGGCCGTGTCCTCCTACGGCGCGGGCACCCAGTCCTCGGGTGTGGTGCGGATCCTCAAGGACCTCGACACCGACATCAAGGGCAAGCACGTCCTGATCGTCGAGGACATCATCGACTCGGGGCTGACCCTGTCCTGGCTGATCTCCAACCTCGGCTCCCGCGAGCCCGAGTCCCTGAAGATCTGCACCCTGCTCCGCAAGCCGGACGCCGCCAAGGTCGCCATCGAGGTGGAGTGGGTCGGCTTCGACATCCCCAACGAGTTCGTCGTGGGCTACGGTCTCGACTTCGCCGAGAAGTACCGCAACCTCCCGTTCGTCGGTACGCTCGCGCCCCACGTCTACGGTGGTTGAACAACCCCGGTAAGACGTTCGGGAACCCCAGCGGGTTTCGCGCCGTTGGAGCATGCGAGGACGGGATTGCCGACAGTCCCCTGCGGCTTCGGGTGACAATGCTGGGGTACCGTCCGAAGAACAGCCTTTATCAGACTCACTATGGCAGGAGGGACGGGGCGGCACCGCTCCGTATGGATGGACGTGAAGCGATACTTCCGTGGGCCAGTCATGTGGATCGTGCTGGCCGTCCTTGCCGTGGTCGTGTTGATGCAGGTCGTCGGCTCGTCCGGCGGCTACAAGACGGTGGACACCGGCCAGGTGGTCCAGGCGATCAATGACAACAAGGTCAAAGAAGCCAAGCTGACCACCGGCGAAGAGCAGCTCCTCAAGGTTCAGCTCAAGGACGGCCAGAAGATCGAGGGCAGCTCGAAGATTCAGGCGAGCTACATCGGCGACCAGGGCGTCACCCTCGCCAACACCCTGCAGGACAAGTTCCAGAACAAGCAGATCCCCGACGGCTACACGGTCTCCCCGACCAAGCAGAACGCTTTCGTCGGCATCCTGCTGTCCCTGCTCCCCTTCGTCCTCATCGTGGTCGTCTTCCTGTTCCTGATGAACCAGATGCAGGGCGGCGGCTCCCGGGTCATGAACTTCGGGAAGTCCAAGGCCAAGCTCATCACCAAGGACACCCCGAAGACGACGTTCTCGGACGTCGCGGGCGCGGACGAGGCCGTCGAGGAACTCCACGAGATCAAGGAGTTCCTGCAGGAGCCCGCCAAGTTCCAGGCCGTCGGCGCCAAGATCCCCAAGGGTGTGCTGCTCTACGGCCCGCCCGGTACGGGCAAGACGCTGCTGGCGCGCGCCGTCGCCGGCGAGGCGGGTGTCCCCTTCTACTCGATCTCCGGTTCCGACTTCGTCGAGATGTTCGTCGGTGTCGGTGCCTCGCGAGTGCGTGACCTGTTCGAGCAGGCCAAGGCGAACGCCCCGGCGATCGTCTTCGTCGACGAGATCGACGCGGTCGGCCGCCATCGCGGCGCCGGCCTCGGCGGCGGTCACGACGAGCGCGAGCAGACGCTGAACCAGCTGCTCGTCGAGATGGACGGTTTCGACGTCAAGGGCGGTGTGATCCTCATCGCCGCGACGAACCGCCCGGACATCCTCGACCCGGCGCTGCTGCGCCCGGGCCGCTTCGACCGCCAGATCGCGGTCGACCGCCCGGACATGCAGGGCCGTCTGGAGATCCTCAAGGTCCACCAGAAGGGCAAGCCGGTCGCGCCCGACGTCGACCTCGGGGCTGTCGCCCGCCGCACCCCCGGTATGACGGGTGCCGATCTGTCCAACGTCCTGAACGAGGCCGCGCTCCTGACGGCCCGCAGCGACCGCAAGCTGATCGACAACCACATGCTGGACGAGGCGATCGACCGTGTGATCGCGGGCCCGCAGAAGCGGACCCGGATCATGTCGGACAAGGAGAAGAAGATCACCGCGTACCACGAGGGCGGTCACGCCCTGGTCGCGGCGGCCTCACCGAACTCCGACCCGGTCCACAAGATCACGATCCTGTCCCGGGGCCGCGCCCTCGGGTACACGATGGTCCTGCCGGACGAGGACAAGTACTCGACCACCCGTAACGAGATGCTCGACCAGCTCGGGTACATGATGGGTGGCCGGGCCGCCGAGGAACTGGTCTTCCACGACCCGACCACCGGCGCCTCGAACGACATCGAGAAGGCCACCAGCCTGGCCCGTGCGATGGTCACCCAGTACGGCATGACCGAGCGTCTGGGCGCCATCAAGTTCGGCGGCGACAACTCGGAGCCGTTCCTCGGACGTGAGATGAGTCACCAGCGCGACTACTCGGAAGAGGTCGCCGCGCTCGTGGACGAGGAAGTCAAGAAGCTCATCGAGAACGCGCACAACGAGGCCTGGGAGATCCTGGTCGAGAACCGCGACGTCCTCGACAACCTGGTGCTTCAGCTGCTGGAGAAGGAGACGCTGGGCAAGGAGCAGATCGCCGAGATCTTCGCCCCCATCGTCAAGCGTCCGCCCCGGCCCGCCTGGACCGGCTCCTCCCGCCGCACCCCCTCCACCCGTCCGCCGGTGCTCTCCCCCCGGGAGCTCGCACTGACGAACGGCGCCAACGGCGCGACGCCGGCGATCACCACCAAGGCGCCCGTCGACGCGACCCCGGAGGAGACCCCGGAGAGCTGACGCCCGACCGGTGAGAACCGGCCACCCGGGAGCCCCGGCTCCCGGCCCCCGGCCGCCTCACCAAAGCTGGAATGGATGCCGCGCCCCCCTGGATTTAGCCTGGGGGGCGCGGCATTTTCATATGGCCGGAACATGGCCGAAAGTTGAGACGCGCAGTCCGCACGCGTCACAGGCTCAGGAGCGAGGCACGACATGACCGACCCCGTGACGCTGGACGGCGAGGGCACCATCGGCGAGTTCGACGAGAAGCGTGCCGAGAACGCCGTACGCGAGCTGCTGATCGCGGTCGGGGAGGACCCCGACCGGGAGGGGCTCAGGGAGACGCCGGCGCGGGTGGCGCGGGCGTACCGGGAGATCTTCGCGGGGCTGTGGCAGCAGCCGGAGGACGTGCTGACCACGACGTTCGACCTCGGCCACGACGAGATGGTGCTGGTCAAGGACATCGAGGTGTACTCGACCTGTGAGCACCACCTGGTGCCGTTCCGGGGTGTGGCCCATGTCGGGTACATCCCGTCGACCAGCGGCAAGATCACCGGTCTGTCGAAGCTGGCGCGGCTCGTGGACGTCTACGCCCGGCGCCCGCAGGTGCAGGAGCGGATGACGACGCAGATCGCCGACTCGCTGATGGAGATCCTGGAGCCGCGCGGTGTGATCGTGGTCGTGGAGTGCGAGCACATGTGCATGTCGATGCGGGGCATCCGCAAGCCCGGCGCGAAGACCATAACGTCGGCCGTGCGCGGCCAGCTCCGGGACGCGGCGACCCGGAACGAGGCGATGAGCCTCATCATGGCCCACTGACCGGCCCCCTGTGCCGGGAGCGGCGGATCGAGGCCGCCCCCAGGGGCCTAGGCTTGACGCATGAGCAAGCAGAACCGGCGCGGCCAGGTGGCCGGAATGCCCGAGTGGGATCGTTGCGCGGTCATGGGCGTCGTCAATGTCACTCCGGACTCCTTCTCCGACGGCGGCCGCTGGTTCGACACCACGGCGGCGGTCAAGCACGGTCTGGACATGGTCGGGGAGGGCGCGGACCTGGTGGACGTGGGCGGTGAGTCGACCCGCCCCGGTGCCGCCCGCGTCGACGAGGCGGAGGAGCTCAAACGCGTCATCCCCGTCGTGCGGGGACTGGCCTCCGAGGGGGTGACCGTCTCCGTGGACACGATGCGTGCCGCCGTCGCCGAGCAGGCCCTCGCGGCCGGTGCCGCCCTCGTCAACGACGTCAGCGGTGGCCTCGCCGACCCGGCGATGATCCCGGTGGTCGCCGACGCGGGCGCCCCCTTCGTGGTGATGCACTGGCGGGGCTTCCTGGAGGGCGGAAAGGTGCGGGGCGTCTACGAGGACGTCGTCGCCGAGGTGCTGGACGAGCTGCACGCGCGCGTGGAGGCCGTTCTGGAGGGCGGCGTCCCGGCGGACCGGGTGGTTGTCGACCCGGGTCTCGGCTTCTCCAAGAACGCCGAGCACGACCTCGCTCTCCTCGCCCATCTCGACCGGCTGCACGGCCTCGGCCACCCCCTGCTGGTCGCCGCCTCCCGCAAGCGGTTCCTCGGCCGGGTCCTGGCGGGCCCGGAGGGTGCCCCGCCGCCCGCACGCGAACGGGACGCCGCCACGGCCGCCGTGTCGGCCCTGGCCGCCCAGCAGGGCGCCTGGGCGGTCCGGGTGCACGAGGTCCGCGCCACCGCCGACGCGGTCCGTGTGACCCGCGCCATCGAAGGGGCCCGGGAGCGGTGAGCGCTCCCCACACCGACGTCGAGCACGTCGAACTCGCCAACCGGGCCTTCTACGAGGCCATGGAGCAGGGCGACTTCGAGACGCTCGCCTCGCTCTGGCTGACCCCGGCCGAGGTGGGCGTGGACGAGGAGTACCACGACCCCGCCGAGACCGGCGTGATCTCCTGTGTGCACCCCGGCTGGCCGGTCCTCACCGGCCGCGGAGAGGTGCTGCGGTCGTACGCGCTGATCATGGCGAACACGGAGTACATCCAGTTCTTCCTCACCGATGTGCATGTGTCGGTCACCGGGGACACGGCGCTCGTCACCTGCACCGAGAACATCCTCAGCGGGGGTCCGGCGCCGGACGGCAGCGATGAGCTGGGGCCGCTCGTGGGGCAGCTGGTGGTCGCCACGAACGTGTTCCGCCGCACGGCCGACGGCTGGAAGCTGTGGTCGCACCACGGCTCCCCGGTGCTGACCGAATCCGATGACGACGAGGGTGACGAGTCACCGTCCTGAGTGGGTAGGCGGTCCTCCGGGCCGGGGAGTGATCGGGAACACGGAACCGCCGGGTTCCGTGCGTGAGCGCTGTCGGTGCCCGCAGGTAGATTCGGGGGTGGCCGGTGTGCCGCCCGCACATCTGCGTATACGGAAGACACCGGAAGACACCGGCCGTCGTCGACGATTGCAGGAGTGATTCGCGTGGATCGTGTCGCGCTGCGCGGCCTCAGGGCCCGTGGGTACCACGGGGTGTTCCCGCATGAGCGCGAGGAGGGCCAGACCTTCGTCGTGGACCTCACGCTCGGCCTGGACACCCGGCCGGCCGCGGCCGACGACGACCTGGCGAAGACCGTGCACTACGGGATCGTGGCGGAGGAGGTCGTCGCCGTCGTCGAGGGCGAACCGGTGAACCTCATCGAGACGCTCGCCGAGCGCATCGCCCGGGCGTGCCTGAAGCACGAGGGGGTCCAGGAGGTCGAGGTCGCCGTCCACAAGCCGAACGCGCCGATCACCGTCCCCTTCGACGACGTGACCGTCACCATCACCCGGAGCCGAGTATGACCGCGTTCTTCACCGAGGGTCCGAGCGACCCGACCGTACAGCCGGTGCCCGCCTCCGTCGTGCGGAAGGTGGACGAGGCCGACACGACCCTGCACAACCCCCGCCGGGCCGTGATCTCCCTCGGCTCGAACCTGGGCAACCGCCTGGAGAACCTCCAGGGCGCCATCGACGCGCTGGAGGACACGCCGGGCGTCCGTATCAAAGCCGTGTCGCCGGTGTACGAGACCGAGCCGTGGGGCGTGGCGCCGGGCAGCCAGCCGTCGTACTTCAACGCGGTCGTCGTCCTGAAGACCACCCTGCCGCCCTCCTCGCTGCTGGAGCGGGCCCAGGCCGTCGAGGAGGCCTTCCACCGGGTGCGGGACGAGCGCTGGGGGCCGCGCACGTTGGACGTCGACATCGTGGCGTACGCGGACGTGGTCTCCGACGACCCGGCGCTGACCCTGCCCCATCCGCGCGCCCACGAGCGGGCCTTCGTCCTCGCCCCCTGGCACGACGTCGAGCCCGAGGCCCAGCTCGCCGGCCGGGGCCCGGTCGCCCTCCTCCTGGACGATGTCACCGGCGAAGGTGTGTCGCCCCGCGCCGACCTGGAACTCCACCTGCCCGAGTAGTCGTTAAGGTCTACCGGGTCGGGATCATCCCCGACGCCGTCGGGATCACCGGCCGGGCCGACCACCCGGCGCCCGTGAACCCGGCGTCCGTGGACCATCGGGCTCGTCGAAAGGGCATCGTGAAAGAGCTGCGCATCAGGACGCTGGCCGCGGTGTTCGTCGTGGCGGGGGTGCTGTCCTGGGCCGGGGCCCGGCTGTGGAACTCGGTGGGCACACTGCCGAGCGTCCCGCTGGCCGCCCCCATCGTGCTCGCCCTGATCGCCGCCGTCCTGACGGCCACCGCGCTGTCGCTGCGCAACCGGCTCAAGGCCCAGCGGGAGCGCCGGCCCGACGCCAAGGGCGTGGAGCCCCTGATGGCCGCCCGCGCGGTCGTCTTCGGCCAGGCCAGCGCCCTCGTCGCCGCCCTCGTCTCCGGGATGTACGGCGGCGTCGGCGCCTTCCTCCTGGAGTCCCTGGAGGTCCCGGCCCGCCGCGACCAGGCCATCTACGCCGGGTTCTCCGTCGTCGCGGGGATCGCCGTCATAGTGGCCGCCTTCTTCCTGGAGCGCGTGTGCAAGCTCCCGGAGGACGACGACACGAACGGCGGCGCGGCGCGCGCGGTGTAGGCCCCGCTGCCCCTTGAATCGGCCGAAGGCCATGACAAGGGGCGCGGAGAACTGCGCGACCGGCCACGGACGGCCCGCACGGTCCCTACGGCGTCACCGCTCACACGGCGTTGCTCGCGGAGCGCACCGCGTGTGCGCACGGAGCCGGGGCCTTCGCACGCCGGCGCAACACACGGGGCAGCGCGAGATTGACGAAGCCCTCGGCCTGCATCGCGGCGAAGCCGATGCGCGGGAGGTCGCGTGAGGTGGCGTAGACGACGAAGCGGGGCTCCCAGCGGGGCCGGAACTTCGCGTTGAACTTGTACAGCGACTCGATCTGGAACCAGCGGGAGAGGAAGACCAGCAGCCCGCGCCAGGCGCGCAGCACCGGGCCTGCGCCGATCTTCTCGCCGCGCGCCAGGGCCGAGCGGAACATCGCGAAGTTCAGGGAGACCCGCTCGACGCCCAGGCGGGGGGCCGCCTGGAGGGCCGCGACGATGAGGAGTTCGTTCATGCCGGGGTCCGCCGAGCGGTCGCGGCGCATCAGGTCCAGGGAGGCGCCGTCGGGGCCCCAGGGCACGAAGTGGAGTACGGCCTTCAGGTCGCCGTACGCGCCCGGGTTCTCGTCCGCCTTGTGGGCGGTGGCGATCAGGCAGTCCCCGTCGGCCGCGTCGCCGACGCGGCCGAGCGCCATGGAGAAACCGCGCTCGGTGTCGGTGCCGCGCCAGTCCTCGGCGGCGCGGCGGATCCGGTTCAGCTCCGCCTCGCCGAGGTCACGGACGCGCCGGACCCGGGTCTCGTAGCCGAGGCGCTCGATGCGCTTCACCATTTGACGCACGTTGCGCATCGCGCGTCCGGCGAGGGAGAAATCCGCGACGTCCACCACCGCCTCGTCGCCCAGTTCCAGGGCGTCGAGGCCGGTCTCCCGGGTCCAGACCTCCGCGCCCGTCTCCGAGCAGCCCATGACGGCCGGCGTCCAGGAGTGGGCCTTCGCCTCGTCCATGAAGCGTTCGATCGCGCCGGGCCAGGCCTCGACGTCGCCGATCGGGTCGCCGCTGGCGAGCATCACCCCGGAGACGACGCGGTACGTCACCGCCGCCTTGCCGCTCGGGGAGAAGACGACCGCCTTGTCGCGGCGGAGCGCGAAGTGCCCGAGGGAGTCCCGGCCGCCGTGCCTGTCGAGCAGGGCGCGCAGCCGTACCTCGTCGTCGTCGGTGAGCCGGGCCGCCGGGTGTTCGGGGCGGAAGGCCAGGTAGATGGTGGTGACGGCGGTCAGCAGACCGAGGGCGCCGAGGGAGAAGGCCACCGTCCAGGACGTGTTGCCGGCGTAGTCGACCGGGCCCTCGAAGCCGAACAGGCCGTAGATGACGTGTTCGAGACGGGCGGCGAGGCTGGGGTCGCCCATCATGCGCCCGGGGTGGGCGCTGACGATCAACAGGCCGAGGCCGATCGAACCGGCGCCCATCAGCACGAAGTTGGCCAGCGCCCGCCAGCGGCTGGTGGGGTCGGGCAGGGCGCGGAACTCGTCGCGGTGGCGCAGCAGCGGGATGAGCAGCGCGAGCGAGACGAGGACGCCGACGAGCGAGTGACGGTAGGTGAACTGGGCGATCGCCCCGGCCGGCAGCAGGATCACGGCGGCGCGCCAGGCCCGTCGTTTGCGCCGGCGCAGGCCGTGGGCGAGCAGAAGCAGCAGGACGCCCGCGCTCAGGGAGAGGGCCGCGGCGAACGGTCCGAGCGCGCCCGGGAGCACCTCGGCCAGCGAGTGCATGAGGCTGTACCGGAACCGGGGGAACACACCCGCGGCGACGTCCACGAGCCCGACGAGCATGCAGGCCCTGGCGGCCAGGGCGGGCACGGCCTCGGGGCGCGGCCCGCGCAACGCGCCGCGCACGGCGCCGTATCCGCGCCGGACGGCGCTCGACGGGGGGCGGCTCGATCGGTCCGACCGGACCGGAACCCCACCCGACATTTCCCCATCTGTCCTGACAGACATCGCATCCCGTTAGTTCGCGAGTGAGCGTGGATCCGGTGCCTTTCCGGCATCCGGCGACATTGCGCCCTCTAGGACGGTGCCTTGGCGAGGGAGGTTCACTCTCGAACGGAAAGCTGAACCAAAGGACAAGGAAAGACAAGGAAAGAAAGGGCGGCAGGGGACAACCCGATGGGTCTCACGAGCAACAAGATGCTGGCGTTGGCGGTTCTGGCCGCCGTGCTGCTGTTCATCGGCACGGTGTGGCTGTGGCCGCGGCTGGCGCGTCGCGGCTGGCGGGCCGTCGTCGGCCGGATCGCCGTCCTGCTGGCCACGCAGGTCGCCCTCTTCGCGTCGGTCGGCCTCGTCGCGAACCAGGCCTTCGGGTTCTACGCCAGCTGGGCCGACCTCCTCGGGCGGGAGAACGGCCAGGGGGTGGTCGTCGACCACGACGACGCCGACACGGGCGGGCCGTTGCGGGTCGTCGACACCCAGCAGGTGAACGTGACCGGCGGCGCCCGGCCCCAGGTCGGCGGCCAGATCCAGAAGATCGAGATCGTCGGCCGTACGACCCGGATCGCCAGCCCGGCGTACGTGTATCTGCCGCCGGAGTACTTCCAGCCCCGGTACCGCACCCGCACCTTCCCCGCCGCGGTCGTCCTCACCGGCTACCCCGGCACCGCCGAGGCGCTCATCAAGGGCCTCCACTTTCCGCAGACGGCCCACGGGCTGGCCCGCGACGGCAAGGCGCAGCCGATGATCCTCGTCATGCTGCGGCCGACCGTGGCACCGCCGCGCGACACCGAGTGCGTGGACGTCCCGGGCGGGCCGCGCACCGAGTCCTTCTTCGCCAAGGACCTGCCGGACGCCGTCGGCCACCACTACAGGGTCGGGAAGAAGCCTGGCAGTTGGGGCATCATCGGCGACTCGACCGGCGGCTACTGCGCACTGAAACTGGCCATGCACCACCCCCGGGTGTACGCCGCGGGGGCCGGCCTCTCGCCGTACTACAAGGCGCCGATCGACGCGACGACCGGTGATCTCTTCCAGGGGAACAAGACGCTGCGGAACGAGGCGGATCTCTTCTGGTATCTGAAGCACCGTCCGGCTCCGGACACCTCTCTGCTGGTCACCAGCAGCAAACAGGGGGAGACCAACTACGGGGCCACACTGAAGTTCATCGAGCAGGTGAAGGAGAAGCGGCCGACGCGGATCTCGTCGATCATCCTCGACAGCGGCGGGCACAACTTCAACACGTGGCGGCGGGAGATCCCGGCGACGTTGCAGTGGATCAGCGGGCGGTTGAGTGATCGGTAATTCGCCGGAATCCCCGAGTGGGGGATTAAGGGGAAGACGAAGCAGATGTGGCCAAGGCGTATCTGGATTCAACGAGGTTGATCCAGTAGAGGAGTCGCCGGTGGGCGCATTGGTGCACCGGCGGTGAGGGAGCCTGTGAGGGCTTGTGAGAGGTTAGCGGGCGGCTGAGTTTTTACGGCCCGGGGCACCATCATTCGCCTACGCGCGGTAAGTTTCTGGCCATGCCACGTGGACGTCACCGCCATTCACCGCCTCTGCACAGGCTGCTGCCCCCCACGGCGATCGCAGGCGTCTCGCTCGTCTGCGCCCTCGGGCCATGGTTGTTCTCCGAGCCGGCGGTACTCCGGGTCACCGCCGCCGTCGCCGCGGCGACCGCGGCGGTGGGCGCGGCGGTCATGCGCCGCTGGGACGTCGAGGCGGGCAAACGCGTCGCCGACCTCACGCGCGCGCGGGCGAGCGACGAGTGGCGCCACGAGGAGCGGGTCGCCGAACTGGAGACCGACCTCGACGAGTCGCGCGAGCTGCGCACCAAGCTGGAGCACAAGCTCCGCGCCAAGCGCACCGAACTCGCGGGCCTCCGCAACGAGCACGCCGCGCTGCTGCGCCGCTACGCCACCGCCGAGACCGAGCGGGCCAGCGCCCTGGAGGGCCGCCGCCTGCTGGAGATCGAGGCGACCGTTCCGGAGGGGACGCGGGCGTTGACGGCGGCCGGCGCGGACGCGGACGCGGACGTGGACGCGGGTAAGGCTGTGGATTCGGATACGGCTGTGGGTGCGGGCGACGAGGGCACCGTGGCGGCTCAGGCCTCGCCGGTGCCGCCGCAGGGGGTTCCCGCGGCGGGGGCGCCCTGGGCCTCGTGGGAGACCGCCTCCAAGGCCGCGGCCAAGGCGGCGCGGACCGTGGAGACGGCGAAGACCGCGAAGGGCGCGGCTGTGGCTGCCTCGGCCGACGCGGACCCCTCTGGCGAGGGAGACGCCGCCGTGGCCGACACGGAGGACTCGGGGGCGCAGGAGCAGGCCCTCTCGGTGTTCTCGCCGGCCGGTTCCGCGCTCTTCCTGCGCGCGAACTCGGCGTTGGACCGGATCATCACCCAGCGGGGGGCGAGCGAGGGGCCGACGGCCGGGGCGGAAGCCGGGGTTGAGGCCGAGGCCGAGGGCGAGGGTGCGACCGAGGGCGAGCGTGCGGCTGTGTCCGAGGCCGAGGGGGAGGGGTTGGCTGCGGATGAGGCCGAGACCGAGGCCGAGGCCGGTGCAGAGGCCGGTGCCGTGGCTGACGCCCGCGCCGACGCCGACATTGATGTCGAGGCCGATGCCGGTGCGGATGCTGGCGTCGAGTCCGCAGGGGCCGACACCGACGAGGTGAGCGCCGCCAAGGCCGAGGACGAGGCCGAGGCCGAGGCCGAGGGTGAGGTCGAGACGGCGTCCGCTGACGACTCCGCTGCCGACTCCGTCGACGTACCGGCCGACGAGCCTGCCCACGAGCCGGTGGAAGCGCCCGCCGGCGAGTCCACCGATGTGTCCACCGACGAGTCCGCCGACGAGCCCGCCAAGGGCCAGGCGCCGCAGGGCGGTTCCAGGGGTTCCGGTGATTCCGGTGGTTCCCCCAAGGGCCCATCTCCCAAGGGCGACCCGGACGGGCCGACCGATGGGGGCACCCGGCAGGGACGTTCCGCCGAGGCGGAGGAGCCGGTTCCGGTGCTCACCTCCGAGGAGGACGACGCGGCGGGGAAGTCCGTGGCGGCCCGTGGGCATGAGCGCGCGGCCGCCGAGTCCGTACCCGCGGTCTCCGCTCCGGCACGGTCGACGGGCGTGGCCGAGCTGACGCGGGTGGAGCCGTCGGGACGAGTGGGGTACGCGGCCGAGGCGGAGCAGACCGCTCCGCCGGCGCCGCCCGTGCTGCCCGCGCTTCCGCCGGTCGGTCATTTCACGGTGCCCACGGCCGTGGCCGTGGTTCCGGCCGCGCCGCAGCGACGGGCGGTCGTGGAGGGCGGGTTCGACTTCTTCGGTACGCAGAAGGGCGCGGACGCCCTGGAGGCCGTGCAGAACGAGGACCTCGCCGATGTGGTCGGCCAGGAGGCCCTCGCGCTCCACAAGGCCGAGTCCGAGGCCGGGTTCAAGTACGCCGACGAAACGTCCCGAGGCGTCGGCCAGGTCATCGACCTCACGGCCCACGACGAAACGGAACAGATCGACGTACAGGGCCTGCGCACGGCGGCGGGCTAGCCCGGCCCCCGCCCCGCCCGCCTCACCCGCCTCACCCACTGCGGGCAATCGTGCCGCTGGGGCGATGGGGGAGGGTGGGCGCGGCGGCACCCGGCAAGCCCCGGTGAGTGAAACCCCGTCCGAGCCCAGCCGAAGCCCCCGGGCGCCCCGCCAACCACGGGGCGCCCACGCGTCAGCCCCAGACTCCGGGCGCCCAAAGGCTGAACCCCCGCCCCCGCTACACCATCCACCGATCCGGCAGAGCCTCCCGCCGCCCCGTCCGCGACCGCTCCGCCTGCGCCCGCAACAGCTCCGCCGCCTCACCCGCGTCCCGCAACCGCGCGGTCACGGTCTTGTTGGCACCGGTGTCGACATGGACGTCGGCGAGCCCCTTGTACCGAGCCCAGGGCCCCTGCGACAGCCGTACGCTCTGCACCTTCGCGTGCGGCACGAGGTCGAGCCGCCGCCGCAGCAGCCCGTGCCGCGCCGCGAACACCGCGTCGCTGACGGCGATTCCGTACCCCCGCCACCACACCGGCACGCACCACCGCGCACGCCCCGGCGGCCGTACGAGCGCCGCCGCGTCCGGCACGCTCACCCCCGGCAGCACGCGCGCGACGACGGCCTCGGCCACCTCGCGCGGCGCGACCGGCACGAGGACGGAGTTCGAGGAGCCGGCCACGTCCAGCTCGACCCGCACCCACCCCCGTCGCCGCCACAGCAGCGGTTCGACGACGCGTACGGTCTGCACGCGGCCGGGCGGGACCGTCTCGTGGGCCCGGTCGAGGAGTCCGTGGTCGATGCGGAGCCCGTCGGGGGAGTCGCCGACCGTCCAGTCGTACTCGGTGACGAACCGCCCCACACTGCTCGCCCCGGCCGCGCCGAGCAGCGGCAGCGCGGTCGCGAGGACGGTCCACACGCTCTCCGTGAAGAACCACAGCACGGACGGCACGACGACCGCGGCCACCAGGGTCGCCCAGGTGGCGCCGGTCAGGACGAGGGACACGGCCAGCACGCCCGCCGGGACCTTCAGCAGCTGCCGTACGGGCGCCTCGCCGACCTCGTGCGCGGTCTCCGGCGCGAAACCGGCGGCGCGGGCGAGGAGTTCGGCCCGCAGGGCGCCGGCGTGCGCCTCACCGAGATAGGCCAGCTCGTCCTTCTTGTCGGTGCCGACCACATCGAGTTTGAGTTTGGCGACGCCCGCGATCCGGGCCAGCAGCGGGCGGTTGACGTCGATGGCCTGAATGCGTTCGAGGCGGATGTGGGCGGTGCGGCGGAACAACAGGCCGGTACGGATGCGCAGTTCGCTGTCGGTCACCGCGAAGTGGGTGAACCACCAGGTCAGGAAGCCGTACAGGGCGGCGGCCGGGACGAACACCGCGAGTCCTATCAGCAGGGTCGAAGTGTCTAGCCGCATCAGCTGCCGCTGCGCCCCGTCCGGATCGTGCACCCCCCATCCGATCAGCACCGTCACCGGCGCCCAGGCCCGCCGGAACGGCGTCACCGGATGCAGCCGCTGCTCGACGACCGGCTTCCCGCCGGCCACCGCGTCGACATCCCCGGCCCCGGCCCCGGCCCCGGCCCCAGCCCTGGCCTCCGCCGCCTCGCCCGGCTTGTCCTCGCCACCGGTCTCCGCCGCCCCACCAGGCGTGTCGTCGGCCGGCTCCGCCCGTACCGTGTCGTCCGCGTCCTGAGTCGGCACCGTCACAGCCCTGCCGATCGGGCCTCGCCCAGTTGGGTGAGACGGTCGCGGAGGCGTTCGGCCTCGGCCGGGTCGAGGCCGGGGATGCGGGCGTCCGTGGCGGCCGCGGCCGTGTGGAGCTGCACGCTCGCCAGGTGGAAGTGCCGCTCCACGGGCCCGGAGGTCACCTCGACCAGTTGCATGCGCCCGTACGGCACCACGGTCTCCTCGCGCCAGAGCACACCCCGGCTGATCAGCAGGTCGTCGGCCCGTTCGGCGTACCGCCACGACCGCCAGTTGCGGCCCAGCATCGGCCAGCCCCACAGCAGCAGCCCCAGCGGCAGCAACGCGAAGGCCGCCCAGGGCGGGCCCGCCAGCCAGCCCACCAGGACGGCCGTACCGATCGTGATCGGCCCGAGCCACACCACCAGCAACAGCCGCCTCATCCGCAACAACCCGGGCGGCAGCCCGGTCCAGACCGGCTCACCCTCCGCCCGCCCGGCGCCGTCTTCCAAGGTCCCCACGCTCCCCGTCTCCATTCCGCCAGCGTACGTACGACAGACTGTGTCCATGACTCCCCCGACGGAGACCTCGCGGACCCGAGAGACGACGGTCGGTATCGGCGGTGCCGCCGAGAGCACGGACATGGTGCTCAACATCGGCCCGCAGCATCCGTCCACGCACGGTGTGCTGCGGCTGCGGCTCGTCCTCGACGGCGAGCGGATCCAGCACGCCGAACCGGTCATCGGCTATATGCACCGGGGCGCGGAGAAGCTCTTCGAGGCGCGCGACTACCGCCAGATCATCATGCTCGCCAACCGCCACGACTGGCTCTCCGCCTTCTCCAACGAGCTCGGCGTCGTCCTCGGCGTCGAACGCATGCTCGGCATGGAGGTGCCCGAGCGCGCGGTCTGGATGCGTACGCTCCTCGCCGAGCTGAACCGGGTCCTGAACCATCTGATGTTCCTCGGTTCGTACCCGCTGGAGCTCGGTGGCATCACCCCGGTCTTCTACGCCTTCCGGGAGCGCGAGGAGCTCCAGAGCGTCATGGAGGAGATCTCCGGCGGGCGGATGCACTACATGTTCAACCGGGTCGGCGGCCTCAAGGAGGACCTCCCGGCGGGCTGGACCGCACGCGCGCGTGCCGCCGTCGCGGACGTCCGCTCCCGGATGGGTGTCTTCGACGACCTGGTCCTCGGCAACGAGATCTTCCGGGGCCGCACCCGTGACGTGGGCGTCCTCTCCCCGGAGGCGGTGCACGCGTACGGCGTCAGCGGCCCCATCGCCCGCGCCTCCGGTGTCGACTTCGACCTGCGGCGCGACGAGCCGTACCTCGCGTACGGCGAACTCCAGGACGTCCTGAAGGTCGTCACGCGCGACGAGGGCGACTGCCTCGCCCGCTTCGAGTGCCTCCTGGAGCAGACCCACGTCTCCCTGGCCCTCGCGGACGCCTGCCTCGACCGTCTCGCCGAGCTTCCGCCCGGCCCGGTCAACCAGCGCCTCCCGAAGGTCCTCAAGGCCCCCGAGGGTCACACCTACGCCTGGACCGAGAACCCCCTCGGCATCAACGGCTACTACCTCGTCAGCAAGGGCGAGAAGACCCCGTACCGCCTGAAGCTCCGCTCCGCCTCGTACAACAACATCCAGGCCCTCACCGAACTGCTGCCGGGGACCCTGGTGGCCGACATGGTGGCGATCCTGGGCTCGCTGTTCTTCGTGGTCGGGGACATCGACAAGTAGGGCTGTTTATACGTCCCGTGTGCCCTATACGTCCCGTGCGCCCTCTGCGCCCTATGTGTCGGCCTGGTCGGCGAGTGGGTCCGGAATTCCAACCGACTGGGTCAGCCAGCCGAAGTCGCCCAGCCCGCCCGGCGCGGTCAGCTCGGCGGCCTCGCCCGCGCCCGCGAGGGCCCGTACGTAGGCGGCGGGGTCGGTGGTCGCCAGGGAGAGCGGCGGGCGGCCCGCGGTGACCCCCAGGGCGCGCAGGGCCTCCCGCTGGGTGAGCAGCCGGGCCCCCGGCAGCGCGCACGCGTCCAGCGCCACATGCGCGGTGATGTCGCACGACCCGTCCGGGACCGGCGAGGTCTCCCGCCCCTCCCGGAACCCCGTGAGCGTCCCGAAGGGCGGCCGGGCGCCGGCCAGGTGCGCGTAGTCCACGGCGACGGCGAGCCCCCGCTCCACGCCTGCCACGGCCGCGGCCCACGCCCGGTCCCGCGGCAGCCCGACCTCGGCCCGCAGCCCCTCCTCCGGCTCCAGCGGCCACCACCGGTCCAGCCACCGCGCCTCCTCCCCGCCGACGGCCTCCCCGAGCACCTCGCTGCCGTCCTCCCGTACGAGAACCAGCCGGGGTACGCCCGCCGCGTCCACCTCGACGACCTCCACGGGCACGTTGTCCAGCCACTCGTTGGCGAACAGCAGCCCGGTGATCCCCTTCGGCGGTTCCGCGAGCCACTCGATGCGGTGATCGAGACCGGAGGGCCGGGCGGCCAGTTCGACGGCGTACGCGCGCGTGCGGGACGACACCTCGGCGGGGAGCGCGTCCAGCACCCCGAGCACCAGCTCCCCGTGCCCGGCTCCCAGGTCCACGAAGGCCAGCTCACCAGGCCCCCCCACCGCCTCGTCCACCCGGCACAGCAACCGGGCCACGGCGGCGGCGAAGAGCGGGGAGGCGTGCACGGAGGTCCGGAAGTGCGCGGAGGGCCCGTCCGGCCGCAGGTAGAAGCCCGCAGGCCCGTACAGCGCCTCCTCGGCCGCCACCCGCCAAGGCCGCGCCCCCTCGGGGGCGCGGGGCCCTGACATAGGCGTCTCCGCCGCGTGGGCGCGATCAGCCCCACACGACCCGCGGCCGCAAGACAACGCACCCTCCCGAGCTCGTAGGCGATCCGTCCCCGCGCCAGGCTAAGCGGAACGGACAACAACGCCTCCACCTTGGGGAGTACGTGGCCCGGTCACGGATCGGTCCTCCGGTTGACCCCGGCACACCGCCCCCTTCCCTACGCTGGGTTACGTGCAGCGCCTCTATGACTTCCTCCGCCGGCATCCGACATGGGTCGACAGCTTCTGGGCCGTCGCCCTGCTCGTGGTGACCCTGGCGGGCGGAGCGATCGACCCCGACTACGCGAACGACATGAACGAGACCGCGTTCGTGGTGATCACGCTCGCCCTGTGCCTGTCGATCGCCCTTCGGCGCCGCATGCCCGAGAAGATGCTGATGCTGGCCGCCGCGGCGGGCATCGCGCAGCTGATCCTCGACGTACCGAGAATCCCGGCCGACTTCGCGATGCTCGTGGTCATCTACACGGTCGCGGCGAACGGCGCCCGCTGGGCCTCCTGGTTCGCCCTCGGCGGCGGCCTCTGCGCGGCGTCGCTGGGACAGCTGCGCTGGACCGAGGACGACACGAGCACGATGGGCAACGCGGTGCTCGCGTTGTTCCTGACCGTGCCGTTCGCCCTGGCCTGGGTGCTCGGCGACTCCCTGCGCACGCGCCGCGCGTACTTCGCGCAGCTGGAGGAGCGCGCCGCCCGGCTGGAGAAGGAGCGCGAGGCGCAGGCCAAGGTCGCGGTCGCCGCCGAGCGCGCCCGGATCGCCCGTGAGCTGCACGACGTCGTGGCGCACAACGTCTCCGTGATGGTCGTCCAGGCCGACGGTGCCGCGTACGTCCTCGACGCCGCCCCCGACCAGGCGAAGAAGGCCCTGGAGACCATCTCCTCCACAGGCCGCCAGGCCCTCGCCGAGATGCGCCGGCTGCTCGGTGTGCTGCGCACCGGTGAGCACAAGGAGGTCGGCGAGTACGTCCCGCAGCCGGATGTCGAGCAGATCGACGACCTCGTCGAGCAGTGCCGGGTGGCCGGTCTGCCGGTCGACTTCAAGATCGAGGGCACCCCGCGCCCGCTGCCCAGCGGGGTGGAGCTGACGGCGTACCGCATCGTGCAGGAGGCCCTCACCAACACCCGCAAGCACGGCGGCCCCAACACCGGTGCGAGCGTCCGGCTGGTCTACTTCGACGACGGCCTCGGTCTGCTCGTCGAGGACGACGGCAAGGGCGCGCCCCACGAGCTGTACGAGGAGGGCGGCGTCGACGGCCAGGGGCACGGGCTCATCGGGATGCGTGAGCGCGTCGGTATGGTCGGCGGCACGCTGGACGCGGGTCCCCGCCCCGGCGGCGGCTTCCGGATCAGCGCCCTGCTGCCCCTGAAGCCCGCACACTGACACGGTCATGCCACTCGCTGACACCTGTAGACGGCGGAACCTGTGGATGCCGGCACCTGTGGGCGCCGGCACCTGTAGACACTGGCAGCTGTAGGCACTGAGATCTGAAGCTGAAGACGCTGACATCTGTGGACACGGAAGAGGACCCGATGGCGATCCGCGTAATGCTCGTCGACGACCAGGTGCTGCTGCGCACCGGGTTCCGGATGGTGCTGGCGGCCCAGCCGGACATGGAGGTCGTGGCGGAGGCGGGCGACGGTGTCGAGGCCCTGCAGGTCGTCCGGACGACCGAGGTGGACGTGGTCCTCATGGACGTCCGGATGCCGAAGCTGGACGGCGTCGAGGCCACCCGCCGTATCTGCGCGGACCCCAACCCGCCGAAGGTGCTCATCCTGACCACCTTCGACCTCGACGAGTACGCCTTCTCCGGGCTGAAGGCCGGTGCCTCCGGATTCATGCTCAAGGACGTACCGCCCGGTGAGCTGCTCGCCGCGATCCGTGCCGTGCACAGCGGCGACGCCGTCGTCGCGCCCTCCACCACGCGGCGCCTGCTCGACCGGTTCGCCCCGATGCTCCCGAGCACGGGCACGGAACCCAAGCACAAGGAGCTGGAGCGCCTCACGGAACGCGAACGCGAGGTCATGATCCTCGTCGCGCAGGGCCTCTCCAACGGCGAGATCGCCGCCCGCCTCGTCCTGTCCGAAGCCACCGTCAAGACCCACGTCGGCCGCATCCTCACCAAGCTGGGCCTCCGCGACCGCGTCCAGGTGGTCGTCCTGGCGTACGAGACGGGGCTGGTGCGGGCGGGAGGGCACGGCTGAGCGCCCGCCCACCGAGGGGCACGGCGGTGATCGCCGTCCGCCCTATCTGAGCAGCCCCTCCAGGAAGTCGCTCCCCAGGCGGGCCACCACCGTCACGTCCAGCTGGTGCAGTACGTACCGGCCCCGGCGGCGTGTGGTCAGGAGGCCCGCCTTCTTGAGGACGGCCAGGTGCCGGGATATCTCCGGCGGGGTCACTCCGTGCATCTGGGCCAGCTCACCCGTGGTGTACGCGCTGCGGGCGAGGTACCGGCACAGGCGCATACGGACGGGGTGGGACAGGGCGGTCATCCGCAGGGCGAGCTGCTCGACGGAGGGCGGGGCGGCGGGCTCGGCGGCGCTCACGGGGTACTGGATCACCGGCTGCCAGCCGAAGCGGTGCAGGACGGTGAGATGGGGCCGGCCGAGGCTGGTCGGTACGAGCAGCAGGCCGCCGTCGCCGGTGTGCGTGCGGCTCTCGATCAGCTTGTCCACGGTGATCCGCCCCGCGTGCTCGTCGAGGGCCACCGAGGGGGACACGGCGGCCAGCGCCTCGGCGAGCCCCTTGTGCCGCAGCAGCTCGGTCTTGTGGCGGGCGTCCGCCGCGAGCGGGTGGCTGAGCCGGGACCAGGTCTCGGCGAAGAAGGCCTCGCCGCAGTCCTCCAGGAACCGCCGCAGCCAGGCCCGCACGGCGGGCGGGTCCGCCAGCAGCCGCCGGGCGAACCGCACCTGCTGGGGCCCGCGCGCGGCGGCCAGCTCCAGGGCGAGCCGGCGGGCCTCCGGATCGGACAGCGCGTCGCGCCGACGCGCGTCGTACCCCGGAGTGCAGACGAACTCCAGCCCGGCGTCGACGAACTGGTCGTCCGTCAATTTGTCCAGCAGATCCAGGTCGTCGGCGAGCGTCGCACCCGGGAGGGTGTCCCGGCCCGGGATGCCGGCGAACGGCATGAACAGGTCCGAGAACGTCGAACGCCACAGGAAGTCGGCCTCGCACATACGGTCGGCGAGCCGTGTGTCGAGCCGGGCGGTCACCCCCGTCACCCAGCCCTGCAGCCCCGGATGGTGCCCCGGCTCGGACAGCACGTGCAGCGCCATGCCCAGCTCGGCCAGCGGCGAGGGCACGAAGGCCACCCGCTCCCGCCGCAGTCCGGTGACATCGATACGCACGCTCATGACCACATGGTGCACCGGACCACTGACAACGCCCCCGCCCGGACGCCGAGATCCCCCACGGCGACATCCCCCACGGCGAGATCCCCTGCGCCGAGATCCCGGACGCCGCGATCCGGGCCACTCGCCCGGACGGCAGGACTCCGGTGTCCCGCCCGGCGACCGCTCACCCGCTCGTCCCCTCCTCGGCCACCTTCTCCGCCAGCGCCACGAAGTCCGCCACGGCCCCGCGTACGTCCGCCGCCGTCCACTCCAGCGCGGCGGCCCGTATCTCGATCTCCGTGACGGCCAGCCCGGGCCCGCCCCGGTCCCAGGGGCGGGCGAAGAGCAGCGCGTCCGTCTGCTCGCCCTGCCGGACCGCGGCCTCCGCGACCACGTCGACCTCGTACGGCAGCCACACCTGGAACTCGTTGGTGTGGGGCTCCTCGGGATGCACGCGGGCCCACGGCACCCCCGCCGCCGCGAACCCCTCGCGCAGCGCGGCGGCGACCACGCGCGCGTGGCCGACGTACTCCGGCAGCCGGGGCAGCTCGCGCTCCAGGCCGACGAGGGCCGACAGCGCGGTGGGGAACTGCTGGAAGAGCTGGCCGCCGTACCGGTGTCGCCAGGCCTTCGCCTCGTCGATCAGGGTCCTGGGGCCGGCGATCGCGGCACCGCCGTAGGCACCGAGGGACTTGTAGTACGACACGTAGACGCTGTCGGCGAGACCCGCGATCTCGTCCACGGGGCGGCCGAAGTGGGTGGTGGACTCCCACAGGCGGGCCCCGTCGAAGTGGACGACCGCGTCCCGCGCGCGTGCCGCGTCGGCGATCTCCGTCAGCTCCTCCCAGGAGGGGAGCACGAAACCGGCCTCCCTGAGGGGCAGTTCGAGCATCAGCGTCCCGAAGGGCTCGTCGAAACCGCGTACCTCGTCGGCGGTCGGCTGCCGCGGCTCGCGCGTCAGATGGACGGGCCGCAACCCGCTGAGCCGGCTGAACGCGTGCCGCTCGTACATCTCGGGATGGGCGAGCGCGTGCAGGGCGACGGCCGGGTTCCCGGTACGGGCCGCCCAGCAGCGCAGGGCGACCTGCTGGGCCATCGTGCCGGTCGGGAAGAACGCGGCGGCCTCCATGCCGAGCAGTGCGGCGGTCCGCTCCTCCAGGGCCTCCACGACCCCGTTGCCGTACATGTCCGCCGTCTCGTCCAGGTCGTACACGTCCCCGGCCGCGTCCAGCAGCGCCAGCCGCTCCCGGACCGTCGCCAGGGCGCTCGGCCGCGCCAGCACCCGCGCGGCGGCCCGGTGGGCGGCCTGCCGCCGCCTGTACCGCAGAGCCACCGGGGACTCCTCGGCCGCCTTCGCCTCCTCGGACATCTTCTCTTCCGCGGTCGTCTCCGCCGTTTCACTCATCCCGGGATCATCCCCCGGCCCCTCCCGCCCGGCACCCGGATTTCACACCGGATACGGGCCGTACCCGGACGCTCGGACGCGACCTGCGGAAACGGCCGCGATCACCCACAGCCTGTGGACAACCGAACGCCTCTCGAACCAATCGCGTTAACATGACGAGAAATCGTCCGGTACCCAGAGCGGACTGGAACGGGAAGGCCACCACCGAGTGAGTACATTCCAGCAACCGGAGCCGAAGGACCGCCCCGCGCGGCTCACCGTCGGCGTGGTCGGCGCCGGCCGCGTCGGTCCCGCGCTGGCGGCGTCACTGCGACTGGCCGGGCACCGGCCGGTGGCCGTCTCGGGAGTCTCCGACGCCTCCCGGCGACGCGCCGCCGAACTGCTGCCCGACGTGCCGCTGATGTCCCCGGCCGATGTGCTGCGACAGGCGGACCTGGTCCTGCTGACCGTCCCGGACGACGCCCTGCCGGGCCTGGTCGAGGGCCTCGCGGAGACCGGTTCCGTCCGGCCCGGGCAGCTCCTCGTGCACACCTCCGGGCGGTACGGCGCGAAGGTGCTGGACCCCGCGCTGCGGGCCGGGGCGCTGCCGCTGGCGCTGCACCCCGCGATGACGTTCACGGGGAGCCCGGTGGACGTGCAGCGGCTCGCCGGGTGCTCCTTCGGGGTCACGGCACCCGACGAGCTGCGGCTGGCCGCCGAGGCGCTGGTGATCGAGATGGGCGGCGAGCCCGAGTGGATCGCCGAGGAGAACCGCCCGCTCTACCACGCGGCCCTCGCCCTGGGCGCCAACCACCTGGTCACCCTGGTCGCCCAGTCCATGGAGCTGCTGCGCACGGCCGGTGTCTCCGCCCCCGACCGCATGCTCGGCCCGCTGCTCGGCGCCGCCCTGGACAACGCCCTCAGGTCGGGCGACGCGGCTCTCACCGGCCCCGTCGCGCGCGGGGACGCGGGCACGGTCGCCGCGCACGTCGCCGAGTTGCGCGCGCACGCCCCCGCGACCGTGGCCGGGTATCTGGCGATGGCCCGCGCGACCGCCGACCGGGCCCTCGCCCACGGTCTGCTCAAGCCGGAACTGGCCGAGGACCTCCTCGGGGTGCTCGCGGGCGGGACGGACGGCACCACCGGAGCGGGCGGCACCGACGGCACCGAAGGGAACGCCCGATGACCACCACCGTGCTGGCCACCGCCGACGCCCTCCACGCACGCGCGCGTGCGGGACGCCGGGCCGTCGTGATGACCATGGGCGCCCTGCACGAGGGCCACGCCACCCTGATCCGCGAGGCGCGCCGCATCGCGGGCGGCGCCGGCGAGGTCGTCGTGACCGTCTTCGTGAACCCCCTGCAGTTCGGCGCCGGCGAGGACCTCGACCGCTATCCGCGCACCCTGGACGCCGACGTCGAACTCGCCGAAGCGGCGGGCGCGGACGTCGTGTTCGCCCCGTCCGTCGACGAGGTCTACCCGGGCGGCGAGCCCCAGGTCCGCGTCACCGCGGGGCCCATGGGGGAGCGCCTGGAGGGGGCCGCCCGCCCCGGGCACTTCGACGGCATGCTCACCGTCGTCGCCAAGCTGCTCCACCTCACCCGCCCCGACGTGGCGCTCTACGGCCAGAAGGACGCCCAGCAGCTCGCCCTGATCCGCCGCATGGTCCGCGACCTGAACTTCGGCATGGACATCGTCGGCGTACCGACCGTCCGCGAGGAGGACGGCCTGGCACTGTCCAGCCGCAACCGGTATCTGTCCACCGAGGAGCGCCGTACGGCCCTGGCGCTCTCCCAGGCGCTGTTCGCGGGCCGCGACCGGCACGCCGCGCAGGAGGCGCTGCGCGCGCGTGCCCGCGAGGTGCCCGCCACACGCGCGCGTGCCGAGGCCCTGAGCGCGATCGGCGAGTCCCGCGCGGCGGCCGACGCGCACGCCATGGCGAAGTCCGCGCCCGGCGGCCCGGCCGCCGTCCGCGCCGCCGCCCGCCTCGTCCTCGACGACGCCCTGCGCATGAAGCCGCCGCTCGCCCTGGACTATCTGGCCCTGGTCGACCCGTCCGACTTCACCGACATCCCGGCGGACTTCACCGGTGAGGCCGTCCTCGCCGTCGCGGCCCGGGTGGGGACGACCCGGCTGATCGACAACATCCCCCTGACCTTCGGAGCCGCCTCGTGACCACCACAGGCATACGACTGCACGCGCCCGCCCCGGGCTGGTCCGTCTCCGCCGACGTCGTGGTCGTCGGCTCGGGCGTCGCCGGTCTCACCGCCGCGCTGCGCTGCGAGGCCGCCGGCCTGCGCACGGTCGTCGTCACCAAGGCCCGCCTCGACGACGGCTCCACCCGCTGGGCCCAGGGCGGCATCGCCGCCGCCCTCGGCGAGGGCGACACCCCCGAACAGCACCAGGACGACACCCTGGTGGCCGGCGCGGGCCTGTGCGACGAGGACGCCGTACGGCTCCTGGTCACCGAGGGCCCCGACGCCGTACGCCGCCTGATCGAGACCGGCGCCCACTTCGACGAGTCGGAGGAGGGCGGCCTTGAGCTGACCCGCGAGGGCGGCCACCACCGCCGCCGCATCGCCCACGCGGGCGGCGACGCGACCGGCGCCGAGATCTCCCGGGCCCTCGTCGAGGCCGTACGCGCGCGTGGACTGCGCACGGTCGAGAACGCGCTCGTCCTGGACCTTCTGACCGACGCCGACGGCCGTACCGCCGGTGTCACCCTGCACGTCATGGGGGAGGGCCAGCACGACGGCGTGGGAGCCGTGCACGCGCCCGCGGTCGTCCTCGCGACGGGCGGCATGGGCCAGGTCTTCTCGGCGACCACCAACCCGTCGGTGTCCACGGGCGACGGCGTGGCCCTCGCGCTCCGCGCCGGCGCGGAGGTCTCCGACCTCGAATTCGTCCAGTTCCACCCGACGGTGCTGTTCCTGGGCGCCGACGCGGAGGGCCAGCAGCCCCTGGTCTCCGAGGCCGTCCGTGGCGAGGGCGCGCACCTGGTGGACGCCGACGGCACCCGCTTCATGGTCGGCCAGCACGAACTGGCCGAGCTGGCGCCCCGGGACATCGTCGCCAAGGGCATCATGCGCCGGATGCAGGAGCAGGGCGCCGAGCACATGTACCTGGACGCCCGGCACTTCGGCGCGCACATGTGGGAGCACCGCTTCCCGACGATCCTCGCCGCCTGCCGCGCCCACGGCCTCGACCCGGTCACCGAGCCCATCCCGGTCGCCCCGGCCGCCCACTACGCCTCCGGCGGCGTCCGCACCGACTCCCACGGCCGCACCACCGTCCCCGGCCTCTACGCCTGCGGCGAGGTCGCCTGCACCGGCGTCCACGGCGCCAACCGGCTCGCCTCCAACTCCCTCCTGGAGGGCCTGGTCTACGCCGAGCGCATCGCCGCCGACATCGCCGCCGTCCACGACGGGAACGGCCTCCACGCGCGCGTGCCCGAGCCTGTCCCGTACGCCGAGCAGCCCGCGCACCCGCTGCTCGCCCCGGAGATACGGTTCGCGATCCAGCGGACCATGACCGAGGGCGCCGGCGTGCTGCGCTCCGAGGCCTCCCTCGCGACCGCCGCCGAGTCCCTGGACCGGCTGCACGCGGCGGCCCGCGACGCCCTCGCCGAGAACGGCAAGACGGCCGAGCCCGGCGTCGACACCTGGGAGGCCACCAACCTCCTGTGCGTGGCCCGCGTCCTGGTCGCCGCCGCCCGGCTGCGCGAGGAGACCCGCGGCTGCCACTGGCGCGAGGACGAACCCGACCGCGACGACGCCGCCTGGCGCCGCCATATCGTCGTACGGCTGAATCCGGACCGGACGCTCGCCGTACACACCACGGATACCGCAGACTTCCCCCCGACCCGGCAGCACCAGCAGGAGCAGTGACAGACGTGAGCACTCCCGACCTTCCCCTCGCCCAGAGCGGCGGCTGCGGCGACGGCTGCGCCTGCGGCGCCGACGAAGGCCTCCCCGACGACGAGTACATGGAGTGCGGGCTCGATCCCGCGCTCGCCCAGCTCCTGGCCGACGCCGGACTCGACCCCGTGGAGGTCGAGGACATCGCCAACGTCGCCATCCAGGAGGACCTGGACCACGGCGTGGACGTGACCACGGTCGCGACCATCCCCGAGGACGCCCGCGCCACCGCCGACTTCACCGCCCGCGAGGGCGGCGTCGTGGCGGGCCTCAGAATCGCCGAGGCGGTCCTGTCGGTGGCCTGTTCCGACGAGTTCGAGGTCGAGCGGCACGTCGTCGACGGCGACCGTGTCGAGGCCGGCCAGAAGCTCCTGAGCGTCACCGGCGCCACCCGCGACCTCCTCACCGCCGAGCGCAGCGCCCTGAACCTGCTGTGCCGCCTCTCCGGCATCGCCACCGCCACGCGCGCGTGGGCGGAGGCCCTGGAGGGCACGAAGGCGAAGGTGCGCGACACCAGGAAGACGACGCCGGGGCTGCGCTCCCTGGAGAAGTTCGCGGTCCGCTGCGGCGGCGGGGTCAACCACCGGATGTCCCTCTCGGACGCGGCCCTCGTCAAGGACAACCACGTGGTCGCCGCGGGCGGTGTCGCCCAGGCCTTCAAGGCCGTGCGCGAGATGTTCCCCGAGGTGCCCATCGAGGTCGAGGTCGACACCCTCCACCAGCTCCGCGAGGTCGTCGACGCGGGCGCCGATCTGATCCTCCTGGACAACTTCACGCCGGTCGAGTGCGAGGAGGCCGTGGGCATCGTCGCCGGCCGGGCCGCCCTTGAGGCGTCGGGCCGTCTGACGCTGACGAACGCGAAGGCGTACGCGGACACCGGCGTCGACTACCTGGCCGTCGGGGCCCTGACCCACTCCGCCCCGATCCTGGACATCGGCCTCGACCTGCGCGCGGCCGAGTAGGGCGGGGACGGGCCATGCTGCTGACCATCGACGTGGGCAACACCCACACCGTCCTCGGTCTGTTCGACGGCGAGGACATCGTCGAACACTGGCGCATCTCCACGGACGCGCGCCGTACCGCCGACGAACTGGCGGTCCTCCTCCAGGGCCTCATGGGCATGCACCCGCTCCTGGGCGAGGAGCTGGGCGACGGCATCGACGGCATCGCGATCTGCGCGACCGTCCCGTCCGTCCTGCACGAGCTGCGCGAGGTGACCCGCCGCTACTACGGCGACGTCCCGGCCGTCCTCGTCGAACCCGGCGTCAAGACGGGGGTGCCGATCCTCACCGACAACCCCAAGGAGGTCGGCGCCGACCGCATCATCAACGCCGTCGCCGCCGTCGAGCTGTACGGCGGGCCGGCCGTCGTCGTGGACTTCGGTACGGCGACGACGTTCGACGCGGTCAGCGCGCGCGGTGAGTACGTCGGCGGTGTCATCGCCCCCGGCATCGAGATCTCCGTCGAGGCGCTGGGCGTCAAGGGGGCCCAGCTCCGGAAGATCGAGGTGGCCCGGCCGCGCAGTGTGATCGGCAAGAACACGGTCGAGGCCATGCAGTCCGGGATCGTCTACGGGTTCGCCGGGCAGGTGGACGGTGTGGTGGGCCGCATGGTCCGGGAGCTGGCCGATGATCCCGAGGATGTGACGGTGATCGCGACGGGTGGGCTGGCGCCGATGGTGCTGGGTGAGTCGTCCGTGATCGACGAGCACGAGCCTTGGCTGACGTTGATCGGGTTGCGGCTGGTGTACGAGCGGAACGTGTCGCGTCTCTGAGGCGTCTTCCGCCCCCGCCGCCCCTACCCGTCCCATCCTCAAGGGGCTGCGCCCCTTCGACCCCCGTCCGCGGGTCCGGTGGGGGCTGGTCGCGCCGTTCCCCGCGCCCCTGAGAGGGGCCTGCGGCCCTCTAGGGGCCGTGGCC
>NZ_JBEOYO010000041.1:0-82458 GCF_040297125.1 Streptomyces sp. NPDC001868 | reverse complement strand
GGACGCTTCCTTTGTACTCACCCAAGCTAGTCTCGGGCTTTCCTCCGGGCAGTTTCCCTTCGGTCTTGCTGTCTTGCGTTTCCGACTCTATCAGAACGTTTTCCGATCCGATTTCCTCGGTGCTTTCCAGGTTTCCGCTTCCGCGTTTCCCTTTCCGGCGGTTCCGACTCTATCAGATCCTTTCGGGCCTGATTCCCAGTCAGCGGGGCTTGTCTTTGCGGCTGTTGGGCCGTTCCGACGTTCCAAACCTTAGCGGATCTGCTCGGCAGTTCCCAATCGGGTCTGTCGAACCCAAATCGAATTGCATTCGGGCACGCCGAATTCATCCCGACTGGGTGATCGTGCTGGTTGGTTTGGTTGCCGCTCAGAGCGGCGGAGGTGCTGTCGCAGAACCGTTAAGGCTCCGTGGCAACCCGAAGAACTTTACGGATCGCGGGGTGGACTGTCAAGCCTCCCCAGAGTCCCCCGCGCTCAAACCTCCAACTCCCCGGCGTACGGCCTCAGTCGAGGTCGGTGAGGCGGCCGCCGGCGTCCGGCTGGGCGTCCTCGACTCGGCGCAGGAGCCGGGTCAGGACCTCGCCCAGGACGGTGCGCTCCAGAGGGGAGAGGTCCTGGAGGAGGTCCTCCTCGAAGACCGAGGCGAGGCGCATGGCCTCCAGCCACTTCTCGCGCCCCTCGGGGTTCAGCTCGACGATGACGCGTACGCGGTTGGTCTCGTCGCGCTCCCTCGTCACCAGACCCTCCGCGACCATGCGGTCGATGCGGTGGGTCATGGCGGCCGGAGTGAGGCCGAGCCGCTTCGCCAGCTCGCTCGGGCCCATGCGGTACGGGGCGCCGGAGAGAACGAGGGCCTTGAGGACCTCCCACTCGGCGTTGCTGATGCCGAGCGCCGAGGTCTGGCGGCCGTAGGCGACGTTCATACGGCGGTTGAGGCGGGAGAGCGCCGAGACGATCTTCTCTACCTGGGGGTCGAGGCCCTGGAACTCGCGCTGGTAGGCGGCGATCTGCTCTTCGAGGGTCGGCTCGGCGCTGCCGGAGGTGCCTGGGGTGTCGCCCATGGGGCGAAGTATGGCACGACGGCGCTTGGCATCGAAGTCCTTCGGCATGTACTGTTTAGGTTCTAAGTTTTAGCTTCGAAGTCTTCACTGCTAACGCTTGAGTGCTCCAGTCAGCGGGCCGGTGGGCTTCCCTTACCTAGGCAGGTGAACGTGACCAGGGGGTTGGGCGCAGCGATGCGCCGGATTCATGTGGGTAACGCGCTCGGCGCGTTCGGACTCGGCTTCACCGTCCCGTATCTGTACGTCTATGTGGCGCAGGTGCGGGATCTCGGTGCGACGACGGCGGGGCTCGTGCTGGCGGTCTTCGCCGTGGCCGCGTTGGTGGTGCTGCCCTTCGCCGGGCGGGCCATAGTCCGGCGCGGACCGCTTCCGGTGCTGCTCACCGCCCTGGTCACCGCCTCCGTCGGGTCGCTGAGCCTGGGGCTGGCCTCCACCGCGACGACCGTGCTGTTGTCGGCGGCGGCGCTCGGGGCGGGGCAGGCCGTGACGCAGCCGGCGCTCGCGACGATGATCGTCGACTGTTCGAGTGCCGAGAACCGGTCCCGGGCCTTCGCCACCCAGTTCTTTCTGCAGAACCTCGGGCTCGGGGTCGGCGGGCTCATAGGCGGGCATCTCGTCGATGCCACGCGCGCGGGCTCCTTCACCCTGCTGTTCTCCATACAGGCGGCGATGTTCCTGCTGCTCGTGGGTGTGATGGCGACCGTGCGGATGCCGCGGGCGCCGAAGGTCGAGGGGATGCCGGGCGGGGCGGCGGCCAAGGGGAGCTGGAAGCAGCTGCTCGGCAATCGGGCCATGGTGCAGCTGTGTGTGCTGGGGTTCGTGCTGTTCTTCGCCTGCTACGGGCAGTTCGAGTCGGGGCTCAGCGCGTACGGGGTGGAGGCCGCCGGGATATCGACGTCCGCGCTCGGTACGGCGCTGGCCGCCAACACCGCGGTGATCGTGGTCGCGCAGTTCGCCGTGCTGCGGTTCGTGGAGCGGCGTCGGCGGTCGCGGGTGATCGCCGCCGTGGGGCTGATCTGGGCCGTCGCGTGGGGCGTGGCCGGGTTCGCCGGGCTGGGGCAGACGAGCGAGACCATGGCGACCGCCGCGTTCGTGTCGACGTACGCGCTGTTCGGGCTCGGGGAGGCCATGCTGTCGCCGACCGTCGCGCCCTTGGTGGCCGATCTGGCGCCGGTGGGGATGGCCGGGCAGTACAACTCCGCGTTCGCCCTCGTGAAACAGCTCGCGTTGGCGGTCGGTCCGGCGGTGGGCGGTCCGATGGGGGCGTCGCTGCACGCGCCGTACATCGTGACGTTCCTGGTTCTGTCGCTGGGCATCGCGGTGCTGGCGGTGCGGCTCGGGCGGCAGCTCACGGGGGTGCAGGATCGGCCCGCGCTGGTGGGCAGCCGGGTGGTCGCCAGGAGCGGGGCCGCCGCGGATCCGGTGGCGGCGCGGGCCTGATGTGCCGGTCCTGAGGAGGGGAGTCGCTGGGACTCCTCCCCTCAGGCCTCAGGTGGCTCGGGCTTCGGTCACACGGAGCTTGTGGGCGGAAAGGACGGCGGCGAGGAGTGCCGCCGCGTAGGTCGCCGCGGCGAGCACCGCCAGTTGCCACCACGGAACGCTCAGGACGAATCCGGAGATCTGGAAGGCGAGGACCACCGTGGGGACCACCGCGATCAGCAGACCGAGGAGGGTGCTCACCGCGATGAGGACGGCGTGCTGGCAGAGCAGCACCTGGCGGGCCCAGCGCGGGGGGATGCCCACGGCGATCAGCCGGGCGAGATAGCGGCGGAGGATGCGGGTCTGGCTGCGGGTGGCGGCCAGTACGGCGGCCAGGGCCAGAACCACCAGGCCCACGGCGGTGGCCAGGAGCGCCGCCGGGGGCACCGGATCGTCGGGTTCCACATGGATCAGGACGGCTCCGGCGTCCATACCGGCGTTGACGACGGCCTGTTGCAGGGCTCGGGCGTCGGTGTCGGGGACGCCGGTGACCATGATCGGTCCATGGGTCTGGATCGGTAGTTCGAGTGCGTCCGCGGTGGCGCGGAGCATGATGCCGTCGGAGCCGGTGCGCCACTCGGCGGGAGCGACCTCGACGGAGGCGGTGGGCAGCTCGGCGGTGGTGCCGAGGATCTTGTCGCCCTGGCGGACGACGAGAGCGGTGCGGGTGTTCGCGCCGGTGGGGGCGTCGGGGGCGTGGGCCCAGACGAGCAGGCCGCCGTCGCGCAGCAGGGAGGTCTGGGCGGGGTCGAGCCGGCGGCCGATCAGCCGTTCGACGTCGGTGGTGTCGGCGGCGGTGAGCAGGCTGCCGTCGCTGCTCTTCCGGCTCGCCATACGGGGGTTGTCGGGGTCGCCGTCCAGCAGATAGCGCGTTTCGGTGCGGGGCAGTCCGTCGAGCGTGCCGGAGGCGTCGACCGTGTGGAGCAGGGTCTTGCCGGGCGGGAAGGTGTCGCTTCCGGTTCCGGCCAGCAGGACCTGGCCGGCGAGCACGGAGGGGTACGACTGCTTCTCGGCCGTACGGATCAGGGTGTCCAGGAGGGTGACATAGCCCAGCGACGCCCCGAACAGCACGGTGAGCACGGCCAGGGCGGCGCCGGCCCTGGAGCGGTCGCCGGCGAGCTGGCGGCGGACCAGCCGACGGCGGGGACCGCCCTCCGGCAGCAGCTTGAGGACCCCGGAGAACACCTCGGGGATGATCAGGAGGACGGCGGTGATCAGGATGCCGGTGAGGATCATGGCGTGGGCGGGTGAGTCGACCCAGCCGGCGTACACCACGGTGGCGCACCAGGCGGCGACAGCGAGCAGATGCCGGGCGTCGCGGGCCCGGCGGGCGGCCGGGCGGGCGGTGGCCGGGGCGTCGTCGTTCTCGGCGGGCGGCCGGGCGGGCTCGTCGCGTCGGGTGCGGGCGAGGACCGCGCCGGCGATCAGGCCGGTCACGAGGACCACGGCGACGAGCCGCAGCGCGGGCGAGACGAGGTCGTCGAGGGGTCCGGCCGGGCTGTCGCGCAGGTGGGAGATCAGCAGCCGCGCGCCGAGGCCGACCGCGACCCCGGCCACGGCTCCGCAGAGGGCCGCGGCCAGTGACCAGGCCAGCGCGGCCAGCGCGGGGGCCAGCGCGGCGGTCGTACGGGGGACGCCGACGGAGGTCAGGGAGGCCGTGGTGCGGCGGAAGCGGCGGCCGTTCAGTCCGAAGACGAGCAGGACGGCCGCCGCGGGCACCAGGAGCGACGGGACGGTGTAGCCGGCGGGGGTCTTCTCGATCCAGGTCTTCTGCGGGCGGGCCACGAGCTGGTCCCTGGTGACCAGGGTGGTGGCCACGGTGTTCTGCCCGTCCTCGCGGAGCGCGGCGGCTTCGGGGCTGTCGCCGCCGCGCTCGGCCCAGGTGCGGGCCGCGGCGGTGAAGGCGTCCACGACCTGCTGCTGCCTGTCCCCCGCCCACATCAGGTCCAGCTGGGCGGTCAGTACGGGGAATCCCTTGCTGAGGGCGGGGTCGAGTCCGGCCCAGGTGCCCGGTCCGAGCAGCAGGTTGGTGGTGTCGGCGGCCCGGTCGTCGACGGTGGCGACGACCTTGAGCCGGACGTCGCCCAGCACGGTGAGGGTCTCGCCCACCGGGGTCCGTACGTCGTCCGGCTCGGTGACGGCCACCTCGCCGGGACGGTTCGGCCACTCGCCCGACAGCAGCTCGTACCTCTCGGGGTACGGCCGCGAGGCCCAGTCGCTCTCCAGCGCGGTGACATTGCGGGCCGGTGTGGTGTTCAGCTGTACGTCGGTCGCGCTGAGCACGGTCCGGGCGTCGGTGGCTCCGGTGTCGTGGACCCGGGAGCGGAGGTCGGTGAGGAAGGTGGCGTCGCCCGGTGGCAGGGAGACCCCGCTGCCGTAGCCGACCTTGGCGCCGAAGCGCCCCAGTTCGTTCTCGGCGACCTGTTCGCCGGACAGCGACAGCGTCCGCAGGGTGACGAACATGCCCATCACCAGCAGCCCGGCGACGAACACGATCGCCACCGACCGGGCCAGCGCCCGCGAGCGGGCCAGCCGCCGGGCGAGCCGCGTGGTCAGCCGGGCCCGGCCGGCGAACGTCATGGGGCGGCCGGACGGCTGGGGGCCGGGTGCGGTACGGGTGTGGGTCGCGCGGGTGCCGGTCGTACGGGCGGGACGCGTGGGTCCGTCGGACGGGCGAGCCCCGGACGAGGCGTCCCCGGCTGCGCGGTCCTCGGTCGTGCGGTCCTCGGTCGTGCGGTCGTCGGTCATGCGGCGCCGGGCCCCCGTGTCGTCTCCGTGGCGGTCACTGGCGGGATTCCAGGCGGCCGTCGACGACCTCGTAGACCGTGTCGGCGAAGTCACGGCAGCGCGGGTCGTGCGAGCAGATCACGGCCAGGACGCCGTCGTCGCACAGTTTCCGGAACAGCTCGAACAGTTCGCCTGTGGTCGTCGAGTCGAGGGCGCCGGTCGGCTCGTCCGCGAGCAGGACCGAACGCTGCCCGGTGAGCGCCCGGGCGACGCCCACCCGCTGGCGCTGTCCCCCGGACATCTGCCACGGCAGGCGGTCCTCCAGGCCGGCCAGGCCGACGCGGGACAGTTCGGCCAGCGCCTGCTCACGGGCTTCGGCGACCGGGAGACCACAGGCCTCCAAGGGCAGCGCGACGTTCTCCACCGCGCTGAACTCCTCGATCAGGTTGTGCTCCTGGAACACCACGCCGACGGTGCGCAGCCGGAGTTCCGCCCGCCGGGCCTCGTCGGCCGTGCTCACGTCGACGCCGCCGACCTGGATCTCGCCGGAGTCGGCGAGATCCAGGCCCGCGAGCAGGTTCAGCAGGGTCGACTTGCCGGAGCCGCTGGCGCCGTAGATGCACACGAACTCCCCCGCCCGGGCGGTGAAGTCCACGTCCCTCGCGGCCCATACGGTCTCGGCCGCGGAGTGATAGGCCTTGCACAGTCCGCTCGTCCGGACGAGCGGTGCGCCAGCGGCTGTCGTCAACTCAGCACCCGTTCCTCGTACGCCACGACGTGATCTCGTCGCTGTTCCAGGGGGCGACGTTGTTGTCGGTGTCGTTCCTGTGCATGTCCTGCTTGTCGCCGGAGCCGTTGGAGTGCTCCGCCATACAACCGGTGTGGGTGACCGAGCGGTTGGCCCACGAGTCCATCTCGTCGTTGCGGTCGCCGGTCAGGTTGGTCCACGTGGTGGAGCCGTGGCCGCGTTCGCCGATCAGCCAGTGGAAGTCGTTGTTGCCCCACAGGCACATGTTGTTGGTGTTGCACTCGCTCAGCGACGCGTGGGCCACGCCCCCGGTGGTGAAGAGGCTCGCCCCCACGAACATCGTCGCCGCTATGGCTGTCTTGATTCTCATTCTTTTCGTTCCCCCATCGTGTGCGGTCTGTTCGCACACCACGCTGGAGCACCATCCGTCACCGCTGTATCCCACGCTCGGGGGAGTCCTGATTCCGTCGCACCCGGCAGGGGAGTTGACACCGGTGCGCGGTCCTCGTAGGGACACCGAGCGCTTGACCGCCCCACCCCCAAGTGTGAAGCTGCACGCGGTTGTTGAAGCCTAAAGAACGCTCTTGACCACAGCGTGTCTTTCGTGTCCAACCAGCCTTGTCTGACGGGGGAACAGAATGATTCGTGTCGCGTTGGTGGCGCCCATGCTCTCCGCACGCATCGCGGTTCGCACGGTATTGGAGGAAGTACAGCAGTTCACTCTTGTCGCCGAGGGAGCTCCCGGCACTCTGGCCGACATCGTGCGCTGGTCGCGGCCCGATGTCGTGGTGATCAGCCACGCCGCGGAGAGCGAGGCCCTGCACACGCTGCTACGGCTCGAAGGACCCGCGGGCGTCGTGCTCTGCGAGCGGCTCACCGGCCACGGAACCCGCCAGCTGCTCCGGCAGGGCGCGACGGGCATCCTGCTCCGGGCCACGGCACCGGCGCATCTGTCCTGGGCGGTGGCCGCCGTCGCGCAGGGCGGTCTCGCGCTGGACCCCTGTCTGACGGAGGCCATGAAGGACGCCTACGCCAGACCCGCTCCCCCGGACCGGGAACGCGCGTCGGCCGAGGAGCTGATGTCGGCGCTCACCCCGCGCGAACGGGAGATCCTCGCGCTCGTCGGCGAGGGCCTGCCCAACCGGGAGATCGCCGACCGCCTCAACCTGAGCCCGGACACGGTCAAGGACCATCTCCGGCGCATCTACACCAAGCTCGGCGTCGAGACCCGCCTCCACGCGGCCCGGGTCGCCTGGCACGCGGGGATCGACACCGCCCGCCCCCGGGTGCCCGAGTCCGTGTGACGGTGGGCGGCGGGGACGCGGTGGGGTCGCGGCGGGGGTGCGGCGGGGGTGCGGCCCCCGTCGCTCAGGTCTTCCGCGGCAGGGCGAACTCGCACCAGACCGCCTTGCCGCCGCCCGGGGCCCGTCGGCTGCCCCAGTTGGAGGCGATGGTGGCGATGATGGCGATGCCCCGGCCGGACTCGTCGGCGGGATCGGCCCGGCGGCGGCGAGGGAGGTGGTCGTTGCCGTCGGTGACCTCGACGATCAGGCGGCGGTCGGTGCGGCGCAGCCGCAGCCGCATGGGCGGGGTGCCGTGCTGGAGGGAGTTGGCGACGAGTTCGCTGGCCGCCAGGACGCCCAGGTCGTGCAGTTCCGGCGGGAAGCGCCAGCTGCTCAGGACGCCGGAGGCGAAGGCCCGGGCGCGGGGGGCCGCTTCCACGCCGCCGAGGAGTTCCAGGGCGGCGTTGCGGAACAGCTCGCTGTCGGCGCCGACGCGGGCCGGGTGCTGGAGGACGAGGACGGCCACGTCGTCGTCGTGGTCGGCGGTGACGCCCGTCGAGCGGACCAGGCGGTCGCAGACGACCTGCGGAGTGCCGGTGGCTCCGGACAGGGCGCGTTCCAGGGCGGCGATGCCCTCGTCCAGGTCCTCGTTGCGGCGCTCGACCAGGCCGTCCGTGTAGAAGACGGCCGTGGAGCCGGGGCCGAGGGGGATCGAGCCGGAGGAGTGGGTCCAGCCGCCGGTGCCGAGCGGGGGGCCGGTCGGTTCGTCGGCGCGCAGGACCGTGCCGCTCTCGTCGCGGACGAGGATGGGCAGATGGCCGGCGGAGGCGTAGACCAGGCGGCCCTCGTTGGGGTCGTGGACGGCGTAGGCGCAGGTGGCGATCTGGTTGGGGTCGATCTCCGTCGCCAGGCCGTCCAGCAGCTGGAGCACCTCGTGCGGCGGGAGGTCCAGGCGGGCGTAGGCGCGGACGGCCGTACGCAGCTGGCCCATGACGGCGGCGGCGCGGACGCCTCGGCCCATGACGTCGCCGATGACGAGGGCCGTGCGGCCGCCGCCGAGGGTGATGACGTCGTACCAGTCGCCGCCGACGGCGGTCTCGGTGCCGCCGGGGTGGTAGACGGCGGCGATGCGCAGGTCGTCGGGCTGTTCCAGCTCCTGTGGCAGGAGGGAGCGCTGGAGGGTGACGGCGGTCTCGCGCTGGCGGCGCTCGCTGGCGCGCAGGCGCTCGGCGGCCTCGGCGTGGTCGGTGACGTCGGCGGCGAAGATCAGGACGCCGCCGTCGGCACCACCACCGGAACCGGCACCGGCACCGCCGTCGCTCTGCCCGGCGCCGCTCGGTACGTCGACGGGGGTGCAGGTGATCGTGTAGCTGCGGCCGCCGGCGGCCTTGCGGGACTTGACCGTGCGGGGTCTGGAGCTGCGCAGGACCTGGTCGAGGAGCGGGAGGAGGCCGAGGGCGTCCAGCTCGGGCAGGGCCTCGCGGGCCGGTTCGCCGAGGGGGCGGACGCCGAAGGCCGCGACATAGGCGTCGTTGACGTAGGCCGTGCGGTGGTCGGGGCCGTGGACGAGGGCGACGAGGGCCGGGATGCGGTCGAGGATCTCGCGGGTCGGGAGGTCGTCGACGGCGGGTACGGCCGGGGTGTCGTCAGGGGGGTCGTCGGTCTGCCGTTCGGCACGGGCCGCGGGCACGGAGCCGTCCCCCCGCCGGTCCGGGGTGACCGTGTGTTCGGTCCGCGCTGCGGCGCGGCGCTGCGTACCGGGGAGCCGGGCGCTCCAGCGCGTGAAGTTCACCGAATCCTTGCCTCGTGCCTCGTGTGGTCGTCTGTGGCCGGCTCCGGATCCGGCCGGTGGCCCGGGGGGTTGCCCCGGGTACGGCGGTGGGGGACGCCTGGTCGTGGGTGCGTGTGGGCGAGGGGGTGGCCCCGCCCGGGATGATGGATCACGTCACGGACCAGTCTGGCCGACCGGACCGACATCCGTCAGACGTCGGCCTGAACGGTGGAGTTCCTGGATCCGGTCAGGACGACCCCTTCGGGTCCTCAGGAGCCTTTCCACCGGCCGCGAGTTCGAACTCCGCACGGGGATGTTCGAGTGAACCGAGCGAGACGATCTCCCGCTTGAAGAGCCCGGAGAGGGTCCATTCGGCGAGGACGCGGGCCTTGCGGTTGAAGGTCGGCACCCTGCTCAGGTGGTAGACGCGGTGCATGAACCAGGCCGGGTAGCCCTTCAGCTTCCGCCCGTACACATGGGCGACGCCCTTGTGGAGTCCCAGGGAGGCGACCGAGCCGACGTATTTGTGCGAGTACGTCTGGAGGGGCTCGCCGCGCAGGGAGCGGGTGATGTTGTCGCCGAGGACGCGGGCCTGGCGTACGGCGTGCTGGGCGTTGGGGGCGGTCTCCCTGCCGGGTTCGGCGGTGACGTCGGGGACGGCGGCGGCGTCACCGGCGGCCCAGGCGTGCGCGACGCCCTCCACGGTCAGCTCGGGGGTGCACTTCAGGCGACCGCGCTCGTTGAGCGGCAGATCGGTGGCGGCGAGGACCGGGTGCGGTTTCACCCCGGCCGTCCACACGACCGTACGGGTCGGGAAGCGGGCTCCGTCGCTGAGGACGGCGACGCGGTCCGCACACGATTCGAGGCGGGTGTGGAGCCGTACGTCGATGTTGCGGCGGCGCAGCTCGGTGACCGTGTAGCGGCCCATCTCCTCGCCGACCTCGGGGAGGATCCGGTCGGAGGCCTCCACGAGGATCCACTTCATGTCCTCGGGCTGCACGTTGTGGTAGTACCGCGCGGTGTAGCGGGCCATGTCCTCCAGCTCGCCGAGCGCCTCCACGCCGGCGTAGCCGCCGCCCACGAAGACGAAGGTCAGGGCGGCGTCGCGGATCGCGGGGTCGCGGGTGGAGGAGGCGATGTCCATCTGCTCGATGACGTGGTTGCGCAGGCCGATGGCCTCTTCGACGGTCTTGAAGCCGATGGCGTAGTCCGCGAGCCCGGGGATCGGCAGGGTGCGTGAGACGGAGCCGGGGGCGAGGACGAGTTCGTCGTACGCCAGCTGCTCGGACTCCGTGCCCTCCTCCTCGTTGGCGAGAGTGGTGAGGGTCGCGACGCGTTTGGCGTGGTCGATCGCGGTGGCCTCGCCGATGACGACCTTGCACTGGTCGAGGACGCGGCGCAGCGGGACCACGACATGGCGGGGCGAGATCGAGCCCGCCGCCGCCTCCGGAAGGAAGGGTTGGTACGTCATATAGGGGTCGGGGGACACGACGACGATCTCGACGTCACCGCGTCCGAGTTCCGGTTTCAGCTGTCGCTGCAAGCGCAGCGCTGTGTACAGCCCGACGTATCCGCCGCCGACGATGAGGATGCGCATCCGTTCCTTCACCATCCCATGACGCACCTTGCTCGTTGGTTTGTCCACAGGCCCGGCAATTTGTGTGACCGGTCTCCACAGGGGCGCGGGGTTGGCCGATTTACCGGCGTGTGCGGCAGGTGCGCAGGTCAGATGGTGTGAGCCGGGTGGCAGGAGGGGGCGCAAACCGGACGTAAACCGCCCGTACTCCGATCGAGGGGGGCTCCGTGCGGAACGTGCCCCTTCTGAATTGACTCCCTCTCAACTATGTTCGTGTGTCGACGGGGTGTAGGGGGATGCGTTCAAGAGGTTCGGTCGGGTCCGGGGTCCGGATCTCCGGCGAAAGGAGAATCGGCGGCCGCCGAGGACCTTGGACGCTCGTTCCGCCGCTCCGGCTTCCGATGACGGGGAGAGTCTCCGGGGGGAGACGTCATTACCGGGGGAACATGTATGCATATTCAGGAGTCTCATTGGTCGTCCGCGTCCACGATCGCACCCAGCGGTGCGATCGGCTCGGCGGGCGGCAACGGACGCGGTGACGGAGTGCGTTCCACTCCGCTCCGCGTGGACGCACAGCGCAACCTCGAACACGTGCTGCGTGCGGCGCGCGAGGTCTTCGGCGAGCTGGGATACGGCGCGCCGATGGAGGACGTGGCCCGCCGCGCGCGGGTCGGTGTCGGCACGGTGTACCGGCGCTTCCCGAGCAAGGACGTCCTGGTCCGGCGGATAGCCGAGGAGGAGACGTCTCGGCTCACCGAACAGGCCAGGGTGGCGCTCGGGCAGGAGGAGGATCCGTGGCAGGCGCTGTCACGGTTCCTGCGGACGTCGGTGGCCTCGGGTGCCGGGCGGCTGCTGCCGCCGCAGGTGCTGCGGGTCGGGGTCGCGGACGACGTGGCCGGGGCCGGGGCCGGGGCCGATGGGATCGGCGCGGTCGTTGTGGACGAGGCGCGGGTTCCGCAGCAGCGGGCTCAGCCGGCGGCCGAGCTTCGGTTGGTGTCGGCGGATTCGGGTGCCGGTTCGGGTGCGGGTGCCGTTTCCGGTGCCGGTGGCCTGGGTGGGCCGGTGGATGATGCCGGGGCTTCGGCGCTGCTCGAGGTTGTGGGGCAGTTGGTGGAGCGGGCTCGGGCCGCGGGTGAGCTGCGGGAGGATGTGACCGTGGCGGATGTGTTGTTGGTGATCGCCACGGGGGCGCCCGCGTTGCCGGATGCGGC
Organism: Streptomyces sp. NPDC001868; assembly: GCF_040297125.1. Lineage (NCBI taxonomy): Bacteria > Bacillati > Actinomycetota > Actinomycetes > Kitasatosporales > Streptomycetaceae > Streptomyces > Streptomyces sp. NPDC001868. Next base: position 70,605 of record NZ_JBEOYO010000041.1, on the reverse strand, counting down.
GCAGCAGGCTGCCGCGTCGGCTCGGTTGCTGGACATTCTGTTGGAGGGGTTGCGGTCTCGGCCTGCCTGATGGTGGGTGGGTGAGGGTCGGTCTCTCCGGGGCGGTGTGGGGTGGGTTTTTCGCCCCCGCCGCCCCTACCCGTTCCCATCCCCAGGGGCGCTGCCCCTTCGACCCCGTGGGGGGTGGGGGTGGTGTGGGGGGGTGGGGGGTGGTGTGTGTGGGGGGGGTGCGTTGTCGGGTGCGGGTTCGTGGGGGTTCTCGCGCAGTTCCCCGCGCCCCTAGAGGGCCTGCGGCCCTCCTCGGGCTCGCGCAGTTTCCCGTGCTGCTGAAGGGGCTGCGGTCCTCCAGGGGCGTGGTACGGCTGGCTTGTTACTCGTATGGGTGAAGGCATGTACCGGGGGCTGGGGGATGCGCTCGGACGGGTGGTATGCCCTTAGTGCTAGGGGCTGAACAAAAGCCAATATGGCACTCTGCCCTGGTGTTCGGGACTGGGTCGGCTGGCGGCGGGGGCTTCCGCGATGGGGTTTGACGGGCGGGACGAGTCGAGGGCCGAGGCGGAGGCGGGGCCTCAGGTGCCCAGCCAAGGGGGGCGGGGGGTTCCGGCGCAGTGGGACCGGTTCGACTCCGGGGTGCTGCCGCCGCGGGCGCCCTCCGACGCCGATCTGATCGCGTGGATGCGGTCGGGGGACGACTCGGCGTACGAGGAGCTGTACCGACGGCACGCGGAGGCCGTACGCCGGTACGCGCGGACCTGTTGCCGGGACGCGCATACGGCCGACGACCTGACCGCCGAGGTCTTCGCCCGGATGCTGCAGGCCGTGCGGGGCGGGTCCGGGCCCGAGCACGCCGTACGGGCCTATCTGCTCACGTCCGTGCGCCGGGTCGCCGCCACCTGGACGAGCTCCGCCCGGCGGGAACAGCTGGTCGACGACTTCGCGGTGTTCGCCGCGCAGGCGTCGCGCGGGGCCGAGGTCTCGGACACCGACACGCTCGATCTCGGCGCGGATGTGCGGGCGATGCACGAGGCCGAGCAGTCGATGGCGATGCGGGCGTTCCGTTCGCTGCCGGAGCGGTGGCAGGCCGTGCTCTGGCACACGGAGGTCGAGGACGAGTCGCCGAGTGACGTCGCGACCTTGTTCGGGCTGGACGCCAATGGGACCCGGGTGCTCGCCAGTCGGGCCCGGGAGGGGCTCAAACAGGCGTATCTGCAGGCCCATGTGAGCGCCACGCTCGCCGGGAACTCCGCGGAGTGCGGGCGGTACGCCGACCGGCTCGGCGCGTACGCCCGGGGCAGTCTGCGGACGCGGGCCGAGCGGGGGCTGCGCGCGCATCTGGAGGAGTGCGCGGCGTGCCGGCTGGCCGCGGGGCAGATCAAGGACGTCGCGAGCGGGATCCCGGCCGTCGTACCGATCGCGGTCATCGGGTGGTTCGGCGCCGCCGGGTACGCGAAGGTGGCCGCGCTCGTCGCCGGTGGCACGGGGGCCGGCGCGGCCGGGGCCGCGGGGGCGGCGGCCGCCGCGAGCGGGGGTTCCGGCGGTGCGGGCGCTACGGGCGCGGGGGCCGGCGGTACGAGTGCGGGTGCGGGTGGCGGCGGTACGAGTGCGGGTGCGGGTGGCGGCGGTACGAGTGCGGGTGCGGGTGGCGGCGGTACGAGTGCGGGTGGCGGGGTCGCCGCCGAGGGGCTCGGTGCGCCGGCGAAGGCCGGGATCGCGGTGAGTGTCGCCGGGATGGTCGCCGCGGCGGTGGCGCTCGCGCTGGCGAACGACGAGGTGAAACCCAAGGAGCCGTTGGCCAAGCCGTCCGCCTCGCAGTCCGTCGAGGCCGCGCCGCGGCCGGATCCCCCGACGCCGCCGGACGAGGAGCCCGCGCCGGGCGCGCCCGGCGTGATGGTGCCGGTGTCCAAGCCGCTGTCGGCACCGACACCCTCACCCTCGCCGTCGCGGGCGGCGACACCGGCTCCGTCCGTGAAGCCGACACCGACACCGACACCGACTCCCACCCCCACACCCACTCCGCCCCCGGCTCCCGCGCCGCCGAAGCCGTCGCCCACGCCGACCCCGGCACCCCCTCCCCCGCCTCCGCCCGCTCCCCCGGCCGTCTATCAGTGGAGCGAGCTGCGGTACGGCGTCCTCGGCGACGGCACCGAGCCCGAGATGCGGCTCGGGGAGAGCGGCTGGGTCTGGCAGCGGTACGGGGTGTCGATCGCCGGGAAGCGGTACGCGCACGGGGTGACCGTGCACAGCCACTCCTCCGTGACCATCGACCTCAACCGCCGCTGCGGCTCGTACGACGCGCTCGTCGGCGTCGACGACCTGACGCACGGCCTCGGCAAGGTCTACTTCTCCGTCTACGGCGACGGGGTCCGGCTGTGGAGGTCCGGGCTGGTGCGGGGCGGGGACCCGGCGGTCCCGGTCCATGTGAATCTCGGCGGGCGGAAGACCGTACGGCTGGTCGTCGAGCCGCACGGTCACGACGGCCCGCCGGTGTTGGCGGACTGGGCGGAGTCGCGGTTCAGCTGCTGAGGGTTCGGCCCTGAATCCCTCAGTCCTGAATCCCTCGGCCCTGGATCCCTCGGCCCTGGATTTCTTTCAGGGCCTTGGACAGGTCGGCAAGGGCGTCGGTCGGGGTGTAGGCCGCGCCCGTGGTGTGTTCTTCCAGGTAGCGGGTGGGGCCCAGGGCAGTGCGGGCGGCGCTCTCCGCGCTCCCGATGTCGTGCCGGGCGGGGAGCGGGAGCGGCTGGGGGTGGTCGCCGCGCCAGCCGGCTCCGGCGGCGAGGAGGCGTACGGCGCACGGGTGGTCGCCCAGGCCGGACAGTACGGTCGCGGCGCTGTCGGCCATGGCCGCCGTCACGCTCTCGGCGCAGCCGTTGTCCACGGTCGTGCGGAAGGCCTCGGTCAGGCGGCGCAGGCCGGCTTCCGGGCCGGACTCGGCGGTCGTCAGGAGGCCGTCGACCAGGTCCATGAACGCCTTGTGCTGGGGCGGGGGTGTGCCTCGGAGGGTCTCCTCTTCGGCCAGTCGCCACAGTTCGCGGGCGTGGGAGATCTCGCCGTCCACCAAGGCCATGTGGGCGCGCAGGAGGCAGACGAACGCGCGGGAGTCCGGGGCGCCGAAACGGTCCGCCGCCGCCGTGGCCTCGTCCAGCGCGGCCAGGGCGGTCTCGCGGTCGCCCAGGCGGTAGGCGATCTCACCGAGGCGGGCGATCAGGAACGGTGCCTCCGCGTTCGCGCCCACCTCGTACGCGAGGCGCAGGGCCTCCTCGTACTCCTCCTTGGCCCGCGTGAAACGGCCTCGGGCCATCGCCGCCTCGCCGGCCGCGCTGCGGACCTGGGCGCGCATCCAACGGTCGCCCACGCGGTCGGCGATCGCGCGCAGTTCGGCGAGGTCGTCCTCGACGCCGCGCAGGTTGCCGGAGGAGTCGACGAGCATGTGGGTGCGGAGCATCAGGGTGAAGCCGAGTTCCCAGTCGCCGCCGTGGACGCGGCAGTTGGCGACCGCGTCGTCCATCAGCGCGCGGATGTCGACCGAGACGGCGCCGTCCAGGATGTACGCGGTCAGGGGCCAGACCAGGCCGGGGAAGCGGGCGGCGGCCGGGCCGGTGTGACCGGACTCCCGCTTCAGACGCGCCACGTACTCACGGGCCTTCGGGTCGTCCGGTACGCCGATGGGGCCGGACTCCGCCGCCAGGGCGAGGTGGAGGAGGCGCAGGGCGATGCGGTGGCTGTGGCGGGGGTGGCGGGACGGGGCGGGCTCCGCGAGGAAGGCGGCGATGTGGTCCGCTGCCTCGGTCCCGGTCTTGGTCCCGGTCTTGGTCCCGGTCTCGGTCCCGGTTTCGGTCCCAGCCCCGCTCTCGGTCCCGGTTCCGCTCTCGGTCCCGGTCCCGGTCTCGCTCGGATCGTTTCGTCCGGCCGTACCTCCCGTAGCGCTCGGGCGGGAGGGCTGAGTGGTGTCGTCGGTGTGCGGTGTCGTGGTCAGGGTCAGGATGCGGTCGACCCAGTGGGTGCCCTCGTGGCGGAAGTTGCGGAGCCACCAGAACCAGCCCATGGCGAGGGCCAGGGCGGTGGCGGCGGGTTCGTCGGCCGCGGTGAGGGCGCGGTGGAGGGCGGCCCGGATGTTGTCGAGGTCGGTCTCCAGGCGGTGGATCCAGGGGAGTTGGCCGGCGGAGCGGAGGAGGGGGTCGGCCTCGGCGAGGAGGGCCAGGATCCAGGTGCGGTGGCGGAGTTCGGCCGCCGTGCGGAGGGCCGGGGTCTCGGCGGCGCGTTCCGTGGCGTACTCGTGGATCGTCTCCAGCATCCGGTAGCGCATGACGCGGGTGTCGTGCTCGTACGGGGTGGCGATGATCAGGGACTTGTCGACGAGGGCGCCGAGGATGTCGGCCGTGGGGACGGGGCCGTCCGCGCAGACCGTTTCCGCCGCCTCCAGGTCCCAGCCGCCGGCGAAGACCGACACCTCGCGGAGCACCGTGCGCTCGGGCTCGTCCAGCAGGTCCCAGGACCAGTCGACCACGGCCCGCAGTGTCTGCTGGCGGGGCAGGGCCGTACGGCTTCCCGAGGTGAGGAGGCGGAAGCGGTCGTCGAGGCGGTCGGCGATCTGGCGCGGGGTGAGCAGGCGCAGCCGGGCGGCGGCCAGTTCGATGGCCAGGGGGAGGCCGTCGAGGCGGTGGCAGATCTCGTCCACGGCCCCGGGGTCGGCGCGCAGGACGGCGTCCGCGTCGGGGCGTACGGACGCGGCGCGCTCCGCGAAGAGGCGGTGGGCCGGGGCCGGGAGCAGGGGCTCCACCGGGCGTACGGACTCGCCGAGCACGCCCAGGGGTTCGCGGCTGGTGGCGAGGATCGTGAGGCCGGGGCAGTGGGTGAGGAGGGTCTCGGCGAGTTCGGCGGCCGCGTCGATCACGTGTTCGCAGTTGTCGAGGATCAGGAGCAGTTCCCGGCGGGCGCAGTGCTCCACGAGCAGGGTGAGCGGGTCGGCCTGCGGTGTCGTCAGGTCGTAGGTGTGCTGCGGGTCGTAGGTGATCAGCGCGGTCTCGCGCAGGCCCAGGGCGCTGAGCACCGCGCCCGGTACCGCGTCGGGGCGGTCGAGCGGGGCCAGTTCCGCCAGCCAGGCCTGGGGGTGGCCGGTGGCGGCCTCCTCGGCGAGGCGGGTCTTTCCGGAGCCGCCCGGGCCGGTGAGGGTGACGAGACGGGAGGTCTTCAGGTCGGAACGGATCGCGTCGAGTTCTGGGGCCCGGCCCACGAAGGAGGTCAGGCGGGGGCGGATGTTTCCGGTGCGGATGTTTCCGGTGCGGAGGTGGGTGGGGGTGGGGGCGTGAGTGGGGGTGCTTTCGAGGGGTGGCTGTGGGAGCGGTCGGGGGGTCAGGAGGGTGTGGTGGAGGGTGCGGAGTTCGGGGGACGGGTCCGTGCCGAGGGTGTCGCGCAGGGTTCGGCGCAGGTGCTCGTAGGTCGTGAGGGCTTCCGCGGTGCGGCCCGTTTCGTGGAGGGCGCGGAGCAGGAGGGCGTGCAGGGGTTCGTCGTGGGGGTGGGCCGCGGTCAGTTCGCGGAGTTCCGGTACGACGTCGGGGGCCCGGCCCAGGTGGAGGTCCGCCTCGACGCGGGTGCGGAGGGCCTCCGTGCGCAGGGCCTCCGGGCGGGCGGCGGCGGTGCGGTCGGGGAGGTCGGCGAGGGCGGGGCCGCGCCAGAGGGTGAGGGCCTCGCGGAGGGTGGTGGCGGCGGTGGCGGGGTCCTGGGCGGACAGGGCGGTCTTGGCGTCGTCGACCAGGCGTTCGAAGGCGAAGAGGTCTACGGCGGTGGGGGTGGTGGCCAGGCGGTAGCCGCCGGGTTCCGAGGTGACGGTGTGTCTGCCCAGGGCTCGGCGGAGGCGGGCGATGAGGGCCTGGAGGGCGGCGGGGGCGTCCGCGGGTGGGGTGTCCGGCCAGATCTCGGATATGAGGGTGGGGGTGGGGACGGGGTGGTCGGGGCGTAGGGCGAGGGCGGTGAGGAGGGCGCGGATGCGGGGGCCGGGTAGGGGGATGGGGGTGCCGTGGTCGTCTTCTGCGTGGGTTGTTCCCAGGATTGCGTACCGCACCGGGTCATTGTCGCCCTGGTGGGTGTGGGGGGCAGGCGTTTTCTCGCCCCCGCCGCCCCTACCCGTCCCATCACCAGGGGCTGTGCCCCTTCTGCCCCCCTTCTCCGGGGGCTGCCGCCCCCAGGCCCCCGCCAGGGGATGAGGGGGGCCTTGCGTGTTCTTGTACGTGCCGGAGCGTCGTGGCTTGTCGCGCAGTTCCCCGCGCCCCTGGAAAGCCTGGGGCTGCGCCCCGGCTTGGACCTGGAGGCCCCGCAGCCCTGGGAAGCCTGGGCCGCACACCGGCTTGGGCCTGGAGGCCCGCAGCCCTGGGAAGCCTGGGCCGCACACCGGCTTGGGCGTAGGCCGTCGAGTGTCTGAAGGCAGGCCGCGCCTTGGCCTGGGCATGGGTCCCTGCGGCCCTGCGCGAGCGGGGCTATGAGCGTCTTGCTGTCGCTCCCGCGCCCAGGGCGCCTCGTTGGGGGGTGATGCCTGCTGGTACGGCTCGTTGTCTTGCTGGGGTGCCTGTCCAGCAGGTGCCTCGGCGGGAGAGGAGGCGGCGTAGCCAGAGTTCTAGGGCTACTAGGTCGGCGAGGCCGTCGAGGGGGAGGGGTTCGCCTTCGGCGGCGGCTCGGAGGGCCTTGCGGACGACTCGGGCTTCGACAAGGCCCGCCTGGGCCAGGAGGGGGGTGTCGAAGAGGGTGATCAGGGTGTCGGCGGCGACGCGGAGGCCGGTGCGGGCGGCGGCGTGGGAGGTGGCGTGGGAGGGGGCGCCCCAGCCGGGCGGGAGGTCGGTGACGCCGGCGCCCTCCAGGACCGTACGGAGGATGGCGGCGCGGGCGCCGGGGCGGACGCGGAGGGCCTCGGGGAGGGCGCGGCAGGCGCGGACGACCTGGTTGTCGAGGAAGGGGATGTGGAGGCGTTGGGAGCGGACCTCCGCGGCCTGTTCGAGGACACGGATGTCCGTGGCGTAGCGGGCCAGGGCCGCGCGGGCGCGGAAGTCGCCGGGGCGCTGGCCGGGGCCGACGGAGGGGCGGCCCGTCGTCGCCCCCAGGCGAATCGATACTTCTGCCAGGGCCTCGCCCGTGAGCCAGCGGGCGGCTGGGCCCGGTCTGGCCCAGGTGAGCGCGGCCAGCGAGGCGCCCACCGCGCCTCCGGGCTCCTCGAAGCGGCGCTGCATGAGGCGGGTGGCGAGGACTTCGACGCCGGAGCGGTACGGGGTGCGGGACAGCTTCCGTGCGGCGCTGTACACACGCGCGGGGACCATCACCGAACCGTCGGCCTTGGCCAGGGCGGCGACCGGGCGGACCAGGTGGCGGCGTTTGCGGTCCATGAGGAGGTCGGCGAGGCGGGCGGGGTGGGCGTCCAGGACCTGGCGGGCGCCGTAGCCGGTGAAGTGGTCGGCGCTGCCGGAGGCGAGGCGGGCACGGTGCCGGGCGGCCGTCACCAGGGAGGGGCCCGGTTCGTCGGTCAGGGGGACGTCGAGGTCGGCGTACGGGAGGACCTCCTCGCCGCCGGTCACGACCACGTGGTGCAGGCGGGGGTTGGCGGCCAGGGTGCCCGCGCGTTCCAGTTCGGTCTCGCGGCCGGAGGTGACCAGGTCGTTGAAGGTGACGGCGAGGAGGCGTTCGCCGGCGCCCGTGCCGTGGCCGAGGACCGTGCCGGGCGCGCCGGGGAGGCCGGCGGCGAGCAGGGCCAGGGTGCCGGAGGCGGGGCCGCCGGAGACGTCGGCGCCGATGCCGGGGACGGGCATGCCCCGGGCGGCGCGGCGCTCGGCCGGGCCCATGCCGGGGACCGGGCCGGGGTCGACGTCGGGTACGTGCCGGGGGGCCGAGAGGCGGACCCGTACGGACTCCACCAGGGCGTCGCGGACCGCGTCCACCGCGCTGGCCGGATCGGCGGAGGGCGCGGCGACGGCGAGGGACGCGACCGGCTCGTAGCCGGCGATCTCACGGGCACCGGCGCGCAGGATCAGTGCGTGCCCCGGGGGAATGCGGCGCACGCCGTCGTACGGCGTGGAGTCGTGGAGGGCGTCCGGTACGTCGGGGGCGGCCAGCAGGGCGGCCAGGTGCCCGAAGTCGAGGTTGGCCTCGATGAGGTCGGCGAGCGGGAGGGCGGCGGTCGCGTACGCCGTGCCGCCCGACCAGGGGGTGTAGAAGACCGGGCGGGCGCCCGCGAGGTCACCGCAGACGGTCAGCCGACGGCCGACCTGGACGACGGCCGTGTAGCTGCCGGGCCAGGCGGTGAGATGGCGCAGGGCGCCGCCGCGGGCGGCGAACAGGCCCACGCGCAGCTGCTCGTCGGAGGCGCCGCAGATACCGAGGACGGCGATGCGCGTCTGGGCGTCGGCCTGTACGACCCGCACCTCGTCCGGGCGCCAGTCCCCCACGGCCCACAGCGGGTCGGGGTCGCCCCACAGGAGGTGCGAGCCGACCGGGTGCACGGTCTCGCCGTCGAAGCCGGTGGCGCCGGCGGAGCCGAAGGCGGGCGCGCCAGCGGCGGTACTGCTCCATCCCACCAACCACCGCATCGACGCCTCCACAGGCTGTGGACAACCGGTGCACCGTACGAACGGTCCCCATGCTGCCACGAAGGAGGCTTGTCGGAGGGCGCGCGGCGCGGCTTGCACACCGGTAAGTGCGCCCCTGGGGAGCCATGAGCGCTCCCCCGTCACACCCTCAAGTCGCCCTGGAGGAGGGGCGGTCGACAAAGGTGGACCCCGGGTCTACGACGTGAATGCGCCCCCGGTACGCTCCCCCAAAACACCTAACGCGCCCTCAACAGACGTGGTCGGAGCGGTATTCACCCTCGACGACCACCGTCGATTTTCGGCCAAATCGGTCCTGAAGGGCGGAGTCGGCGCGCCCTCCGTACCGCCCTCGATGGCAACACAGCGTCAACGCACAGTCCGGGAGGCGGAGTTCGCCTCCCGGACCGGTCCGCCGCCCGCGGGGATGTAGGCGGCGGTGTCCCCCAGCCCACTGGATCCAGTACAGCGGGCCGACCCACGCACGACCATGGAAGCGCTCCCCCGGTGGCCGGAGAAGAGCGCACGGACAGGCGCACGGCCACACAGCGGGAGCACGTGACAACACTCCGTGTGGCGCCCGCACTTTCGTGCGGACCACAATCCCGCCATCCGGATTTGGGCCCCTTAACGCTTGGGATGCGGCGAACTACGCTGGGTTGTACGAATGCCGCGTGCCTATGCCGCCGCGGCAGCCGTCTGTTCGAGGGGTGGCGCAATGTCCAGGGAGCAACGCGGGCCGAACGAAAAACTCGGCGCCGTTCTCGCCCTCGCGGGAATCAGCAACGCAGGACTCGCGCGTCGCGTCAACGACCTTGGCGCTCAGCGAGGACTGACTCTTCGCTATGACAAGACGTCGGTGGCGCGCTGGGTGTCGAAGGGCATGGTGCCGCAAGGCGCCGCGCCCCACCTCATCGCGGCCGCGATCGGCCAGAAGCTCGGCCGTCCGGTGCCGCTCCACGAGATCGGCCTGGCGGACGCGGATCCCGCCCCCGAAGTGGGCCTCGCCTTCCCCCGTGACGTCGGACAGGCGGTGCGCGCGGCGACGGAGCTGTACCGCCTCGACCTCGCCGGCCGCCGCGCGGGCACCGGCGGCATCTGGCAGTCCCTCGCCGGATCGTTCGCGGTGAGCGCGTACGCGACGCCCGCCTCACGGTGGCTGATAACCCCGGCCGACAGTTCGGTGGCGCGCGAGGCGGGCTCCGCGGAGGGCTCCGGGTCGCCGCTGAAAGTCGGCCACAGCGATGTGCAGAAGCTGCGGGAGGCCGCCGAGGACGCCAGGCGCTGGGACTCCAAGTACGGAGGCGGCGACTGGCGTTCGTCGATGGTGCCGGAGTGCCTGCGGGTCGAGGCGGCGCCGCTGCTGCTCGGCTCGTACTCCGACGAAGTGGGCCGCGCGCTGTTCGGAGCGTCCGCGGAACTCACCCGCCTCGCCGGTTGGATGGCCTTTGACACGGGTCAGCAGGAGGCCGCGCAGCGTTACTACATCCAGGCGCTGCGGCTGGCGCGGGCGGCGGCCGATGTGCCGCTGGGCGGGTATGTGCTCGCGACCATGTCGTTGCAGGCGACCTACCGGGGCTTCGGCGACGAGGGCGTCGATCTCGCGCAGGCCGCGCTCGAACGCAACCGGGGGCTGGCGACCGCGCGCACGATGAGCTTCTTCCGGCTCGTCGAGGCGAGGGCGCACGCGCGCGCGGGCGACGCGGTGGCCGCCGGAGCGGCCCTCAAGGCCGCCGAGGGGTGGCTGGAGCGGGCCCGGGACGGCGACCACGATCCGACGTGGCTCGGGTTCTACGGCTACGACCGGTTCGCCGCGGACGCGGCCGAGTGCTACCGGGATCTCAAGGCCCCGCGTCAGGTGCGGCGCTTCACCGAGCAGGCGCTGTCGCGGCCGACGGAGGAGTTCGTGCGGTCGCACGGGCTGCGGCTCGTCGTGTCGGCGGTCGCCGAGCTGGAGTCCGGGAATCTTGACGCGGCGTGTGAGCAGGGGGTGCGGGCGGTGGAGGTCGCCGGGCGTATCTCTTCGGCGCGTACGACCGAGTATGTGAAGGATCTGCTGCATCGGCTGGAGCCGTACGGGGATGAGCCGCGGGTGATCGAGCTGCGGGAGAGGGCGCGGCCTCTTTTGATGACGCCTGCGTAGGTTTTGGGCGCCTGCTCGCCTACCCGTCTGCCGGGTTTGGGTGGTTCGGCGGGTGCGGGTTGTTTGGGGCTGGTCGCGCAGTTCCCCGCGCCCCTGAAGGGGCGCGGCCTTGGGCGCCCGGCGGCAGAGAACGGCAGCGGGGAACAGCAGCGGGGAACAGCAGCAGGAACGTGACCAGCGCCATGTGGGCGGCTTCCGGGTTTGAGGGCATTGTCAGTGGTGCAGTGCACTATCGGAGTCGGGAGGTGGGGCGCGTGCGGAGGCAGGGCGCTTACGACTGTGATGTGCTCGTGGTCGGCGGTGGGATCGTCGGGCTGTCCACCGCGTATGCGATCACGCGGGCGGCGCCGGGCACGCGGGTCACCGTGCTGGAGAAGGAGCCTGGGCCGGCCCGGCACCAGACCGGGCGGAACAGCGGCGTGATCCACAGCGGGATCTACTACCGCCCGGGATCGCTGAAGGCGCGGTACGCCGTCAAGGGCGCCGCCGAGATGGTCAAGTTCTGCGCCGAGTACGGCATCGATCACGCTGTCACCGGGAAGCTGATCGTCGCCACGGAGAGGTCCGAGCTCCCCCGGCTGCATGCTCTGGTGCAGCGCGGCCGGGAGAACGGGATTCCGGTGCGGGAGCTGGGCGCCGCCCAGATCGCCGAGTACGAGCCGGAGGTGCGCGGGCTCGCGGCCATACATGTCGGCACCACCGGGATCTGTGACTTCGTGGGGGTCGCCCGGCAGCTCGCGCGGGCCTCCGGTGCCGAGATCCGGTACGGCGCCGAGGTCGAGCGGATCGACCGGCGGGCCTCGCTCGGGGTCGCCGTCCGGATCCGGGGCGGTGACGTCGTACGGGGGCGGGTGCTGGTGAACTGCGCCGGGCTGCACTGCGACGAGGTGGCCCGGATGACCGGGGACGAGCCCGGGATGCGGATCGTGCCGTTCCGGGGGGAGTACTACGAGCTGGCGCGGCCCGAGCTGGTCCGTGGACTCGTGTATCCGGTGCCCGACCCGGCGTTTCCGTTCCTCGGGGTGCATCTGACCCGGGGCATCGACGGGGGCGTGCACATCGGGCCCAACGCCGTGCCCGCGCTGGCCCGGGAGGGGTACGGCTGGGGCACCGTACGGATGCGGGAGCTGGGGGCGACGCTGGCCTGGCCCGGGTCCTGGCGGATAGCCCGGCGGCACTGGCGGTACGGGGCGGGGGAGCTTCGGCGGTCCGTGTCGAAGAAGGCGTTCACCGGGGCGGTGCGGCGGTTGTTGCCGGCGGTGTCGGAGGGGGATCTGGTGCCTGCGGCGGCGGGGGTGCGGGCGCAGGCCGTGCTGCGGGACGGGACGCTGGTGGACGACTTCCTGATCCGGGAGGGCGCGCGGGCCGTACATGTGCTGAACGCGCCTTCGCCTGCGGCTACCGCTTCGCTGCCGATCGGGCGGGAGGTGGGGAGGCGGGCGTTGGCGGCGTTGGCCGGGGTGGCCGGGGTGGCCGGGGTGTAGTCCGCCCTTGGTGAGGAGGTGCCCGGCGGCTGGGGCCGGGTGGGGGTGGGTCGGGGTCGGTGGGGCTGGGTCGGGGTCGGGGGCGGTGGGGCTGGGTTTTCGTCCATGGCGTTCGGTGGGTGGACGGCAGGCTGGGGCCGGGCACCTGGGGGTCGTAAAATCGGGGCACTGTGTCTGACTCTCCTGATGCCCCTGAGCCCCGCACCACCGGTGCCTCCCTTCGGCGTACCCGGGACAAGGGTGAGCCGCGATTTCCCGATGGGCCGAAGGCGGATCCCGCCGGGTCGCATTTCGAGCGGCGGATCAGGAGCTTTCAGCCCCGGCGGAGTCGGGTGACGGCCGGGCAGGCGGACGCCCTGCAGCGGCTGTGGCCCAAGTGGGGGCTCGATATCGACGGGCGCGCGCTGGATCTCGTCGAGCTGTTCGGGGACGAGAAGCCCGTCGTGCTGGAGATCGGGTTCGGGATGGGGGAGGCGACCGCGCGGATGGCCGCCGCCGATCCGGACACCAATGTGCTCGCCGTGGATGTGCACACACCGGGCCAGGGGAATCTGCTGAATCTCGCGGACCGGGACGGGCTGTCCAACGTTCGGGTCGCCAACGGGGACGCGATCATTCTGCTGCGGGAGATGCTCGCGCCCGCGTCGTTGGACGGGCTGCGGGTCTACTTCCCCGATCCCTGGCCGAAGAAGCGGCACCACAAGCGGCGGCTGATCCAGGAGGAGTTCCTCACGCTCGTCGCGTCACGGCTCCGGGCCGGGGCGATCGTGCACTGTGCCACGGACTGGGAGCCGTACGCCGAGCAGATGCTCGAAGTGCTCACCGCGCACCCGGAGTTCGAGAACACCCGGGCCGACGGCGGGTTCGCGCCACGTCCCGCCTTCCGGCCGCTGACCCGTTTCGAGGGGCAGGGACTGGACAAGGGTCATGTGGTGAACGATCTGCTCTTCCGCCGCGTACAGCAACGTGAGCAGGAGCAGGAGCAGTAGTAGAGCAGCAGAGCAGTAGTAGGAACGAGAGCGGATGCGGGAGCAGATGCAGGAGTTCGAACACACCCCCACAGGCGCCTGAAGGCCGTCGTTCACAGTCCGGCGGGACGCACCACGCGCCGTCGCGGGCGGCGCCTCTCCCTCGTTAGGGTCAATGCAATGGCCACCAGTCCCCCCTACCCGACGCAGCCCAGCGGCCCCTCCGGTGGGTATGCGTTCAGGCCCACGCGCTGGTGGCAGCGGAAGAGCGTCAGATACGGGGCGCTGATAGGGCTGCTCGGGGTCTCCGGGTTCGTCATCCTCGCGCTCGTCCGTGAACAGACCGGCACCGAGGGGTTTCTCGTCGGCCTGGGGCTCGCGATACTGCCCGTCCCGCTGCTGATGGCCGTGTTCCGGTGGCTGGGCCGGGTGGAGCCCGGGCCCTGGCGGAACCAGGTGTTCGCGTTCGCCTGGGGGGCGTGTGCGGCGGCGCTGATAGCCATCGTGGCGAACAGTTTCGCCACACGCTGGATAGCCACGGCCACCGCCGACCCCTCGCATGCCGACACCCTGGGGGCCACCGTCATAGCGCCCGTGGTGGAGGAGACCGCCAAGGCCGCGGCCGTCTTACTCGTCTTCCTGTTCCGGAGGCGGGAGTTCACCGGGATCGTGGACGGGGTGGTGATCGCGGGGTTCACCGCGACCGGGTTCGCGTTCACCGAGAACATCCTGTACCTGGGGACCGCGTTCGGGACGGACCAGCTCAGCGGGGGGAGCGGGCTGGCGTCCGTCACCGCGGCCACGTTCTTCGTACGGGTGATCATGTCGCCGTTCGCGCATCCCCTGTTCACCGTGCTGACGGGGATCGGGTTCGGGGTCGCGGCGTTCTCCGCGGAGTGGCAGCGGGCGCGGCGGGTGCTCGTGCCGGCGAGTGGGCTGCTGCTCGCCATGGGGATGCACTCGATCTGGAACGGGTCGGCGACGTTCGGGGAGTACGGGTTCTTCGCGGTGTACGCGGCGTTCATGGTGCCGGCGTTCGGGCTGCTGACGTGGCTGGTGATCTGGGCTCGGCAGCGGGAGTTGCGGAAGGTGCGGGAGGAGTTGCCGGCGTATGCGGCGGCGGGGTGGCTGACGCCGGCTGAGCCGTATGTACTGGGGTCGATGCGGGCTCGGCGGGTGGCGCGGGAGTATGCGGCGCATCACTTCGGCAAGGCGGGGGGTCGGTCGGTCGGGGAGTACGAGGTGTACGCGACGAAGTTGGCGTTTCTGCGGTATCGGGGGCGGCGGGGGCGGGTCGGGGCGGACTTCGCGTTGCGCGAGCGGGAGTTGCTGTTCGAGCTGTGGCGGCGGCGGGATGTGGCTCGGCCGGCCTTGGGGTATGCGGGGCTGGAGGTCGGGCCTGCGGGGTGGGCTGGGCACGGGTATGGGCACGGGCAGGGCGGTTATGGCGGGTACGGGCCGGGGTTCCCGCAACCGGCGGGGTACGGGGTGACGCCGCCGTATTCCGCGTACAACCCGTATCGGTCGTAGGGGCGGGCGAGTTCGCCCGCTGCCGGTGAGTGGTTCGCCCGCTGCCGGTGGGTCGTTCTGGCGGTCCGGTGAGTGGGTCGCCTGTCGCCTGTGGGTGGTTCGCCCAGGGGCGGTGGGTGGGTCGGGGGCGCGCCGGGGGGTGTCCGTCCTCGGAACGGCGCGGAATCGGTGGGCTGGGAAGTTTGACGAGTTGACGCGCCAACCGCTGCGGGCGGACACCCCCCGGCACACCCCCTTCTCGCCGTACGCGGCCGACCCGACGTACGGGGTGCGGTGCGGTGCGGTCATGCATGCCCGGCGCCCCTGCCCCCCGTCGACCCCAGCCCACCCGCCGTACGGCGTGCGGTCGTCGCGCAGTCGGCGGTCCGGCTACGGCCTCCACGCCCCGTTTCGCTGCGGGCAGCCGTGTCGCTGGGGGGTGCGAGGGGCGTGGGCTGTTTCTGTCGGCCGCTGTGGGCGGGGACTACGCCGATGCTGTTGTCAGTTTGTCGAGTTCCTCGGGGGTGAGGGTGAGGTCGGCGACGGCGAGGAGGGCGGGGAGTTGGTCGAGGGTGCGGGCTGAGGCGATGGGGGCGGCCACTGTCGGCTGGGCGGCGAGCCAGGCGAGGGCGACGGTTGCGTGGGCGGCGCCGCGGGACTCGGCGATCTCGTCGAGGGCCGTGAGGACCCGCGTGCCGGCCGGGGTTTCCAGGTACGCGCCGGCGCCGGCCGCCCGGGGGCTGTCGACCGTCGTGCCGGGGCGGTACTTGCCCGTGAGGAAGCCCTTGGCGAGGGCGAAGTAGGGGACGGCGGAGAGGCCGTGGTCGGCGGCGAGGGTCTGGAGGGCGCCCTCGTAGGTGTCCCGGGAGACCAGGTTGTAGTGGGGCTGGAGGGCGACGTAGCGGGCCAGGCCCTCGGCGGCCGAGAAGTCCAGGGAGGCCTTCAGGCGCTCGGGGGTGATGTTGGACGCGGCTATCGCGCGGACCTTGCCGGCCTTCACCAGGTCGTCCAGGGCGGTGATGATCTCCTCGACGGGGACGTCGGGCTGGTCGAAGTGGGTGTAGTAGAGATCGATGTAGTCCGTGTCGAGGCGGGCGAGGGAGGCGTCGGCCGCCGCCTTGATGTTGGCCGCCGTCAGGCCCGGGTACTCGGGGTGCTGGCTCACCTTGGTCGCGATCACCACGTCGGCGCGGTTGCCGCGGGACTTGGCCCACTTGCCGATGATCCGCTCGGACTCACCGCCCTGGTTGCCCTCGACCCACGCCGAGTAGGAGTCGGCCGTGTCGACGAAGTTGCCGCCGGCCGCCGCGTAGGCGTCGAGGACGGCGAAGGACTGTGCCTCGTCCGCCGTCCAGCCGAAGACATTGCCGCCGAGCGAGAGCGGGAAGACCTCGATCTCGGATGTGCCCAGCTTGCGAAGAGAAGTCATGTCCAACGTCAACCAGGGGGACGGACGCCCGCATTCCGCCCCCGCGTGAACGGCACGTGAAGCATGGAAGGGGAGGCGGGGCGGGGAGGGGACTGCAGAGGGGGAGGGCAGAGGAGGGGGCGTCGGGCATGACGGACGCCGCGTCGTCCTCGCGGACCTACGCGGCGTCGTTGGTGCTGATCTGCCTTACGGGGTCAGGCCCTTGCTGCGCAGCCATGCCGCCGGGTCGATGCCGCTGGAGGAGCCGCCGGGGTGGACCTCCATGTGGAGGTGGGCGCCGGTGACGTTGCCGGTGGCGCCGACGCGGCCGATGACGTCGCCGGTGGCGACCTTCTGGCCGACGCTGACGCCGATGGAGGACTGGTGGGCGTACCAGATCTCGGTGCCGTCATCGAGGGTGAGGACGGTCTTGTAGCCGTACGAACCCTCGTAGCCGGCCTGCGTGATGGTGCCACTGTGGACGGCCTTGATGAGCGTGCCCGTGGGGGCGGCGAAGTCGAGGCCGGTGTGGTAGCCGGAGGACCAGTAGGGGCCGGCCTGGCCGAAGGTGGAGGTGAGGGTGTACGAGGAGGTGGGAAGCGTGAACTGCTTGGCGAGGGAGGCGAGGCGCTCGGCCTCTTCCTTCCGCTCGGCTTCCTCGGCCGCCTTCTGCTTGGCGGCGGCCTCCTTGGCCTCGGCTTCCTTCTTCTCCTTGGCGGCCTGCTCGGCGGCCTTGTCCGCGGCGGCGGTCTGGGCGGCCTCGGCGGCGGCCTTGTCGAACGCGTCCTGCTGGGACTCGGCCTGCGCCATGATGCGGGCGCGCAGCGCCTCGCCGGCGTCGGCCGCGCCCTGCTCGGAGTCGGTGGCGGTCAGGCCGGCGTTGCTGAGCGGGGAGGTGGAGGCCTCGGGCTCCGGCTCCTCGGCGTCGTCCTCGAAGACCGAGCCGACATTCGGCATGTCGGGCATCGATATGGAGACCGGGGCCTTGCCGGACTGCGCGCTGGCCATGCCGGCGCCGCCGACGGCGGCTATGACACCGACGCCGAGAACGGTGGAGCTGCGGGCCAGTCCGCCACGGGCGAGTCCACCGCGCGGCTTGGCGACGCGGTGCCGGCCGCGAACGGGGCGAATGGTCTCCTCGCTGGGATTCCACTCCTGCCAGGGGCCCTCGTTGTCGCTGTTGTAGCTGCCGTAGCCGAACGTCTGGCTCTCGCCGTCGCGCTGGCTCGGTACGAACGGGGCTTCGGTCGCGGACCGGTTCGACGCCACGTGGGCGTACTCCTTCCTTCCTTTTCGTCTACCGGGTTAGCTGACGGGTTCGGAGCAGGAAGGTCTCCTACGCGCGTAAACCGGTCGTGCGTACTGCCACGGCGGTTTCCGTGCGATTCACCCCAGAGTGATGGTTCCCCGGTTCCCTTGCGGGATTCGACGCGTGAGCACGGAGCCGTCTCTTGTGACGGCTGGGACGACCGCGCTGCGTTATCGAACGTTAATAGACGCGAGTGCTCCATTCCAAGCTGTTCTGAATGATCGTTCCGGCTTTCGCGCCGGACTTTACGGGTCATGCGGGGTGGAAAACGGGCGAGTTGACCTTGACTCAGGAGTAACAGAAGTTCTGACGTTACGTCAGTTGTTATACGGAGAACGGTCGAACAGACACAGTCGGTGACATTCGGTGGTGCGAGACGCGCACGATGTGAGAGAGACGTGTGCGTCAGGGGCGGCGGACCGCCAGCAGCGCCATGTCGTCCGTCGTGCGGTCACCCGTGTGCCGGCGCACCTCTTCCGCGAGGGTCGTCAACAGGGCGCGCGGGGCGGAGAAGACCCGGCCGGACAGGCGCTCGGCCGGGTCGTAGAAGACACCGCGCGCGTCCCGCGCCTCGGAGAGGCCGTCGGTGTAGAAGAGCAGCATGGCGCCCGGCGGGAAACCGGTCTCCTCCGCGCGGTCGGGCCAGGTGGCCAGGTCCTCCATACCCAGCGGGAGCGCCGGCTGCGGGGCGTCCAGGGTGCACAGGGTGCCGTCGGCGTACAGCAGCAGGGGGGACGGGTGGCCCCGGTTGACGATCCGGGCGCGGCCGGCACCGTGCGGGAACTCCGCCAGTACGGCCGTCACGAACCCCTCGTACTCCACCGCCGTGTCCCGGCGCGCGGCCTCCCGCCGGGTGCTCTCGCGGGCCAGCGCCCGTTCCAGCCGCTGGGCGACCGCTTCGAGCGTCGACTCCTGCTCGGCCGCCTCCCGGAACGCGCCGATCAGCACCGCCACCGCCGACACCGCCCCCAGCCCCTTGCCCCGCACATCGCCCACGATCAGCCGGACACCGTGGGGCGAGTCCTGCACCGCGTACAGATCGCCCCCGATCGACGCCCCGGCCTGCGCCGCCTCGTACCGCGCCGCGATCTCCAGCCCGCCGATCCGCTCCTGCGGCACCGGCAGTACGGCCCGCTGCGCCGCCTCGGCGATCTCCCGGGCGGTGGCGAGCCGGGCGTCGCTGCGGCGGACGAGGCGGTTGATCAGTACGGCCAGTACGGCGACGGTGGCCACCGTGGCGATCTCGGTGATCGCGTCCACATGGCCCGCGTCGTCGTAGTGGAGGCGTACGGCGGTGATGCCGGCGACCGACGCGACGCCGGTGATCACCGTGCCGTGCAGCGAGAAGAGTGGGGCCGCCACGAGGGGCGCGGCGGTGAAGAAGGGGACGGCCGTGAACTCGCGCGGGGTGAAGTGGTCGTAGAAGAGGCCGATGGCGATCAGCAGGACGGGGAGCACGCGGACGAGCGTCCGGGCATACGAGAACCGCCGGCCGACCGGCTCCCTCGCACCCTCTGGCTGCCCCACGGATACAGGGTTTCCGGGGGACGGGGCGCGGGCGAGTCGGCGGAGCCGAGTGGGCTAGCCGATGCCCACCACCGGCCGACATCCAACACCGGCCGACGCCCACCGCCGTTCCGTCCGGGGCTCAGCCCGCCGTCAGTCCCGTCAGCCCGGTCAGCTCCGGCAGGGGAAGCGTGTGCTGGGTCTGGAGGACCTTCGCGCGGAGGTAGCGCACGTTGTGGGCGGTGGTGAAGACGCCCGTGGGGACGCGGTCGCGGACGCCGACCCCGAGGTCGCGGAGCTGCCGCGCCTTGTCGGGGTTGTTGGAGAGCAGGTCCAGCTCGTCGATGCCGAGGGCGCCGAGCATCTGGGCCGCCGCCGTGTAGTCGCGGGCGTCCTCCGGCAGGCCGAGCGCCGCGTTCGCCTCGTAGGTGTCGAGACCCTGGTCCTGGAGGGCGTACGCGTCGAGCTTGTTGTAGAGGCCGATGCCCCGGCCTTCCTGGCGGAGGTAGAGCAGGACACCACCGCGGTCGGCGATCCGCTCCACCGCCTCGCGCAGCTGCGGACCGCAGTCGCAGCGGGCCGAGCCGAAGACGTCGCCGGTCAGGCACTCGGAGTGCAGCCGGACCAGCGGGGCCGTGCCGGGCGCCGGGTCGCCGAGGACGATCGCCAGGTGCTCCTGGTCGTCGACGAGGCCGTGGAAGGTGACCAGTTCGGCGTCGACGCCGTAACCGTCCTGGAAACGCAGCGGCACCCGGACGCGGGCACGCGGGGTGGCAGCGGGAAAGTCGGGCATGCGGGTTCTCCGGTCCTGGCGCGGGTGTCGCTGTGCTTCAGTTTTGAAGCACAGCGCTCGCAGCGACTCTAACCCGTGCTTCAAATTTCAAGCAACCGGATTGGGTCGATCTCACATTCCCGCAACACGGGAAGACGCGACACAGGAGAACTTCGCGGTGGACCTACTGACCGTCCTGACCGTCCTGACCGGGCTGACCGGGCTGACCGGGCTGACCGGGCTGACCGGACTGGCTCGACTGGCTCGACTGACCCGACGGGCACGCGCGGCGGCGCCAGGGCAGGTCGTCGGAGCCGGCGGCCGCCTGCGGGTCCCCGCCCTGGATCGCCCCCGCGATGGCCGCGCAGATCTCCTCGAACTGGCCGATCTGTTCGGGGCTGAGGTGGTCGAAGACGGCCTTGCGGACCGTCTCGACATGGCCCGGCGCCGTGCGTTCCAGCAGGGCCATGCCCTCGTCGGTGAGCACGGCGACGCTGCCCCGCTTGTCCCACTGGCAGTCCTCGCGCCGCACCACGCCGTCCTTCTCCAGCCGGGTCACCGCGTACGTCAGCCGGCTGCGGGTGATCTTCTGGTGCTCGGCGAGGTCGGTCATCCGCATCCGCCGGTCCGGCGCCTCGGAGAGGGCGGCCAGCACGGAGTAGTAGAGGTGCGGCAGACCGGCCTCCTGCTGCAGCTGCCGGTCGAGCGCGTCCTCCAGGAGCGAGCTCGCGGCCACGTAGGCACGCCAGGCACGCTGTTCCTCGGGGGTGAGCCAGCGGGTCGTCATACGTACAGTGTAGTTATTGTTTAAAACTTGAACCAACCCACAGGGAGCGCGTACATGCCCCAGCCCTACGTCCTGTTGTCCGCCGCCGTCTCCCTCGACGGCTTCCTGGACGACACCGGGCCCGAGCGGCTGCTGCTGTCCGGCCCGGCCGACTTCGACCGGGTCGACGAGGTGCGCGCGGCCAGCGACGCCATCCTGATCGGCGCCGGCACCCTGCGCACCGACAACCCCCGCCTGCTGGTCAACTCCCCCGAACGCCGCGCGGCCCGCGTCGCCGCCGGACTCCCGGAGTACCCGCTGAAGGTCACCGTCAGCGCGTCCGGCGATCTCGACCCGGCGGCCCGGTTCTGGCACACGGGCGGCGAGAAGGTCGTCTACACGACCGAGAAGGGCGCGGAGCGGCTGCGCGGGCTGGGCCTGCCGGCCGGACCCGACGGTGTGGACGTCGTGTCCGTCGGCCCCGACCTGGAGTGGGCGGCCGTCCTCGACCACCTCGGCGACGTACGCGGCGTCCGCCGCCTCATGGTGGAGGGCGGCGGACGCGTACACACCCAGCTGCTCCAGCAGGGGCTCGCGGACGAGGTGCAACTGGCCGTCGCGCCGCTGTTCGTGGGCGAGGCGGACGCGCCCCGGCTGTTCGGGACGGGCGCGTATCCCGGCGGGCCGAAGAGCCGGCTGCGGCTGCTGGAGACCCGGCCGGTCGGCGACGTCGTCCTCATCCGGTACGCCCCGACCGTCCCCGGCACCGGCCCGGCCGTCTCCCCCGCCGACCGGCACTGGCTGGCGCTGGCCTGCGACCTGGCCGCCGAGTGCCCGCCCTCCCGGACCGCGTTCAGCGTCGGTGCTGTCGTGGTCGCCGAGGACGGTACGGAACTGGCCCGCGGCCACTCCCGCGAGGGCGGCGACCCCGTGGCCCACGCCGAGGAGGCCGCCCTCGCCAAGATCGACCCCACCGATCCGCGCCTCGCCTCCGCCACGGTCTACAGCAGCCTGGAACCCTGCGCCCGCCGCGCCTCCCGCCCCGCGCCCTGCGCCCGGCTCCTTCTCGACGCGGGCATCCGCCGCGTCGTCACGGCCTGGCGCGAGCCGGACACGTTCGTCGAGGACGCCGCCGCCGGCAACGCGATGCTGGCGGCGGAGGGGGCCGAGGTCGTGGTGCTGGGGGAGTTCGAGGGGCGGGCGAAGGCGCCCAACAGCCATTTGGTCACCTGACAGACGTGCGGGCGGCCAGGTGAATCCCCGGTGATCGCCGGTCGCCATCAAACCGTGTGC
Organism: Streptomyces sp. NPDC001868; assembly: GCF_040297125.1. Lineage (NCBI taxonomy): Bacteria > Bacillati > Actinomycetota > Actinomycetes > Kitasatosporales > Streptomycetaceae > Streptomyces > Streptomyces sp. NPDC001868. The sequence continues at coordinate 48,886 of NZ_JBEOYO010000041.1, read as the reverse complement.
TCGGGGTCCCGCAGATGGCGTACACTGGTTTCAACGACGCGGGGTGGAGCAGCTCGGTAGCTCGCTGGGCTCATAACCCAGAGGTCGCAGGTTCAAATCCTGTCCCCGCTACTGAAGGCCTGAGGCCCGGAATCCGATGAGGATTCCGGGCCTCAGGTGTTTCTGCGCTCCCGCTCAGGCTTCGCGGGCCGCCGCCACCGCGTCCGTGTAGAGCTCGCGGGTGAGATCCTCCGCGGCGATGCCCAGATCGTCGAAAACCGCGCGGATGTCGTCGAGTGCCGCTGTGACCTCGGTCTCCTCCTGGACGAGGGTCTCGATCTCCAGGAAGGCGCCGTCCAGCTCGGGAACCCGTACGAGAGTGGCGAGCAGCTGTCGGCTGTACGCCTCGAAGGCGTGGCTGCGGCAGTGCTTCTCGAACACGATCACCGGCGCGTAGCCGAGGTGCTCCAGGATGGTGTGCGCGGTCCCCGCGTCCCCGACCCGCGTCTCGTACTCGGGTTTCGAACCGGACGCCTCGTCCAGCGCCGCCGCCTTGAAGGTGAGCAGGGTGCGCCGGCCGCCCGTGGCATGGTCGGCCAGGACGCGCAGCCGCAGTTCCTCGTCCCGTGCGCGCAGACTGCCGTCCGGCAGGTCGTAGTACGTGTCCCGGTATGTCTCGGACCTGCCCTCGGCCCGCTCGTCGAGCGCCCGCGCGACCGCCTCCGGCGCACGGACCCGGGCCTTCAACTCCGCCTCGATCACGCCCCGTTCCTCTCCTCACCCATCATCCGCACGCGTCCTCACCCAGCGCTCTCCCCCGCTCTTCCGTCACCACACGTACGGCAGCTCCACGGCGACCACGGTCGGTCCGCCGACGGGACTGGTCATGGTGAACACACCGTCCAGGGCCGCGACCCGACGCCGTATCCCCAGCAACCCGGAACCACCGCCCGCACCGCTCCCGCCCGGCCCTCCCCTCTCGTCGGCCCCGCCCAGCCCTTCGTCCCGGACGACGGCACGCAACCCGGTGCGTACGCGCTCCAGTTGGACGGCGGCGCGCCGGGAGCCGCTGTGCTTGGCGGCGTTGGTGAGGGCTTCGGCGATGGCGAAGTACGCGGCGGTCTCGACGGCGGCGGGCGGGCGGGGGCCGTCGGTGTCCTCCAGCCCGCGCACCTCGACGGTCACGTCGAGACCACTGCCGGCGGCGAGGGCCCGTACGGCTCCGGCCAGGCCCCGGTCGGTGAGGATCGGCGGGTGGATGCCGCGCACGACGTGGCGGAGTTCGGTGAGCGCGGCCTCGGCCTGGTCCTGGGCGTCGACGAGGAGTTCGCGGGCGGCGTCCGGGTCGCGGGCGTACGCGCGCTGGGCCAGCCCGATCCGCATGGAGAGCGAGACGAGGCGGGCCTGGGCGCCGTCGTGCAGGTCGCGTTCGATACGGCGGAGTTCGGCGCCGTGGGCGGCGATGGCGTCGGCCCGGGTCGCCGTCAGCTCCTCCACCCGCTCGGCGAGACGGGCCTTGGGGGAGGGCCTGAGCAGGGTCTCGGACCAGCGGGCGTCGAGGTCGGCGAGGCGGCTGATCCACGGCAGGACGACGGCTTCGCGGCGGAGCAGCCCGTACCGTACGCCGTCGACGAGGAGGCCGAGCGGCCACAGGGGCAGGGCGAGGAGGAAGAGGGCGCCGTAGGCGTAGTGGGCGCCGAGCCAGCGCAGGTCGGCGAGGGTGCCGGGGTCGCGGACGGCGCCGCGCAGGCGTTCGCGGAGGGTGCCGTGGATCGGGCGGTACGCCTCGGGGATCTCGCGGCCCGTCCAGGCGGCCACCTGGTGGCGTTTCGCGCCGGCGATCCGGCGGATCAGCAGCACCGCCTCGGGGAGCATCCAGGCACCGATCACCGCGAGGGTCCCGGTGGCCGTGATCAGCAGAACGGTGATGAAGAGATACGTCCCGAAGGCCAGACCCCCGGCCCAGATCAGCATCCTCGTCGCCCACGCCGCCTGCCGCACCGCTTTCCACATACCGTCGACGCTAGGGACGGGGGCGGAGCGGCGCAGGAGAGCGGTCACCCCTTCGGGGGTGTAGTCCGCTACACCTTCGCCGTGGCCGGGAGGCGGGGCCGAGGGCGGGGGCGGCGATGTTCAGCGGCTGACCGGGAAAGGCGATGTTCAGCGGCTGACCGGGAAAGGCGATGTTCAGCGGCTGACCGCGAAGACCGTGCCGCTGTCGTTGCCGACGTAGACCGTGGCGTCGATCGCCGTGGGCGAGGAGCGGATGTCCGCGCCGGTGCGGTACGTCCACCGGGGCTTGCCGGTCTCCGTCCGTACGGCGTAGAGGGTGCCGTTCTTGCTGCCGACGTACACGGTGTCGCCGAGGACGGCCGGGGAGGAGTAGACGACGGCGCCGACGGTGAACTTCCACCTCTGCTTCCCGGTGAGGGCGTCGACCGCGTACAGATTGCCGTCGTCGCTGCCGACGTAGACGACCCCGCCGGAGACGGCCGGCGAGGAGCCCACGCCGCCCCGGGTGGCGAAGGTCCAGCGGAGTTCACCGGTGTCGCAGTCGACGGCGTACAGGTTGCCGTCGTAGCTGCCCACGTAGACGACACGGTCGGCGACCGCCGGGGAGGACTTGACGTCGCCGTCGGTCCTGAAGGCCCAGCGGCGTTCGCCGGTCGCCGCGTCGACGGCGTAGAGCCGGGAGTCCTCGCTGCCGACGTAGACCTTGTTCCAGGCGACGACCGGGGAGGAACGGATCCGGCCCTCGGCGGCGAACGTCCACTTCCGGTCGCCGGAGCGGGCGTCCACGGCGTACAGCCGCGCGTCGTCACTGCCCGCGTAGACCACTCCCCCGGCGACCACCGGCGAGGAGTTGATCTCTCCGCCGGCGCTGAACTGCCAGCGCTGGTCGCCGGTCTTCACCTCGACGGCGTAGAGGTGGTAGTCCGCGCTGCCGAAGTAGGCCAGGCCACCGGCCACGGCGGGGCAGGTGTAGACGCCGTTGCCCGTGCCGAACTGCCAGCGCGGCTTGCCCGTCTCGGCGTCCAGGGCGTACATGCTCCCGTCCTTGCTGCCGGCGTACACCAGCCCGCCCGTGGCGAGGAGGGCGGGCGCGACCGGGCCTCCGGTCCCGCGCTGCCATCTCAGCTTTCCCGGTGCCGGCACGCCGTCCGGGTCCTTCAGCGTGTCGTTGCCGTCGCCCGATCCGTCATCGCGGTCCTGCTCACCCCGCCCCAGCAGATACGTCCCCACCCCCACGGCGGCGACGCCCCCCACTCCGGCGATCGCGGCGAGCACGCGGCGGCGGGTCGGGGGACCGGGGTCGCGGTCGGCTGGGTGGGGTGGGGTGGGGGTCGGTGGTGAGGGGTGGGCGAGTTGTGAGGGCCCTGAGGGCTGCGGCCGACCTGGTTGATCGAGCCGATCCGGTCGATCCGGTCGATCCGTTTGGCCTGATTGACCCCTTTGGCCTTGTTGATCCTGTTGGTCGGGACGTGAGGGTGACCGGCCGTCGATCCAGGTGGGCGCATCGCCCAGGGATACGGGACCGGGCGCGCCGACTCCGGACGAGCCGGGGTCCACACGCGGGCGGGGGTCTGTGGACAGGCGGGAGTCTGCGGACAGGCGCGGGTCTGCGAGCAGGCGGGGGTCTGCGGACAGGCGGGGGTCCACCGGAACGCGAGGGTCCATTCCGCCCCCGGCGGTCGCGGCGGTCGCGGTCCGCGTACCGTTCCGCCGCCCCTCTGCCTCAGCCTTTGCATTCGCCTCTGCCGACCCCGCCCTGGTGGGCACCTCCGGCGCCTCCGGCACCAGCGTCCCGCCCCGCTCCCCGGCGCGGCGTACCGAGGAGGCCACGGACGCGGGCAGCCAGGCTCCGCCGTGGAGGGCGAGGGTCACGGTGTCCGTGCCGTACTCCGCGTCGGGCGCAGGGAGGATACGGCCGGCGAACTCGGCGAGCAGTTCGGCGACGGTGGGCCGACGGACCGGATCCTTGTCGAGACAGTGGCCGAGAAGGGGGCGCAGCCCGGCGGGGACGGCGGACAGGTTCGGCTCGTCGTGGACCACGCGGAAGCCGACGCCGAGCGAGGGGCCGGACCCGAAGGCGCCCTCGCCGCTGGCGGCGAAGACGAGCACCCCACCGAGGGCGAACACGTCGGCGGGCGTACCGGCCCGGCCGCCCGTCAGCTGCTCGGGCGACATGTACGCGGGGGTGCCGATGACGGCGCCGCTGCGGGTCAGCGAACTCGATCCGGCGGAGATCGCGATCCCGAAGTCGATCACCTTGGGACCGTCCGGGGCCAGCAGCACGTTGGAGGGCTTCAGATCCCGGTGGACGAGACCCGCCGTGTGGATGGCCTGGAGCGCCTCGGTCAGGCCGGCTCCCAGGGCGAGCACGGAGGACTCGGGCAGCGGTCCGTGGCGCGCGATGGTGTCGTCGAGCGAGATGCCCGCGACATGGACGGTGGCGAGCCACGGCGGGTCCCCGTACGGATCCGCGTCGACGACCGCGGCCGTGAAGGCACCGCTGACGGCCCGCGCGGCCGCCGCCTCCCGGGCGAACCGCTGCCGGAACTCGGGTTCGTAGGTCAGTTCGGGCCGGATGGTCTTGACGGCCACCGCACGGCCACCCGGAGACAGCCCGAGATAGACACGCCCCATCCCACCCGCACCGAGCCGCCCCACGATCCGGTACGGCCCCACCTGCCGCGGGTCACCGCTCTCCAACGCCTGCGCCATGGGCCCCCTGCCCCCTTCTGAGGGCGATCCACCCCCGGACGCCTTCTCGTTCATAATGTCCGCCGCACACGGAATGCGCACCTCACTGTGCGGTCGGACGCGCCTCGGGGGCACGAAGGTTCCCGGGCCCGCCCCGGGCGTGAGCCGTACGCCCGCAAAGTAAGCGGTACGTCCGAAGTGAGCCGTACACCGACGCGGTGGCCGTCAGCGGAAGTGCCGGAAGAACGCGCGCACGTCGGCGGTGAACAGCTCAGGCTGTTCCATCGCCGCGAAGTGGCCGCCCCGGGGGAATTCGGACCAGTGGACGATGTGGTGGTCGCGTTCGGCGAGGTGGCGGACGGGGCGGGCGAGGTCGGCGGCGAAGGCGGCGACGCCGGTGGGGGTGGTGGGGCGGGGTTTCGTGCGGGGCGCCGGCGAGGGGTGGGCCGCCTCCCAGTAGTGGCGGGCCGAGGAGCCGGCGGTGCCGGTGAGCCAGTACAGCATCACATTGGTCAGCAGCCGGTCACGCGGGACGGCGTCCTCGGGGGCGTCCCGGCTGTCGGTCCACTCCTTGAACTTCTCGACGATCCAGGCGAGTTGCCCCACCGGGGAGTCGGTCAGCGCGTAGGCGAGGGTCTGCGGCCGGGTGCCCTGGATCTTCGCGTACGCCGACATCTCGGGCTCCGCGGCGAGGAGCCGGCCGAGGTGTGCGCGGTCCTCTTCCGTGAGGCCGGCGGCCACGGCCGGGTCGTCCGGGGGCGGGGTCAGCAAGGTGTTGAGGTGGATGCCTACGACGCGTTCGGGGACGAGGGCGGCCAGTTCCAGGGTGATCGCGTGGCCCCAGTCGCCGCCCTGGGCGCCGTAGCGGTGGTAGCCCAGCCGCCGCATCAACTCCGCCCACGCGCCCGCGACTCGACGGATGTCCCAGCCGGGCTCCCGCGTCGGTCCGGAGAGGCCGTAGCCCGGGATGGAGGGGATCACGAGGTGGAAGGCGTCGGCCGGCGTGCCGCCCCGGTACGCGCGCGGGTCGCTGAGCGGACCGATGACGTCGAGGAACTCCACGACGGATCCCGGCCAGCCGTGGGTGATCAGCAGCGGCAGTGCGGTCGGTTCGGGGGAGCGGACATGGAGGAAGTGGACGTCCGCTCCGTCGATCGTCGTCATGAACTGGGGGAACCGGTTGAGGTGCGCCTCGTGCTCGCGCCAGTCGTAGGCGGTACGCCAGTACGCCGCCAGCTCCTTCAGATACGCGAGCGGCACGCCCTGCGACCAGCCGGGCGCGGTGGCGTCGTCCGGCCAGCGGGTGGCGTCGAGCCGTGCGGCCAGGTCGTCCAGGGCTGTCCGGGGGATGTGGAGCCGGAAGGGGCGGATCGTGGGTCGGGGCACCGCCTGCGTGATCGCGCTCATGCGTCCTCGCCCGCACGCTTGGCCTCGCCCTTGGCCTCACCGTTTGCCTCGCCCTTGTCCTCGGCCTCGGCCTTCCCGCGCGCCTGATCGTCGCCCTCATCGGGTCCACTTGGCTCACCGGGCTCACCGGCCAGCGCGCGTGCGGCCGCGATGGCGTGTTCGTCCCAGCCCCAGTGGCCCGGGTCGTCGTCGCGCTCGGCTTGCTCGTCGATCCATCGCTTGTGGGCCTCCCAGGCCGCCTGTTTGGTGGTGCCGAGCGCGGCGCCGATCTGGGACCACGACGCCCCGGCCCGCCGAGCGGAGCGAACGGACAGCTGACGTCCGTAGAGGGCCTTGCGGGCGATCACCTCTCCGAGCGCGAGCAACTCCAGCGCCTCGCCACGGGCCAACGGCGCGTATTCCGGCCCGCCCGCGCTCTCGCCACCCTCATCACCCTCACCGTCACCGTTCTCCTCGTCCGGCGCCGCGAGGGCGTCCCGCGTCCGCAGCGCGTCATAGCGCGCCACCGCCGCCGGCAAGGTGAACCGGCCTTCGAGGTCATCAGGCGTCGTCGTCGACATGAGCCGAGTGTTTCGTCAGGGCAGCTTGACGTCAAGGTGCCCTGACGGCTTGCTCGGCGCATGAGGCGAGGCGGCCGGTCGGAGCACCCGCATGGGCGGCACCGACATGCCCGCCCGGGAACCGCGTGCCACGCTCGGAATCGCGCCGCTCGCGTCAGGCTCGGTGCGAGGAGGCAATGCGCATGCCGGTCGCCACGACAGGGTCCGAGGCCGCCGCGTCGCCCCCTGACCCGCTGACGCTGCTTCGCAGCCGCGCGTACCTGGTGCTCCTGCTGATGGCCGCGCTGATCGGCGTACCGGTGTCCGCGGCGGCGTTCGGCTTCCTCGCGCTGGTCGGGGAAGCCCAGCCGTTGATCTATACCGATCTGCCCAAGGCGCTGGGGTTCGACGGAACGCCCGCGTGGTGGCCGCTGCCGCTGCTCGCCGTAGGGGGACTGCTCACGGGGCTGACGGTCAAGTACCTTCCGGGGCACGGCGGTCATGAACCGACGGCCGGGTTCAAGCCCGCCGCCGCGCCCACGCCCATCGAGCTGCCCGGCATCTTCGCCGCCGCCCTGGCGACGCTCTGCTTCGCCGCCGTCCTCGGCCCCGAGGCCCCCCTCCTGGCGCTCGGCGGCGGGCTCGCCGCCGGTGCCGTACGGATGGTCAGACGCGACCCGCCGCAACAGATGGTCGAGGTGCTGGGCGCGGCGGGCAGTTTCGCGGCCGTCAGTTCGCTGCTGGGATCACCCCTGCTGGGCGCGTTCCTCCTGATGGAGGCCTCGGGGCTGGGCGGGCCGATGATGGCGCTGGTGCTGGTGCCCGGCCTGCTGGCCGCGGGCATCGGGGCCCTCATCTTCGTCGGGCTGGGGTCCTGGACGGGGCTCGGCACCTACTCCCTGGCCCTGCACGACGTACCCGAGGCCATGCGCCCGACGGCGGCCGAATTCGGCTGGGCCCTGGTCATCGGACTGTCGGCCGCCCTCGTGGGCGCGGGTATCCGATGGCTCGCCGTCCGGCTCAAGACGCACGTCGAGAGACGCCGGGTGCCGGCCACGGTGGTCATGGGCCTGATCGTGGCGGGGCTGGCGATCGGCTACGCGGAGGGCACCGGCAAACCGGCGACCGACGTGCTGTATTCGGGGCAGACGGCGATGGATCCGTTCCTCACGCACAGCGCCGCGTACTCGGTGGGCGCGCTGGCGCTGCTCGTGCTGTGCAAAGGGCTCGCGTACTGCGTATCGCTCAGCGCCTTCAGAGGCGGCCCGATCTTTCCCGGGATGTTCGTGGGAGCGGCGGGCGGCATCCTGTGCTCCCACCTGCCGGGGCTGACCGTGGTCGCGGGCTTCGCGATGGGGATCGGGGCGATGAGCGCCGCGATGCTGAGACTTCCGCTGGTCTCCGTCCTGCTGGCCACGCTGCTGATCGGGACACAGGGGGTGACCGTCATGCCGCTGGTGATCGTCGCGGTCGTGGTCTCGTACGTCGCCACGGCGAGGCTCGCCCCGCTGACGGCGCCGTAGGAGAGGGCACGGCAGCCTCCTCCGCCCCTCCTCCATTCCGTTCGGCGTTCCACCTGGGCCAAGTTCCCCCAGGTCAGAGCCGGTACGAGCATTCCAGCGTCCCGAAACTCCCGCAGAAATAGCGCATGGGACGCCGCATGCCACAGGCTTACGTCATCGAAGCGAGGCGCTCGCCGGACACGGTGACCGGCGCCGCTCAACTCCGCTTCCATAGCCCGCGTTTCAGGCGCACCCAGACCCATCCCACACACATCTCACGCAGCACCAGCAGCGCCACCACCACCGGGCAGCAGCAGACAAGACCAATCAGCAACAACCTAAAACCGGAAGATCACCTTCCGAATACTCCGAGAAAGCAGCTCACTCATGCGTATCGCCACCCGCTTCGCCTCCCGCGCCGCCGCCTCCTCCATGGTCGTCGCAGCCGCCCTCGCCCTCGTCGGCTTCCAGGCCACCGCGCAGACCGCCTCCGCCGCCGCCAAGGCCCCCTCGATCGTCACCTGCACCTCGGCGAACACCGCGCTGACCGTGTCCGAGGTGTCCCGCCCGATCAACCACCTGCTGCTCAAGGCCACCAACACCGGCACCAAGCCCTGCTACGCCTACAGCGCCCCCTTCCTGCGGGCCGGCGCCGACGCCCAGGCCCCGCTGGCGTGGGTCGAGGACAGCACGCCGCAGTCCGTGCTGGTGCTCGAGCCCGGCCAGTCGGCGTACGCGGGCATCACGACGTACTCCCCCGACGGCGAAGGCGGCAGCACCACGAAGACCCTGGGCGTGATCTTCGCCAACGGGAAGGGCGGCGCGACCACCGCGGAGAAGACCCTGAAGCTGCCGAACAAGGGCATCTTCTTCAACAGCGCCGCCGCCGTCACCTACTGGCAGGACAACGCCGCGGACGCCCTCGTCTGGTAACGGCGCCCCACTCCCACGCCGGCCAGGCGCCGGAGCCCCACCCAGCCCCGAAAACGAAGCGGCGCCCGACCCGACCGAAGCCGAACCGAGCGCCGCACCGCAGGTCAAAGGGGATGTCCCCCACCCGCGAACCGTAGGCCCTGTGGGACTCGAACCCACAACCAATGGATTAAAAGTCCACTGCTCTGCCAATTGAGCTAAGGGCCCAGGCGATGTTGCCTCCCCGAGCATAGCGGGACGCGGCCGGGAGTCCGATCGGGTATCGGTGTCCCGGCCGCGTCGGCGGGCCGCAAAAAGGTCCGCCACAGCACAGAACGGGCGGAAGATCGCCTGAAACGGGGCGAGTTGACTGATGTCGGAGCTAGGGATCGATCGGCTCCGGCGCCCCCTTCCGCGCCGCCTCCCGGGCCACGCTGCGCTCGTGTTCCGGATTCAGGAACCAGTGGCGGGCGGAGGCGGCCCACCAGATCGCCGCGAAGCCCAGCACCACCAGGACGGCGACGGGGGCGTAGTTGAAGTTCTCCCAGGTGACCGGGGACAGCTGCGGAAGCATGAAGAGGACGGTGATGAAGAGGACCCAGATCACCGCGACGAGGCCGATCGCCCGCGACCAGCGGCCCAGATGCCAGGGCCCCCGTTCGAACGCGTCGCCCTTGCGCAGCCGCAGCAGCGTCGGGATGACGTAGGCGATGTAGAGGCCGATCACCGCGATCGAGGTGACGGCGGCGTACGCCGTGACATTGATCAGATAGGGGAGGCCGAGGACCAGGGCGCCGCCCGCCGCCAGCCAGACCGCCGCCACGGGGGTGCGGGTGCGGGGGCTGACGGTGTGCCAGACGTGCGAGAACGGGAGCGCGCCGTCGCGTGAGAAGGCGTAGATCATGCGGCTGTTGGCGGTGACGGAGGCCATGCCGCAGAAGAGCTGGGCGCCGATGATGACGAGGAGGAGCAGTTTGCCGCCGGTCGCGCCGAGCGCGTCCAGCAGGATCTGCGCGGGCGGCACCCCGGTCGCCGACTCACGGGCACCGTCGTAGGACTGGATGGCGAAGGTGAAGCCGAGGAGGAGGACGAAACCCGCCACCCAGGACGTCCAGATGGACTGCACGATGCCCTTGGGCCCGGCCGTCGACGCGTCGTGCGTCTCCTCGGTCATATGGGCGGAGGCGTCGTACCCGGTGAAGGTGTACTGCGCCATCAGCAGGCCCAGCAGCACCACGTACAGCCCGCTGCCCCAGCCCGTGTGGTTGACGAACTCGGTGAACACGAACGACGCCGACTGATGGCTGTCGGGGACGACGACGAGCGCGCCGACGATGACCACGACGCCCACCACGTGCCACCACACGCTGATGTTGTTCAGCAGACCGACGATGCGTACGCCGAAGGTGTTCAGGAGGCCGTGCAGCAGCAGGATCGCGGCGAAGAGGAGGATCGTCCGGCCCGGGGTCACCTCGAAGCCGAACTCCAGGTTCAGATACGCCGCCAGGAAGGACGCCGCGCCGAAGTCGATACCGGCGGTCACGGCGACCTGGCCGAGCACGTTGAACCAGCCCGTGAACCACGCCCAGGCGGCCGCGCTGCGCTCCGGCGCCAGTCGATGGGCCCAGAAGTACAGGCCGGCGGAGGTCGGGTAGGCCGAGCAGATCTCGGCCATGGCCAGGCCCACGAAGAGCGTCATCAGCCCGACCGCGACCCAGCCCCAGGTGATCACCGCGGGCCCGCCGGTGTTCATGCCGAAGAGATAGAGCGTCATACAGCCGGACAGGACCGAGATGATCGTGAAGGAGACCGCGTAATTGGAGAACGCGGACATACGGCGGGCGAGGACCTGCGTGTAGCCCAGCTGGGCCAGCCGTTCCTCGTCGGACACCGAGACCGACACAGAGTCCGGAGCCGAAGCCCCGGCTGCCCCACGGGCTATGTCGTCATCTGTCATGCCCCCAGCAATTCCCTCCCTGCGGACGTGACATGCGCCACACGATGGCCGAAAACAAAGGGCCCGTACGACCGGAGTCGTACGGGCCCTTCGACGGATCAGATCACTCGGCGTCAGCCGTTGCGCTTCCAGCGCGGCTTGTCGTCACGACGGCCGAACGAGGAGCCGGTACCGGTACCGGTGCCACGGTGGTCGTCACGACGGCCGTACGGACGCTCGTGGCCGCCGGAGCGGAAGCCCGGACGGTCGCCGCCCTGGCGGTCACGGTTGAACGGACGGTCGCTGCCCCGGTGCCCGCCACGCTCGTCGCGGCGCTCGAAGGTACGGCCGCCACGGTCGTTGTCCCGACGGAACCCACCGGCACTGCCACCACGGTCGTCACGACGCTCGAACGAACGCCCACCGCGCTCACCGTCACGGCGCTCGAACCCACCGCGGTCGTTGTCGCGACGGAAGCCGCTGCCACCGCGGTCGTCACGGCGCTCGAAGGAACGGCCACCGCGGTCGCCGTCCCGACGGTCGTCACGACGGTCGTTGTCCCGGCGGAAGCCGCTGCCACCGCGGTCGTCGCGACGCTCGAAGGAACGGCCGCCACGGTCGTTGTCCCGACGGAACCCACCGGCACTGCCACCACGGTCGTCACGACGCTCGAAGGAACGGCCACCACGGTCGCCGTCCCGACGGTCGTCACGACGGTCGTTGTCCCGACGGAACCCACCACGATCCCCACGGTCCCCGCGATCGCCACGGTCACCACGGTCGTTGTCACGACGCTCGTAACCGCCGTTGCCCCGCTCGTCGCGGCGCTGGCGCGGCTGGTCGTACGAGGGGCGCTCGTACGCCGGACGCTCGGTCGGCTGCTCGACGATCGTGACCGGGGCCTCGACCGGCGTGCCGTCCGTCTCGACGGCGGCGGTGGCGATGGCCTCCGCGGCGGCGGCGACGGCCGCCTCCGGGTCCTCGCCCCGCTCCCGCGCGGCACGCGCGGTCAGCCGGTCGGCCTCGTCGCGCAGTTCGGCGGCGCGGCGCGTGGCCCGCTCCAGCTCCTTGGTGAGCTGGGCGACCTCACGCTCGGCCTGCTGCGCGGCGTTGTCGACGGCCTCGGCCTGGACCTCGGTCATCGACCGGGCGCCGGTGATGTCGGCGACCTCGGTGTCGAAGGCCGTACCGCCCTGGATGATGTGGCGCGAGGCGTCGACGCCCGCGTCCTCCATCAGCCGGAAGATCTGCCGGCGCTGGTGCGGCAGGGAGAGCGACACGACCGTGCCGCTGCGCCCCGCGCGGGCCGTACGGCCGGAGCGGTGCAGGTAGTCCTTGTGGTCACCGGCCGGGTCCACGTTCAGGACCAGGTCGATGCCGTCGACGTGGATACCGCGGGCGGCGACGTCGGTGGCGACCAGCGCGTTGACGTAACCGTCCTTGAAGTCGGCCAGCGTCCGCGTACGGGCGCCCTGGGTCATGCCGCCGTGCAGCGCGTCGGCCTTCACACCGGCGTCGCGCAGCTGCTCGGCGATACGGTCGGCGCCCAGCTGGGTGCGGACGAAGATGATCGTGCGGCCCTTGCGGGAGGCGATCGCGGCGGTGACCGGCGCCTTGTCCTTGGGCTTCACGATGAGGATGTGGTGCGACATGGTCGTGACGTTGCCCTGGGCGCTGTCGACCTCGTGCGTGACCGGGTTGCTCAGGTAGCGCTTGACCAGCGTGGAGATCTCGTTCTCCATCGTCGCGGAGAAGAGCATCCGCTGACCGCCGGCCGGCACCTGGTCGAGCAGCTCGGTGACCTCGGGCAGGAAGCCCAGGTCCGACATCTGGTCGGCCTCGTCGAGGACGGCGATCTGGGTGTTCTCCAGCGAGCAGGCGCCGCGGTTGATGATGTCGCGCAGCCGGCCCGGGGTGGCGACGAGGATGTCGACGCCGCGCTCCAGGGCGTAGATCTGGTTGCCCATCGACGTACCGCCGCAGACGACCTTCATCTTCAGGCCGAGGACGTCGCCGTACGGCTGGAGGGCGTCCGCGACCTGCATCGCGAGCTCACGGGTCGGCGTGAGGATGATGCCGCGGGGCTTCTTCTTCTCGGTGTGACCGCCGGACAGCTGCGCGAGCAGCGGCAGACCGAACGACAGCGTCTTGCCGGAGCCGGTACGGCCACGGCCGAGGATGTCCTTGCCGGCCAGGGCGTCCGGAATGGTCGCGGCCTGGATCGGGAAGGGGGTGGTCACGCCGTTCTGCGCGAGCTTGCGCACGACGCCTTCGGGGAGACCGAGCGTCGCGAAGGTGACCTCGGGGGCCGCCTCGACGGCGACGTTCTCGATGTCTTCGCCGTTCTCGGGCACGACGACGTGATCAGTACTGGAAATGGACATGCGTATGCGAAACCTTCCGGAGTCTCGTCGGCACGCGCCCGTCAACTCCGTGATTCGCACACGACCGCCTCTATGCGGTCCGCCACGGCAAGGGAGAGTACGCGCCACACGGCGCGCTCTGCGGTGGCGCCGGGCAAATGGGATCAAACGATCTACCACCATACGCACCCACCACCCCTCAAGGCAAACTGAGGAGATACCCGCAGGTCAGGGGCCGGGCGTCCCCGTGAACCCAGCGAGGTTCCAGGGTGCGCGGCGCCCCTGGCGGGGTCCGGGGCGGAGCTCCGTGAGGGCGCGGGAGGCGGGGCCGAACCCTTTGAGGGCGAGCCCAGCCGACCGAACAGGCACCCACCCCCGGCCAAAGCCCCCGCCCAACCGCCGAAGACCTACACCGCTTCCCCCGCCTGAGGCGCCGGCTCCCGCTCCACCAACTGCGCCCCCTGCTCGTGCGCCGAGGACGACGGCTCGGCGGAAGGCTCCGGCGACGGCGGCGGCTCCGCCGGCTTCGTGGGCTCCGGCTCGGGCTCCGGCACCGACGGCACAGGACTCGGCTCCCCCTTGGGCGGCTCGGGCTTCTCCGGCCGCTCCCCCTTCCCTTCCTCCTCGCCCCCCTTCGGCGGCGTCGCCTTCCCGGACGGCCTGGCGGCCCCGGAGGCCGACGCGGAGGCCGTGGCGGACTTGGACGCGGAAGGCCCGGGCGAGGCGGAGCCACGCCGCTTCCCCTGCCCGGACTCGTACCCCACACCGCCCCCGCCCGTCACCGCGGAGCCCCCGTCCGGCCGCTCCCCGCCCCGCTGCCCCGCGGACGGCGACGGCCCGGGCTTCCGCCCGTCGTCCCCCACGCTCATACAGCCGGCGGCTGCCGCTACGGCCATGACCGTGGCGGCCAGACGGACGGATACGTTCAAGGCGCGCACAGCGGCCACCTCCGAGGGGGGCGGAAAGAGGAGTCCCCCTGCCCAACTCCCGCCGCCCACAAGAGGACACGCGCCCACAGCGGCCCTTACGAAGGCGACCGCGCGTGCCGAACTTCACAGCCCGGGCCGGGCAGCGCCCCCGACAGGGGCGCGGGGAACCGCGCGATCAACCACGACGGACCCGCACCCGACACCGCACCCCGGCCACCCCACACCCCCTGCCACCCCGCACCCCCGGCTATCCGTACCCGAGCGCATGCAACCGCGCGTCGTCGATCCCGAAGTGATGCGCGATCTCATGCACCACCGTCACCTCGGTCTCCGCGACCACGTCCTCCCGCGACTCACACATCCGCAGCGTCGGCCCCCGGTAGATCGTGATCCGGTCCGGCAGCACCCCCGCGTACCACTCCCCCCGGTCCGTCAACGGAGTGCCCTCGTACAGACCGAGCAGCTCGGGGTCGTCGGAGGGCGGCTCGTCCTCGACGAACACCGCCACGTTGTCCATCAGCCGTGTCAGCTCCGGCGGAATCCGGTCCAACGCCTCGGCGACCAGTTCCTCGAACTCCTCGCGCGTCATCTCCAGCACACGGCCATTGTCGTGCACGACACGCGCGTACGAGCGATGCGAGCGATTCCGAGCAGCACGAAGGCCACCCAGGGCACACCGGCCGACCCCCGGCCCACCCCACAACCCCCGCCGCATATCCGCCCCCACCCCTGGGCATACGGGACCAATGGCCCGCGTCCCCGCCGCCCCAGCCACCGCCGCCGACCCCTCACGTACGAACCCCCTGCGTACGACCCTGCGCCGCATCCGCCGAGCCATGCCCTGGGCCCCCCGCGCCCTGGCCCGCCACTACCGCTCCCGCCGCACGCACCCCACCGTCGAGCTGGTCCACCACCCCCACCCCTGGGGACGCGCGCTCGGCCTGGTCACGGTCGTCCTGCTCGGCGCCTGGCTCGGCCTGCTGATCGTGGGAAACGTACGCACCCCCGTCGGCCCCATGAACACGACGATGACCCTGCGCCCGTCCCTCACCGGCGGCACGAAGATCAACGTCTCCCCGCTGGGCGCCCTGGAACTGCGCAGCCACAACGCCCCCGTACGCCTGGACGTGAACGTCGACCAGCTCGACCCGGAGCGCGCCCAGGCCCTCGTCGACCACCCCGAGCGGATCTCCGGGCTACAGGAGGAGATCGCCTCCGACGTACGGCACGGCACCATCGACCTGGCCGTACGCTCCGGCGTCGCCGTCGTCGTCGGGGCCACCACGCTCGGCCTCGCCGTGTACCGCCGCCCCCGCCGCGCCCTGGCCGCCGGCGGCCTCGCCTTCGTCCTCCTGGCCGGCGCCGGAGGGACGGCCGCCGCGACCTGGAACCCGAACTCCGTCCTGGAGCCGAAGTTCTCGGGCCTGCTCTCCTCCGCCCCGTCGATCGTCGGCAACGCCCGCAGCATCGTCACCGAATTCGACGTCTACCAGCAGGAGTTGGCACGCCTGGTGACCAACGTCACCAAGCTGTACGACGTCACGTCCACGCTCCCCGCGTACCAGCCGGACCCGACCACCATCCGCGTCCTACACGTCTCCGACATCCATCTGAACCCCGCGAGCTGGAAGATCATCGCCTCGCTGGTGGAGCAGTACGAGATCAACGTCATCGTCGACTCCGGCGACACCATGGACCACGGCAGCGCCGCCGAGAACGGCTTCCTGGACCCGATCGCGGACCTCGGGGCGCCGTACGTCTGGGTGCGCGGCAACCACGACTCGCGTGAGACCCAGCGCTATCTGGAGGGCATCGACAACACCCATGTCCTCGACGAGGGGAAGGCGGTCACCGTGGGCGGGCTGCGCTTCGCGGGGATGGGCGACCCGCAGTTCACCCCGGACCGCTCGACGGACAAGTCGGGCCTGCCCTCGGAGGAGGCGGCCGGGGCGCGGCTGGCGGCGGCCCTGCGCGCCCAGAAGGCGGCGGGCACCCCCGTGGACATCGCGATCGCCCACAACCCGGACGCCGCCCGGGAGACGGACGGCGACGTCCCGCTCGTCCTCGCCGGACATCTGCACCACCCGGAGATGGAGGTCCTCGACGAGGGCACCCGGCTGCGGATCGAGGGCTCGACCGGCGGCAGCGGTCTGCGTGCCGTGGAGGGCAAGCACCCCGACCCGATCCAGGCCTCCGTGCTCTACCTCGACCGTGACACCCGCCGCCTCCAGGCCTGGGACGAGATCCGACTGGGCGGCCTGGGCCTGACGACGGCCGAGGTCAGCCGCCACCTCCCGAAGGAGAACCAGCCGGGTGCCGAACCCGGGGGCGAAGAGTCCCCGTCGCCCACGGGAGGCACGCCGTCCAAGGAACCCCCGTCACCCTCGGGCAGCACGTCAACCGAGGGCTCCCCCAGCGGCCCGTAAACCGTTTTGGCGATAGCTCCCGCCA
This sequence comes from Streptomyces sp. NPDC001868, assembly GCF_040297125.1. Lineage (NCBI taxonomy): Bacteria > Bacillati > Actinomycetota > Actinomycetes > Kitasatosporales > Streptomycetaceae > Streptomyces > Streptomyces sp. NPDC001868. The sequence continues at coordinate 32,164 of NZ_JBEOYO010000041.1, read as the reverse complement.
TCCCATATGCTTCTCACGTCCCCGACGCGCTGAGAAGCGCCCAGGCGGGCCGATAGCCCTCATCGTCTAGCGGCCTAGGACGCCGCCCTTTCAAGGCGGTAGCACGGGTTCGAATCCCGTTGGGGGCACGCAACACACTGTGCGAGACTAGTGCCGCACAAGCTTGGTCCTGTGGAGCAGTTTGGAGTGCTCGCCACCCTGTCAAGGTGGAGGCCGCGGGTTCAAATCCCGTCAGGACCGCTGGTGTTTCACGTGAAACATCGCGGCTGGGTAGCTCAGTTGGTACGAGCGATCGCCTGAAAAGCGATAGGTCGCCGGTTCGACCCCGGCCCCAGCCACATCACGCGAAAACCCCCTCCGGATGACCGGAGGGGGTTTTCGTCGCTCACGGGAGCCTTGAGGGGGTTCTTGAGACGCATCACCATCGACGTCGAGGCCACCACGAGCGCGGGCGAGACAACGGTCCGGAAGAACGCCGGCACCCTGCGGTACCGCAAGCAGCCGGTCTTCCAGACTTTCGCCGTCACCCCCACCGCGCCGACCATCGACGACAGGACGGTCACGGTCAGCGGTGACATGGTCGTCCGCGATCCGAGCACCCGCGCGAACGAACCACTGTCGGACGCCTCCGTGGACCTCAAGATCGGCCAGCGGATCGAGACGACCGCCACCACGGACCAGAACGGCCACTTCTCCGTCTCCCGTGAGCTGGCGGAGGGCGGCTGGGCCTGGGCCACGTACCAGGGCGACCTGGGCTACGTCTCCACCTCCTGGGTCGACATCGCGCCCAAGGCGGCACCGACCCGTCTCGTCCTCGACAAGGCGAGCTTCCACCCGACGGCCCGTGACAGGATCACGGTCTCCGGCACGCTCCGATACCAGAGCGGCTCGGAGTGGAAGCCCCTGTCCGGCATCCCGCTGGAGATGGACCACAACGAACGGGTGAGCGTCGCCGTCCAGTACTCGCCCGACGGCAAGAGCGGATGGACCACCGAGAAGACGGTGAAGACCGGCTTCGACGAGCAGTTCCGCGTCAGGGTGCCGGGCCACACCGACGGCTACGGCGGCTGCGGTACGCCGGTTCCACGACGTACGACGTCAAGGGCACCACCAGCGGCACGTCACGCGAGCACCGGGCCCTCACCCGGGTCGAAGTCCTACGGTTCCTCCAGCAAGGGCTTCAAGGCCCAGCAGGACGGCACCTGGATGCCCGTCCACCTGAAGCCCGACAGCAAGCACTTCGTCGGCAGCGGTGAAGAGGACTACGTCGACGTGCGGTAACGCGCATCACAGGCACCGGGCGAGGGGCGGACGCAAAAGCGTTCGCCCCTCGTTTCGTCGAGGTGAGATCCTGGGTTCCGTATGTCTACGCCACCTGCCCCCGCCTTCGGCGCCCTCGCCCCCCGTCTGGCCGAGCTGTCCCTGCGCGACGCGCACCGGCTCGGACGCAGGCTCGAAGGCGCGCGCAAGATCCGTAAGCCCGAGGCCCGGGCCGCCGTGCTCGCCGAGATCGAGGCGGAGGTCACCAAGGGCGCGTCCCGCATGGCCGAACGCGCCGCGCGCGTGCCGGCCGTCTCGTACCCCGAGCAGTTGCCCGTCAGCCAGAAGAAGGACGACATCGCGGCGGCCATCCGCGATCACCAGGTCGTCATCGTCGCGGGCGAGACCGGCTCCGGAAAGACGACGCAGATCCCCAAGATCTGTATGGAGCTGGGGCGTGGCGTGCGCGGCATGATCGGGCACACCCAGCCCCGTCGTATCGCCGCCCGGACGGTCGCCGAGCGCGTGGCGGAGGAGCTGCGGACCCCGCTCGGTGAGGCCGTGGGCTGGAAGGTGCGCTTCACCGACCAGGTCAACCCGGACGCCACCTTCGTCAAGCTGATGACGGACGGCATCCTGCTCGCCGAGATCCAGACGGACCGCGAGCTGCGCGCCTACGACACGATCATCATCGACGAGGCCCACGAGCGGTCCCTCAACATCGACTTCCTGCTGGGCTATCTCGCCCAGCTGCTGCCCAAGCGTCCCGACCTCAAGGTCGTCATCACCTCCGCGACCATCGATCCCGAGCGCTTCTCCCGCCACTTCGGTGACGCGCCGATCGTCGAGGTCAGCGGCCGTACGTACCCGGTCGAGGTGCGCTACCGCCCGCTCCTGGAGGAGGACGGCGACGACGCCGACCGGGACCAGATCACCGCGATCTGCGACGCCGTCGAGGAACTTCAGGGGGAGGGCAAGGGCGACATCCTCGTCTTCCTCTCCGGGGAGCGGGAGATCCGCGACACCGCCGACGCGCTGATCAAGAAGAACTACCGGTTCACGGAGGTCCTGCCCCTCTACGCCCGGCTCTCGCACGCCGAGCAACACCGGGTCTTCCAGCCGCACACCGGCCGCAGGATCGTTCTGGCCACGAACGTCGCCGAGACCTCCCTCACGGTCCCCGGCATCAAGTACGTCATCGACCCGGGCTTCGCCCGCATCAGCCGCTACAGCCACCGCACCAAGGTCCAGCGCCTCCCGATCGAGGCGATCTCCCAGGCCAGCGCCAACCAGCGCAAGGGCCGCTGCGGCCGTACGTCGGACGGCATCTGCATCCGTCTGTACGACGAGGACGACTTCGAGGCCCGCCCGGAGTTCACGGACGCGGAGATCCTCCGGACGAACCTGGCGAGCGTCATCCTGCAGATGACCGCGGCCGGCCTCGGCGACATCGAGAAGTTCCCCTTCATCGACCCGCCGGACCACCGCAACATCCGGGACGGCGTCCAGCTCCTCCAGGAGCTCGGCGCGCTCGACGCGGCGCAGAAGGACGTACGCAAGCGGCTGACCCCGATGGGCCGCAAGCTCGCCCAGCTGCCCGTCGACCCGCGGCTGGCCCGCATGGTCGTCGAGGCCGACAAGAACGGCTGCGCCCGCGAGGTCATGGTGATCGCCGCCGCGCTGTCCATCCAGGACCCACGCGAACGCCCCGCCGACAAGCAGGCCCAGGCGGACCAGCAGCACGCCCGCTTCAAGGACGAGACCAGCGACTTCCTCGCCTATCTCAACCTCTGGCGGTACGTCCGCGAGCAGCAGAAGGAACGCGGCTCGTCGTCCTTCCGCCGGATGTGCAAGCAGGAGTACCTGAACTTCCTGCGGATCCGCGAATGGCAGGACATCTACAGCCAACTCCGCACGGTCGCCAAGCAGATGGACATCCATCTCAACGAGGACGACGCCCCCGAACAGCACGTCCACCTCTCGCTCCTCGCCGGTCTGCTCTCCCATATCGGCATGAAGGACGTGAAGGACGCCGGGGCGGCGGAGGGCGGGAGAAGCTCGGGGAAGAACGAGTATCTGGGCGCCCGGAACGCCAAGTTCGCGATCTTCCCGGGCTCGGCCCTCTTCAAGAAGCCCCCGCGCTTCGTGATGTCGGCCGAGCTGGTGGAGACCAGCCGCCTCTGGGCCCGCGTCAACGCGAAGATCGAGCCCGAGTGGGTCGAGCCGCTCGCCGAGCACCTCCTCAAGCGGACGTACAGCGAACCGCACTGGGAGAAGGACCAGGCGGCCGTGATGGCGTACGAGAAGGTGACGCTGTACGGCGTACCGATCGTCGCCCAGCGGAAGATCAACTACGGCCGGATCGACGCGGAGACCAGCCGCGAGCTCTTCATCCGCAACGCGCTCGTCGAGGGCGACTGGCGGACGCACCACAAGTTCTTCGCCGACAACCGCAAGCTCCTCAGCGAGGTCGAGGAGCTGGAGCACCGGGCCCGGCGCCGGGACATCGTGGTCGACGACGACACGCTCTTCGACTTCTACGACCAGCGGGTCCCCGAGCATGTCGTCTCCGGCGCCCACTTCGACTCCTGGTGGAAGCACAAGCGCCATGAACAGCCCGACTTCCTGGACTTCGAGCGGGAGATGCTCATCCGGGAGTCGGCGGAGGCGGTCACCAAGGCCGACTACCCGGACTCCTGGCGGCAGGGACAGCTCAAGTTCCGTGTCACCTACCAGTTCGAGCCGGGCGCCGACGCGGACGGCGTGACCGTCCACATCCCCCTCCAGGTCCTCAACCAGGTCACGGACGAGGGCTTCGACTGGCAGATCCCCGGCCTGCGGGAGCAGGTCGTGACGGAACTGATCCGTTCCCTCCCGAAGCCGATCCGCAGGAACTACGTCCCGGCGCCGAACTTCGCACAGCGCTTCCTCGACCGGGCGGTCCCCCTCCAGGAGCCGCTGCCGGTGACGATGGCCCGCGAGCTGAAGCGCATGGTGGGCGTACCGGTGACACCCGAGGACTTCGACTGGGCCCGGGTTCCCGACCATCTGAAGATTACCTTCCGGATCGTCGACGAACGGCGCCGGAAGGTGGCCGAGGACAAGGACCTGGAGTCGCTGCGGCTCCAGCTGAAGCCGAAGGCGCGCCAGGCCCTCTCCCAGGCGGCCGCGGCCACCGCCGAGCGGCAGGGCGGCGAGTCCCTGGAGCGCAAGGGCCTGACCGACTGGACGATCGGCTCGCTCACCCGTGTCTTCGAGACCCGCCGGGCCGGGCAGCCGGTGAAGGCGTATCCGGCGCTCGTCGACGACGGCCCGACGGCGAACACCGTCTCCGTACGCCTCTTCGACACGGAGGCGGAACAGACGGAGGCGATGTGGAAGGGCACCCGAAGGCTCATCCTCCGCAACATTCCGGTCAACCCTGCGAAGTTCGCGAGCGAAAAGCTCACCAACGCACAGAAGTTGGCGCTGTCCGCGAATCCGCACGGTTCGATCCAGGCCCTGTTCGACGACTGCGCGATGGCGGCCGCCGACAAGCTGATCGCCGACTTCGGCGGGCCGGCCTGGGACGAGTCGTCGTACCGCAAGCTGTACGACAAGGTGCGCGCGGAGATCGTCGACACGACGGTCCGCACGGTCGGCCAGGTGCAGCAGGTGCTGGCCGCCTGGCAGGCCTGTGAGCGCCGTCTGAAGTCCACCCGCAGTCCGGTCCTCCTCGCCAATCTCGCGGACGTACGGGGTCAGCTGGACGCCCTCGTGAAGCCCGGCTTCGTCACGGAGGCGGGGCTGCGGCGGCTGCCGGACCTGATGCGGTATCTGGTGGCGGCCGACCGGCGCCTGCAGCAGATGCCGACCGGGGTGCAGCGGGACACGGCCCGCATGGAGAAGGTGCACGAGATGCGGGACGAGTACGCCTGGCTGCTGGAACAGCTGCCGCAGGGGCGGCCCGTGCCCTCCTCCGTGCTGGAGATCCGCTGGATGATCGAGGAGCTGCGGGTCAGCTACTTCGCCCATGCTCTGGGCACGGCCTACCCCGTCTCCGACAAGCGGATCGTGAAGGCGATCGACGCGGCGGCGCCGTAACGGTGCCTGTACGCAGGGTGAGTTCGACCGGGGGGTCCCGCTCCTGTACAGTCTCTTCTCGCAGGCCAGCGCGGCGACAAGGCGCGGACTGCGAAACCTGGTCCTGTGGAGCAGTTTGGAGTGCTCGCCACCCTGTCAAGGTGGAGGCCGCGGGTTCAAATCCCGTCAGGACCGCATGATGAAGGCCCGCATCCGGTAAGGATGCGGGCCTTCTTGCCGTCGTGGGCCCGCCGGGTTCTTTCGCCCCCGCCGCCCCTACCCTTCCCGTCCTCCAGGGGCCGCGCCCCTTCGACCCCGCCGGCTTGCTCCGCCCGGATCGCCCAAGAGCTCGGGATGTCGGGGTTGTTCGGCGGGTGCGGGTCGCTGGTGGCTGGTCGCGCAGTTCCCCGCGCCCCTTGGTGGCCCGGGGAGAGCCTGCGGCCTCCCCGGGGCCACCGAGGGCGTCGGCCTGGTGCACCCCTCGAACACCACCTCAGCCCCCGTCACCCCACCCGTCTCCCAGCGGCGCGGTGGGGCTTGACGGGGTCACATTCCGCCGGTACCTCAGATTCAGGGCCCAGTGACCCCCGGAGGTGGCGTATGGCGGCGTCCGCTCGGCATGAGACCCGCGCACTGCTCCGCGCCCATCTGTCGGCCGCCTCCTCGTACCGCCATCTCACCCGCCACTGCCCGATCTGCCACCGACTGCTGCGGCTGGCGACGGAGCCCGGCGAGGACGGCGTCGAGGGGCCCGCGGAGGACGAGACGCCCTCCAAGGCGTGAGACGCGCCCCTCAGGGAAGACACTCGACGGGGCGTGCCTCGTTCAACTCCCGCCCCCATTACCGCAGATGCCGCTCGGGCAACAAGGATCCCGGCATGTGACGGGTGTCACCGTACGAGTTTTCAGAACGCCGGTGCTTACAGGTCCCCTACAACTAGTCAATTTAATATGTGCAATTGCACCAGCCCCCGAGGCCCTGCACAGGAGATCCGACAGCCCTCCCCAGAGTCCGACAAGGCCGCGCACAACCGGTCGGGTCCGGACCGGAAACCCCTGGTCCCGCGCACAAAAAAGATCGCGCTGGACCCGGCGGAGTCCAGCGCGATCTACGACGCACCCGTGTTGCTTGCCTGACGATGTCCAGAAGGCCTGGGCCTCCGGGAAAAGCTTTGTATGGCTCGGGCGTGGGATCTGTTGGGGCAGAACCCGCGTCGCTCGAAGCTGCTTGAGCGGTGCTTTCAGGCTCCCGGCCGATTGGGGGACCAGCCGATATGCCCTGTTAGGCGATGGTTCAGGCCTCGCTGCGCTGCTGCGGAATACCCGCGAGCAGTGCGCGGACCTCAGCCTCGCGGTAACGGCGGTGTCCGCCGAGCGTACGGATGGACGTGAGCTTGCCGGCCTTCGCCCACCGCGTGACCGTCTTGGGGTCGACGCGGAACATGGTGGCGACCTCAGCCGGGGTCAGCAGCGGCTCGGCATCAGGGGTGCGAGCGGTCATGAGCGGCCTCCTCGGGAGAACCGAACCTTCTCGGTTCTTTCCTCTAAATTCTGCACCTTGACCCGCGTTGCCCGAAATGGCGGACGCGAGTCGAGTCGGTTATAGGACGAACGGCTTGTCCTCGGCACTACAACTACACCATCTGTCCAGCCGCGTCGGCCAAACCGATGGAATTGCCCTCCCAGGTGTTCATCAGCGACGGATGCCGATGGACCATGCCATAGCGGACAGTCACGCCACTGTGACGATCAGTCACAGTGGCGTGCAGGAGTCACGAGACCCCCCAATAGCGTGCAATGCTGAGATTCCACCCATACGTGGGCAGAGGGAGCCTCCCCCGGGCTCCTTGTCCTATTTTGACACGAGGAGGTGCGTAAGAGGCAAGGCCCGCGTAAGTGCAATCCGTCACGCTTGGCGCCTGCTTGACACAAAAGCCCGGATCGGGGACCTACGTCCCAGGATGACGTCCCTGTGAAACTTCGGTGCGTCAGGCCTGGGCCAAGAGTGGACAGTTCACCATGCTTCGGCTTTTATGGAAAGCCTTTTCCCTCTGGCCTCACAAGTCACAAGTACGGCTGAGAGGTTGAGTCGGTTCAACCGGTTCGGACCGTTTCTGCTCGCCGAGCGTCCTGGTCTGCCCGTCAGGCGTCCGGTTCCGCTCGCGGAGCCGCCCGGTTCAGTTCGCCGAGCGCCGGTCCCGGACGGCCCGCCAGCGCTCCACCAGCCGCCCGTACGCCTCCCCGGCGACAAGGCCGTCCCCACCGCGCAGGGCCTCGATGCCCTCGGCGACATCGGCGGCGGAGTGGTCGCCGTCCAGCTCGGCGGCCGGCAGCACGTGCACCAGGCCGCCGTAGTCCAGCTCGACGAGCGAGCGCGGGTGGAACTCCTCCAGCCAGCGGCCCACGTCGATCAGACCGTCGATGAGCGGCCCCTCGTCGATGGCGTCCCGCAGGGCCCGCAGCCCCCGCGCCACCCGCCGCCGGGCCTGCACCATGGGAGTGCGATAGCGAAGCACCGGCGAGTTCTCGCCAGAACCCTTCTCGTACGTCCGCTCCTCGTCCGAGACGAGGACGAACCAGTTCAGCGGCACCTGCCAGGTCGCGGTGCGGATCCACGGCCGGGCGTCGGGGTTGCCGGCCATCCAGCGCTCGTAGTCCTGGCTCGCCTGGTGGCGCACCAGCGGCGGCAGCACCGCGTCCAGGACCGGGGCGGGCAGCTCCTCGGCGAGATCGCCGAGCGCCTGCCAGCCGCGCAGCCGGGTCCGCCAGGGACAGACGCAGACCACCCCGTCGACATCCAGCACGAAGGCGTCGCCGCTCTCGTGCACCGGCACCGGGACGGGCGGGGTCGGCAGCAGATCGGCCAGCGAACGGCGCAGCTCGTCCTGGTACGAGGGCCGGTCGGTGCGCCGGGCGTACCGGGCCCAGTGGCCGCGCTCCGGCTCGGGGAAGGCCGCCAGCGGCTCGTACACGCGGAGGTAGGACGCGTACGGGACGATCACCGAGGACACCTTGGGCACGCCTGCTCCCTCCCCCGGCTGCCACCGGGGAAACCTGCCGAACCCGCACACGGGCGGGCCGGAAAACTGTGCGGATCGCACCACGTCCGTACTCCAGGAGTGGGGTGATCCTGAGGCTGCGCCGCTGTACGGCGGGCGCAGGCTCTAATCTCATGCTCACAGACCCCGCCACCCGTACGGGGACCTGTCAGCCACCGCCGCTTCTTACCCAGGAGTCACCACCGTGACCGATGTATCTGACGGCGTCCTGCACTCCCTGTTCCAGTCGGACCAGGGCGGTCACGAGCAAGTCGTGCTCTGCCAGGACCGGGCCAGCGGCCTCAAGGCCGTCATCGCCATCCACTCCACCGCGCTCGGCCCCGCTCTCGGCGGCACGCGCTTCTACCCGTACGCGACCGAGGCCGAGGCCGTCGCCGACGCCCTGAACCTCGCGCGCGGCATGTCGTACAAGAACGCCATGGCCGGACTCGACCACGGCGGCGGCAAGGCCGTGATCATCGGCGACCCCGACCGGATCAAGAGCGAGGAGCTGCTGCTCGCCTACGGACGGTTCGTGGCCTCGCTGGGCGGCCGGTACGTCACCGCGTGCGACGTCGGCACGTATGTCGCCGACATGGACGTCGTGGCCCGCGAGTGCCGCTGGACGACGGGCCGCTCCCCCGAGAACGGCGGCGCCGGCGACTCCTCCGTCCTGACCGCCTTCGGCGTCTACCAGGGCATGCGGGCCTCCGCCCAGCACCTCTGGGGCGATCCGTCGCTGCGCGGCCGTACGGTCGGCATCGCCGGCGTCGGCAAGGTGGGGCACCACCTGGTGGAGCATCTGCTGGACGAGGGCGCCCGGGTCGTGATCACGGACGTGCGGCAGGACGCCGTGCGGCGGATCGCGGACAGGCACCCGGACGTGGGCGTGGTCGCGGACACCGACCGCCTGATCCGGGTCGAGGACCTGGACATCTACGCCCCCTGCGCGCTCGGCGGGGCGCTCGACGACGACTCCGTGCCCGTCCTCACCGCCAAGGTGGTGTGCGGCGCGGCCAACAACCAGCTCGCGCACCCCGGTGTCGAGAAGGACCTCGCCGACGCGGGGATCCTCTACGCGCCGGACTACGTGGTGAACGCGGGCGGGGTCATCCAGGTCGCCGACGAGTTGCACGGCTTCGACTTCGAGCGGTGCAGGGCGAAGGCCGCGAAGATCTTCGACACCACACTGTCGATCTTCGCACGTGCGAAGACGGATGGTATTCCGCCGGCTGCCGCGGCCGACCGGATCGCCGAACAGCGGATGCACGAGGCGGGCGCGGGCCGCCGCCTCTGAGGCTCCGCCGGGGGCGTCGCACGGCCTGCGTGCGACGTCGGCCGGTACCCGTCGGCGGCTTTAGAGAGAACTCTCACTTCCGTCGGCGGGTCGCCCGCCCAGAAACGGTTAAAATCACCGTTGACCAGCGAGGAAAGGGCTCCTCGCAGGTTCTGGGCACGGGCACGTCCTGCGGGCGACGTACCGTATGGGCGTGGGCTCAGGTACCGTGGAAGCCCTACGGACCGGTCTCTCTGCGGAGAGTCCGTTCCAGATCATGAACGCGTGTCAAGACTCTGGGGCCACCGAGCCCCGTATCCGAGGGGGTCGAGCCATGGGGCGCGGCCGGGCAAAGGCCAAGCAGACGAAGGTCGCCCGCCAGCTGAAGTACAGCAGCGGCGGGACTGACCTGTCGCGTCTGGCCAATGAGCTGGGCGCTTCGACTTCGAGCCAGCCGCCGAATGGCGAGCCGTTCGAAGATGACGAAGACGACGACGACCCGTACTCCCAGTACGCGGATCTCTACAACGACGACGACGAGGACGAGGACGACGAGTCCGGTCCCGCGTCGCATCGTCGCGGAGCTTGACGCCGTTTCGCCGCGCTTGCCCGGTCCGAGGGGGGTTCCCCGTCGGACCGGGTTTTGTGCGGTTTCGCTCCGCTTGGGGCGGGGACGCCTGATAGCTCGGGTCCCACGGTGATTCGGCGGGTGCGGGTGCGTCGTGGTTGCTCGCGCAGTTCCCCGCGCCCCTCGGGGGGCGGCCTTCGGCCTGCCCCCTAGGGGCGTGTTCGTTGTTCAGCCTCGCGCGTAGTCGGCCACCAGGTTCGCGCCTGTCGTGTGGTCGGCTCGGGGCGTGATTTCGCCTGCCACCCAGGCTTCGACGCCGCGGTCCGCCAGGGTTGTCAGGGCCACGTCGGCGGACTCCTGGGGGACGATGGCGATCATGCCCACGCCCATGTTCAGGGTCTTCTCCAGCTCCAGGCGCTCGACCTGGCCCGTCTTCCCGACGAGGTCGAAGATCGGGGCCGGGGTCCAGGTGGAGCGGTCGACCGTGGCGTGGAGGGTGTCGGGGATCACGCGGGCCAGGTTGGCCGCGAGGCCGCCGCCCGTGACGTGGCTGAAGGCGTGGACCTCGGTGGTGCGGGTGAGGGCCAGACAGTCCAGCGAGTAGATCTTGGTGGGCTCCAGGAGCTCCGCGCCGAGGGTGCGGCCGAGTTCGGCGATCTCGGCGTCCAGTGAGAGTCCCGCCTGGTTGAGGAGGACGTGCCGGACGAGCGAGTACCCGTTCGAGTGAAGGCCGGAGGCCGCCATGGCGATCACCGCGTCACCCGTACGGATACGATCCGGGCCGAGCAGGTTCTCCGCCTCGACCACACCGGTGCCGGCGCCGGCGACGTCGAAGTCGTCCGGGCCGAGGAGGCCGGGGTGTTCGGCGGTCTCGCCGCCGACGAGGGCGCAGCCGGCGAGGACACAGCCCTCGGCGATGCCCTTGACGATGGCGGCGACCCGCTCGGGGTGGACCTTGCCGACGCAGATGTAGTCGGTCATGAACAGCGGTTCGGCGCCGCACACCACGATGTCGTCCATCACCATCGCGACCAGGTCGTGGCCGATGGTGTCGTACACACCGAGCTGCCGGGCGATGTCGACCTTCGTGCCGACGCCGTCCGTGGCGGAGGCGAGCAGCGGGCGCTCGTAGCGCTTGAGGGCGGAGGCGTCGAAGAGACCGGCGAAGCCGCCGAGGCCGCCGAGGACCTCGGGGCGCTGCGTCTTCTTCACCCACTCCTTCATCAGCTCTACGGCGCGGTCGCCCGCCTCGATGTCGACGCCCGCGGCTGCGTAGCTGGCACCAGTTGTCTCAGACATGACGGTGAGAACTTTCGTGTCGTACTGCGGCAGGTAAGCAGGTGTTACCGGCTGTCTACGGGCAGTCTTACGGGCGACGGATCGCGTCGGCCGCGGCCGTGGCGGCGGGACCTGCCGCCAGCTCGGTCTCCAGGAGCCGCTTGCCGAGCAGCTCGGGGTCCGGCAGATCCATCGGGTACTCGCCGTCGAAGCAGGCACGGCAGAGGTTCGGCTTGGCGATGGTGGTCGCCTCGATCATGCCTTCGAGGGAGATGTACGAGAGGGAGTCGGCGCCCAGGGAGGTGCCGATCTCGTCGATGGTCATGCCGTTGGCGATGAGCTCGGCGCGGGTGGCGAAGTCGATGCCGAAGAAGCAGGGCCACTTCACGGGCGGCGAGGAGATCCGGATGTGGACCTCGGCCGCGCCCGCCTCGCGGAGCATCCGGACCAGGGCGCGCTGGGTGTTGCCGCGGACGATCGAGTCGTCGACGACCACCAGGCGCTTGCCCTTGATGACTTCCTTGAGCGGATTCAGCTTCAGACGGATGCCGAGCTGGCGAATCGTCTGGGAGGGCTGGATGAACGTACGTCCGACGTACGCGTTCTTCACCAGACCCGCACCGAACGGGATGCCCGAGGCCTCCGCGTAGCCGATGGCGGCCGGGGTGCCGGACTCCGGGGTCGCTATGACCAGGTCGGCCTCGACGGGGGCTTCCTTGGCCAGTTTGCGGCCCATCTCCACCCGGGAGAGGTACACGTTCCGGCCGGCGATGTCGGTGTCCGGGCGGGCCAGGTACACGTACTCGAAGACACAGCCCTTGGGCTTCGCTTCCGCGAAGCGGGAGCTGCGCAGACCGTTCTCGTCGATGGCGATGAACTCGCCCGGCTCGATCTCGCGGACGTAGGCGGCACCGCAGATGTCGAGGGCGGCGGACTCGGAGGCGACGACCCAGCCGCGCTCCAGCCGGCCGAGGACCAGCGGGCGGATGCCCTGCGGGTCACGCGCCGCGTAGAGGGTGTGCTCGTTCATGAAGACGAGGGAGAAGGCGCCGAGGACCTGCGGGAGGACCGTGTGGGCGGCCTCCTCGATGGTCAGCGGTTTGCCGTCCTCGTCGACCTGGGCCGCGAGGAGCGCGGTGAGCAGGTCGGTGTCGTTGGTGGCCGCCACACGCGGCGTACGGCCCTCCTGCTTGGGCAGGTCGGCGACCATCTCGGCGAGCTGGGCCGTGTTGACCAGGTTGCCGTTGTGGCCGAGCGCGATGGAGCCGTGCGCGGTGGCACGGAAGGTGGGCTGGGCGTTCTCCCACACGGAGGCGCCGGTGGTCGAGTAGCGGGCGTGACCGACCGCGATGTGACCCTGGAGCGAACCGAGCGAGGTCTCGTCGAAGACCTGGGAAACGAGGCCCATGTCCTTGAAGACGAGGATCTGGGAGCCGTTGCTGACCGCGATACCCGCGGATTCCTGGCCCCGATGCTGGAGGGCGTACAGCCCGAAGTACGTGAGCTTGGCGACCTCTTCACCCGGGGCCCAGACACCGAAGACGCCACACGCGTCCTGGGGGCCTTTCTCGCCGGGGAGAAGGTCGTGGTTGAGTCGTCCGTCACCACGTGGCACGCCACCGAGTGTAGGCGAGATCGCGCACCGGTCCGAATCCGATGATCTCACCCACCCCGGTTCCCGACTGCGGCCCTTCGCACGTCACTTGTCGGCGACCGCGCCGATGCCCGCGTTGTTTTCGCTGGTCAGCGTGATACTGCGGTGATCGATCTGATATTCCACCGTGCCCTTGAAGAGCTCCAGGAGGCCCCGCTCGGCGGCCATGAGTGAGTCGGAGCACATCTTGCGGGTGGTCCGCGGATTGCCGAGGGTGATCCGGTCCTCGCTCACCGTCGCCTTCGCGGAGATGTCGTTGCAGCCGACGCTTCCGCTCAGCGTGCCCGCCTTCTTGTCGAGGGTGAACCAGGCCTTGCCCTGGACGGCCTCGGGGAGCGAGGTGGCGGTGTCGTGGTCCGTGAGGGAGTCGATCAGCCACTTCGTGCCGTACAGCTCGGCGGGCTTCTCCTCGGTCAGCTTCACGGTGTCGCCGTCGCCCGTGGTGAGGGTGAGTCCGCCGTCCGTGGTCTCGGCCGTGAACTTCTCGGCGTCGAGGGCGCGGGCGAAGCTCTTCTCGAACTTCATCGGGGCGTCGCCGCAGGCCATCTCGGTGGACCGGGCGGTCTCGAAGTCGATGCCGTCGTCCTTGAAGGCGGCGGTCGAGCCGAAGGTGTTGCAGCCGTAGTTGCCGTCGACCTGACCGTTGTCGGCGATCTTGAGCCAGGCGCCGTCGGGGGCCTGTTCGGTCTTGTCGCCGACGGTGAGGCTGTCCACTTTCCAGCGGACACCGGTGACCGAGGACTTCGGGGCGGTCGAGCCGACATTGCCGCTGCCGGAGTCGCCGGCCGACTCGGAGCCGCAGGCCGCGAGCAGCGGGAGCGGGAGAAGGGCCAGGGCCGTGAGGGTCAGTCGCTTGTCCATGGCGGTGTGACGGGTGAGGTGAGTGGGTGGTTCCCGACCTCAGCTCATCAGCGGCAGCAGCCCGCTCAGATCGGCCCGCTCCCCGCTCGCCCTGACCTTGGCCTCGTCCAGGGCGGCGGCCCACTCCAGGCGGCCGGTCGCGAGGCGGATCCAGGTCAGCGGGTCCGTCTCCACGACGTTCGGCGGGGTGCCCCGGGTGTGCCGGGGCCCCTCCACGCACTGCACGACCGCGTACGGCGGGATCCGCACCTCCGTCGAGCCACCGGGCGCCCGCGCGGCGAGCGTGTCGGCGAGCAGCCGGACACAGGTGGCGAGGGCGTGCCGGTCGTACGGGACGTCGAGACCGGGGACGGCGGCGTTCAGGTCGTCGGTGTGCACGACGAGTTCGATGGTGCGGGTGAGGAGGTAGTCGTCGAGCAGCATGCCGCCGGCGCGGGTGTCGACGACCCGGCCATGGGGTGCGGCGGCGAGGGCGTCGGTGATCCGCTCCCCGACCCGGGCGAAGAGGGCGCTGACATCGGGGTCGGCCTCGGCCAGGCTGTGGCTTCCCTCGGCGATGGCACCGGCGAAAGCGGCCGTCGCGGAGGCGTAGTCGAGGGGATTCAGCTCGGCCTTCGGAGGCTCAGGCCTCTCCAGGGCCCGGCTGACGCTCTCCACGGCCATCGTGAGGTGCGCGGCCAGGTCCCGTACGGTCCACTCCCCGAGCCGCGTGGGCAGAGCGAGCCGGTCCTCGCCGAGGGTGCCCACGGCCTCCCGTACGTTCCCGAACTGGGCCAGGACGGCGGTGCGCGTCTTGGCGGGGTCGTAGGCGCGAGGGCGTTTCCTGGCGGGCGGCATGGGGTGAGCCTAGGGGAGGGCGGGGGCGGTGGAGGAAGTCACCCGAAGGTGTGATCGAAGGCGAAGTACGCCCCGCTCCGACGCCCACTGGCGATACTGGCCTTCGCCTGGAAAGGGGGGCAACATCACGGTTATGGCCGAGCGCACGTCTCAGATGTCGGTGGTGGAGTTCGAAACGATCGCCTCCTCCGCTCCCGAGACCGTCACGTTGGAGTTCATCAACGGACGGATCGGAGTCAAGAAGGCGGCAGACGGAGACCACAACGTCATCGTCTCCTGGCTGGCCCGGCGCTGCATGCAGTCCAGGCCCGACCTGGACCTGACGTACGGCCAAGGGCTCCGGGTGGAGGCCTATCGGGAGGGAAGGGCGAAACCGGATGCGGTGCTTGCACCCGAGGCCCACTTCGCAGGACATGGTGAGTGGGCCGACCCTGACGGCGCGCTCATGGTCGTGGAGGTCACCTCGTACGACTCGGACACCGACCGGCGGGACCGGCACGAGATGCCGACCGCGTACGGCCAGGCTGGAATCCCCCTGTACCTCTTGATCGACCGAGACTCCTGCACGGTCACCGTGCACAGCAACCCGGACCGACAGGTCGGCGGCTACCGCGACATCCACACCGCGAAGTTCGGCGAGAAGGTCCGCATCCCGGGCCCGATGGACATCGAACTGGACACAGAGATCCTCAAGAACTACGTCCGCTGAACGAAACAGCCGAAAAAGGACCCGCCCCGAAGACCATCCGGGCGGGTCCTTCACCGTCGTACCGACTACGCCAGCAGCGCCGGAATCGTGGCCTCGTGCGCGGTGCGCAGCTCCTCCAGGGGGAGCGTGAACTCGCCCTGGATCTCCACCGAGTCACCGTCCACGACACCGATGCGGGTGGCCGGGAGGCCCCGGGCGCCGCACATGTCGTTGAAGCGGAGTTCCTCGGAGCGGGGGACGGCCACGACGGCGCGGCCGGCCGACTCCGAGAGGAGGAAGGTGAACGCGTCCAGACCGTCGGGGACGATCAGGCGGGCGCCCTTGCCGCCGAGCAGGGCCGACTCGACGACCGCCTGGATCAGGCCGCCGTCGGAGAGGTCGTGCGCGGAGTCGATCATGCCGTCGCGGGAGGCGGAGATCAGGATCTCGGCGAGCAGGCGCTCGCGCTCCAGGTCCACGGCCGGCGGCAGTCCGCCGAGGTGGTCGTGGACGACCTGGGACCAGGCCGAACCGCCGAACTCCTCACGGGTGTCGCCGAGCAGGTAGAGGAGCTGACCCTCTTCCTGGAAGGCGACCGGGGTGCGGCGCGCGACATCGTCGATCACTCCGAGAACGGCCACCACCGGCGTCGGGTGGATCGCCACCTCGCCCGTCTGGTTGTAGAGCGAGACATTGCCGCCGGTCACCGGGGTGCCCAGCTGCTGGCAGGCGTCCGCCAGACCGCGTACGGCCTCCGCGAACTGCCACATGACCGCCGGGTCCTCGGGCGAGCCGAAGTTCAGGCAGTCGGAGACGGCGAGGGGCTTGGCGCCGGTCGTCGCCACGTTCCGGTAGGCCTCCGACAGCGCCAGCTGCGCGCCCGCGTACGGGTCCAGCTTGGCGTAGCGGCCGTTGCCGTCCGTCGCGATGGCGACGCCCAGGCCGGTCGACTCGTCGACGCGGATCATGCCGGAGTCCTCCGGCTGGGCCAGCACCGTGTTGCCCTGTACGAAGTGGTCGTACTGGGAGGTGATCCAGGACTTCGAGGCCTGGTTCGGGGACGACACCAGTGCCAGGACCTGCTCACGCAGCTCCTCGCCGGTCGCCGGGCGCGGCAGCTTGTTCGCGTCGTCCGCCTGGAGCGCGTCCTGCCACTCGGGGCGGGCGTAGGGGCGCTCGTAGACCGGGCCGTCGTGCGCGACCGTGCGCGGGTCGACGTCGACGATCTTGCCGCCGTGCCAGTAGATCTCCAGGCGGTCGCCGTCGGTGACCTCGCCGATGACCGTGGCGATGACATCCCACTTGTCGCAGATCGCGAGGAAGCGGTCGACCTTCTCCGGCTCGACGACCGCGCACATGCGTTCCTGCGACTCGCTCATGAGGATTTCCTCGGGCGAGAGGGTCGAGTCACGGAGCGGGACGTCGTCCAGGGTGACACGCATGCCGCCGGAGCCGTTGGACGCCAGCTCGCTCGTCGCGCAGGACAGACCCGCCGCACCGAGGTCCTGGATGCCGACGACCAGCTTCTCCTTGAAGGCCTCCAGGGTGCACTCGATGAGGAGCTTCTCCTGGAAGGGGTCGCCGACCTGGACCGCCGGGCGCTTGCTCGGCTTGGCGTCGTCGAAGGTCTCGCTCGCCAGGATCGAGGCGCCGCCGATGCCGTCGCCGCCCGTGCGGGCCCCGTAGAGGATGACCTTGTTGCCGGCGCCGGAGGCCTTCGCGAGGTGGATGTCCTCGTGCCGCATGACACCGATGGCACCGGCGTTGACCAGCGGGTTGCCCTGGTAGCAGGCGTCGAAGACGACCTCGCCGCCGATGTTCGGCAGGCCCAGGCAGTTGCCGTAGCCGCCGATGCCCGCGACGACGCCCGGGAGGACGCGCTTGGTGTCGGGGTGGTCGGCCGCACCGAAGCGCAGCGGGTCGACGACGGCGACCGGGCGGGCGCCCATCGCGATGATGTCGCGGACGATGCCGCCGACACCCGTGGCCGCGCCCTGGTAGGGCTCGACGTACGAAGGGTGGTTGTGCGACTCGACCTTGAAGGTGACCGCGTAGCCCTGGCCGACGTCGACCACGCCCGCGTTCTCGCCGATGCCGACGAGGAGGGCGTCCGACTGGGGCGCCTTCTCGCCGAACTGGCGGAGGTGGACCTTCGAGGACTTGTACGAGCAGTGCTCGGACCACATGACGGAGTACATGGCGAGCTCGGCCCCGGTGGGCCGGCGGCCGAGGATCTCGACGACCCGCTCGTACTCGTCCTTCTTCAGGCCCAGTTCGGCCCAGGGCAGCTCGACGTCGGGGGTCGCGGCCGCGTGCTCGACCGTGTCCAGAGGCGTCCGGCTCATGCGTTGACCAGCTTCTTGAGGATCGAGGTGAAGAAGGGGAGGCCGTCGGTGCGGCCGGTGCCGATCAGCGGCTCGACGGCGTGCTCCGGGTGCGGCATGAGGCCCACGACGTTCCCGGCCTCGTTGGTGACGCCGGCGATGTCCCGCTGGGAGCCGTTGGGGTTGAAGTCGAGGTACCGGAAGGCGACCCGGCCCTCCGCCTCCAGCTTGTCGAGCGTGTACGCGTCGGCGACGTACTGGCCGTCGTTGTTCTTCAGCGGGATGTGGATCTCCTGGCCGGCCGTGTAGTCGGTGGTCCAGGCGGTCTCGGCGTTCTCCACCCGCAGCTTCTGGTCACGGCAGATGAAGTGCAGGTGGTCGTTGCGCAGCATCGTGCCCGGCAGGAGGTGCGCCTCGGTGAGGATCTGAAAGCCGTTGCAGATACCGAGGACCGGCAGTCCGGCCTTCGCCTGCTCGATGAGCGTCTCCATCACCGGCGAGAAGCGCGCGATGGCTCCGGCGCGCAGATAGTCACCGTAGGAAAAACCGCCGCACAGCACCACGGCGTCGACCTGGTGGAGGTCCTTGTCCTTGTGCCAGAGAGCGACGGGTTCGGCACCGGCGAGCCTGATCGCACGCTGCGTGTCCCGGTCGTCGAGACTGCCGGGAAAGGTGACGACGCCAATACGAGCGGTCACTTTCCCGCCTCCGCGACTTCCTCGACCTTGACGGTGAAGTCCTCGATCACGGTGTTGGCGAGGAAGGATTCCGCCAGTGCGTGGATGCGGGCGAGCGCGGCGTCGTCCACCGGTCCGTCAACTTCCAGTTCGAATCGCTTTCCCTGACGTACGTCGGAGACGCCCTCGAAACCGAGACGCGGCAGCGCGCGCTGCACCGCCTGGCCCTGGGGGTCGAGGATCTCCGGCTTGAGCATGACGTCGACTACGACGCGTGCCACTGGCACTCCCGGTGTGTGGTGCTGAGCAGGTTCCTACAGGTGGCTTCAGACTACCCGCACAAAATTTCTACGCGAGTAGATTCGTAGGAAACTACAGGGATCCACGGAAAATCCGGGTGACGGCGGTCACGATCAGGTATCGGGTGATCACCCTCATGAAAACTTCTGGGAAAGATCCCGGATCCCTATTGCGCGAGGGACACGCGGGCGGATTAAGTCTGTCTGCACATTGCAATGCCGGGCACTGTACAAATGAATTGGCAATAGCCGATACTTTGCCCAAATAACAGCCGGACAGCCGACATCTTCCTGACGTCAGGGCACGTCAACGGAGAGATGTCGCACGAAGGGACCGATATTCGTGGCGCAGCGTGTCGTGGTCACTCTCTCCGACGACATCGACGGCTCGGAAGCGGCGGAGACGATCGCCTTCGGACTCGACGGGAAGTCGTACGAGATCGACCTGAACGAAGCCAATGCCAAGAAACTGCGTAAGGCGCTCGCGCCCTACGTGGACGCCGGCCGCAAGCGGTCGAGGTCGGGCAAGGCGTACAAGCAGACCCAGGTCGCCCCGGACCCGTCGGCGGTCCGCGCCTGGGCCCAGGCCAACAAGCTGGACGTCCCCGCGCGCGGCCGGATCCCCAAGAGGGTCTACGAGGCCTTCGCCGAGGCGCAGTAGCGCCGCCCCGTCGGCCGGTCCTCAGGGTTCGTCAGCGAGCCCCGGGGGCGGCCGACTTGGACCCCGGGGGCAACCGACTTGCGTTGCCCCCCGGCAGATCGGCTAGAGTCTGGAGCACGCCGAGGGGCAAGGCCGAAAGGCCCGGCTCACCGGAGTCACGCGGGTGTAGTTCAGTAGCAGAACATCCCCCTTCCAGGGGGAAGGCGCAGTGTGCAATTCCTGTCACCCGCTCTGATCGCTTACCAACCACTGCTGTGGATCAGGTAAAGTGGTCTACGCGCCGATCGGTGGGAGCCGGTCGGAGGCAATGCGGACGTAGCTCAGTTGGTAGAGCGCAACCTTGCCAAGGTTGAGGTCGCCAGTTCGAACCTGGTCGTCCGCTCGTGAAAGAAGGCCCCGGTCCATCGGACCGGGGCCTTCTTCGTGTCCCCACCACCGTCCTGTCGAACGTATCCCGCGTCTGACATTTGTCATGTCGAGTGATGACACCGCGCACTGCTCTTAGGCCCGTACCGCCGAGACGCTGAAGACATGAAAACGAACGGGCACGAGGACGTGAACACTCACGATCACGAGAACGTGATCGAGGTCACCGACCTGCGGCGCGTGTACGGGGGCGGTTTCGAGGCCGTACGGGGAATCACCTTCTCCGTCGGCCGGGGAGAACTCTTCGCCCTCCTGGGCACCAACGGCGCGGGCAAGACATCGACGGTCGAACTGCTGGAAGGACTCGCACCGCCGTCCGGCGGCCGGGTGCGGGTCCTCGGGCACGACCCCCACGAGGAGCGCGCGGCCGTACGCCCCCGGATCGGCGTGATGCTGCAGGAGGGCGGCTTCCCCTCCGAGCTGACCGTCGCGGAGACGGTACGGATGTGGGCCGGCTGCACCAGCGGCGCGCGGCCCCTCGGGGAGGCGCTGGAGATGGTCGGGCTCGGGCGACGGGCCGGCGTACGGGTCAAGCAGTTGTCCGGGGGTGAGAAGCGGCGCCTGGACCTGGCGCTCGCGCTCCTCGGGCGGCCCGAGGTCCTCTTCCTGGACGAGCCGACGACCGGGCTCGACGCGGAGGGCCGCCAGGACACGTGGGAGCTGGTACGGGAGTTGCGCGACGGGGGTACGACCGTGCTGCTCACCACGCACTACCTGGAGGAGGCGGAGGACCTGGCCGACCGGCTGGCCATCCTCCACGAGGGAAGCGTCGCCGCAACCGGCACCCCGGCCGAGGTGACCGCCTCCCAGCCGTCCCGTATCTCCTTCGAACTGCCCACCGGGTTCTTCCTGGGCGATCTGCCCCCGCTCGGCGAGCTGGGCGTCACCGGGCACGAGGAGACCGACCGCGTGGTGGTGCTGCGCACGAACGAACTCCAGCGGGCGGCCACCGGGCTGCTGCTGTGGGCCGAGCGGTCACGGGTCGAACTGCGGCGCCTCGAGGTCCGGTCGGCGTCGCTGGAGGAGGCGTTCCTGCGGATCGCCCGGGAGACTGCGGCGAAGTCGCGCGAGGAGGAACTGGTCGTATGAACACCCCCGTCAAGCACAGCGGTCGTACGGACGGTACGGCCAGTACGAGCCGTACCGGTGGCGCGAGTGGTGCGCGCGGTACGGGCGGTACGGGCGGTACGGGCGGTACGGGCGGTACGAGCCTCAAGGGTCGGATGGCCGCGCTCGCCCGCGCCGAGCTCACGCTGCTGGGGCGGAGCCGGGCCACGCTGTTCACGGCCTTGTTCGTGCCGTTGCTGCTGCCGCTCAGTGTGCGGACGGCCACGGACGAGATGGACCTGGGCGAGGCGGGGCTGAGCGTCGGGACGGTCATCCTGTCCGCCGCCATCGGCTTCTCGCTGCTCTTCGCGGTCTACGCCGCCCTCACCAACGTCTATGTCGTACGCCGCGAGGAACTCGTCCTGAAGCGGCTGCGGACCGGTGAACTGCGCGACCCGGAGATCCTGGTCGGGGCCGCGCTGCCCGCCGTCGGCATCGGGCTCGCGCAGTGCCTGCTCCTCGCGATCGGCTGTACGGTCCTGCTGGACGTCGGGGCACCGCCCGCGCCCCACCTGGCCGTGCTGGGGGTGCTGCTGGGCGTCGTCCTGTGCGTGGCGCTGGCGGCGCTCACCGCGACCTTCAGCCGCACCGCCGAGAGCGCGCAGATCACCAGCCTGCCGTTGATGTTCGTGTCACTGCTCGGGTCGGGCATCACCGTGCCGCTCGAAGTGCTGCCGGACCGACTGGCGTCCTTCCTCGAACTGCTGCCGCTCAGCCCCGTGATCACGCTGGTGCGCGGCGGCTGGACCGGCGACCTGTCCGCGTACGAGGCCCTGGGTGCCATGGCCACCGCGCTGGCCTGGACCGTGCTCGCGGTGTTTGCTGTACGGCGGTGGTTCCGCTGGGAACCTCGTCGATGAGGGGGGCTGAACCATGCGGGGGCCGGGGACGTGGTGGCGGGGGAAGAGCACGCCGGCGAAGGTGGAGGCGTACACGCGGTGGTCGTTCCACATGTTCGCGGCGATCGAGCTCTTCGCGGCCGGACTGCCCGCCTTCGCCGAAGTGGGGCCGGCGCCGGGCAGCTGGCTGCTGCTGCTCATGGTGGGTGTGCACGCCGGGGCCTGTGCGGTGACCGCGTCCCGGGCGCTCGACTGGACGCGCGGCCAGCGGGCCCAGCCCGTACGACTGCTGTGGGTGCTCACCGCCGTCACCGCGGTGATCGCCGTCCTCACCTTCGTGATCGCCGACCACGCGGTGAAGGGGGAGGTCTCCGACAACGCCGGCATCTTCGGCATCGTGGTGATCTTCGGCGTCGGTAACGTGACGCTCGGCGTCCGCGCCCGGAAGCGGGTCCTGGCGATCGTCGGCGGCTTCGCGACGGGCTCCGCGCTCCTGGTCCTCCTGCTGGGCACACCGGGGCCCGGCGCGCTGGTCACGGGGATGATCGTGCTGATCAGCGGTGGGGCCCTCGCCTTCACGGCCGTCTTCTCCGTCTGGCTCCTCGACGCCGTCTACGAACTCGCCGACGCCCGCGAGACCCGCGCCCGGCTCGCCGTGGCCGAGGAGCGGCTCCGGTTCGGGCGCGATCTGCACGATGTGATCGGCCGCAATCTCGCGGTCATCGCCCTGAAGAGCGAGCTGGCCGTCCAGCTGGCCCGCCGGGAACGGCCCGAGGCCGTCGAGCAGATGATCGAGGTCCAGCGGATCGCCCATGAGTCGCAGCGCGAGGTACGGGATGTCGTACGGGGGTACCGCGAGGCCGACCTCGGGGTCGAACTCTCCGGCGCACAGGGCGTGTTGGCGGCGGCCGGCATCGACTGCTCGGTCGACGGGGCGGACACCGCCGGGCTGCCCGGCGAGGTGCAGTCCGCGCTCGCCTGGGTGGTGCGGGAAGGGACGACGAACGTGCTGCGGCACGCCAACGCCGCGCAGTGCGCGGTGGTGTTGAAGGTGACGGAGGGGCAGGTGGTGCTGACCGTGGAGAACGACGGGATACGGGCCGTCGGGGACGGAAGCGGGGACGGGGACCGGGGCGGGGAGGGTTCGGTGGGGGGCGCGCACGCGCATCGTTCCGTCGGCGCCGGGTCCGGGCTCGCGGGGCTGCGGGAGCGGCTGGCGGTCGTGGACGGGACCCTGGAGGCCGGGCCGGTGGGGGCGGAGGCGTTCCGGGTGCTGGCCCGGGTGCCGCTGGGATCGGGGGCCGGATGGGGATCGGCTTCCGGATCGGCTTCGGCTTCGGCTTCGGCTTCGAGGAAAGCGGCGGCAGCTGCCGTCGGCCCGGCGGTCGGCCGAGGGAGTGCGTCATGAGCGCCGTACCGGAGGCCGCGGGGCGGCCCGTGCGGTTGTTGCTCGCCGATGACGAGCATCTGATCAGGGGGGCACTGGCCGCGTTGCTGGCGTTGGAGGACGACCTCGTGGTGGTCGCGCAGGCGGCGAGCGGGCCGGAGGCGCTGGCCATGGCACGGGCGCACGAGCCGGATGTGGCCGTGCTGGACCTCCAGATGCCCGGCGCGGACGGTGTGAGGGTCGCCACATCGCTGCGGGGCGAACTGCCGGGCTGCCGGGTTCTGATCGTGACCGGTCATGGTCGGCCGGGTCATCTGAAGCGGGCGCTTGCGGCGGGTGTGCGCGGGTTCGTCCCCAAGACCGTCAGCGCGCAGCGGCTCGCGGAGATCATCCGGACCGTGCACGCGGGGAACCGTTATGTGGACCCGGAGTTGGCGGCCGACGCGATCTCCTCCGGGGACTCGCCGCTGACCGCCCGGGAGGCCGAGGTGCTCGAATTCGCCGCCGACGGGGCGCCCGTCGCGGAGATCGCCGAGCGGGCCGCGCTGTCCCAGGGCACTGTCCGGAACTATCTGTCGTCGGCCGTCTCCAAGCTCGGGGTGGAGAACCGGCACGCGGCGGTGCGTCTCGCACGGGAGCGAGGTTGGGTATAGTAGGCCTCGCGCCACGGCGCAGCGCGGACGTAGCTCAGTTGGTAGAGCGCAACCTTGCCAAGGTTGAGGTCGCCAGTTCGAACCTGGTCGTCCGCTCTTGAGATGGTGTGAAAGAAGGCCCCGGTCCACTGGACCGGGGCCTTCTTCGTGTGTCTAGCTCCAGCTCGTGCCGGTCAGGCGCTCGTACGCCTCCACGTACTTGGCGCGGGTGGCGGCGACGATCTCCTCGGGCAGGGGCGGCGGGGGCTGCTCGCTCTTGCGGTCCCAGCCGGAGGCGTCCGAGGTCAGCCAGTCGCGGACGAACTGCTTGTCGAAGGACGGCTGGGCGCGGCCCGGCTCCCACAGATCGGCCGGCCAGAAGCGGGACGAGTCCGGGGTGAGCACCTCGTCGGCGATGACGAGGGTGTCGTCCTCGTAGCCGAACTCGAACTTGGTGTCGGCCAGGATGATCCCCCGGTCACGGGCGATGTCCCGGGCGCGGCCGTACACGGCCAGGGTCGTCTGGCGCAGCTGGGCGGCGGTCTCCGCGCCGACCTGGCGGGCGACCTCCTCGTACGACACGTTCTCGTCGTGCTCGCCGACGGCGGCCTTGGTGGCCGGGGTGAAGATCGGCGCCGGCAGCTCCGAGCCGTCGACCAGGCCCTCGGGGAGGGCGAGGCCGCAGACCGTACGGGAGTCGTTGTACTCCAGCAGGCCCGAGCCGGTGAGGTAACCGCGGGCCACGGCCTCCACCGGGACCATCCGCAGGGACTTGCAGATCAGGGTGCGGCCCGCCCAGTCGGCGGGGGCGTCGGCCGGGAGCTCGGTGCTCAGGACGTGGTTCGGGGCCAGGTCGGCGAGCTGGTCGAACCACCAGAGGGACAGCTGCGTCAGGACGCGCCCCTTGTCGGGGATCTCCGTCGGCAGCACCCAGTCGAACGCGGACGTTCGGTCGCTGGCGACCATCACGAGGTCGCCCGCCTCGTTCTGGTACAGCTCGCGCACCTTGCCGGTGTGCAGATGCACCAGGCCCGGAACCTGAACAGGCTCGGGCTTTTCTACGAATCCGGACACGGTTCCTCCCCGTGGTGATGTCCAAGTGGCTCGATTCTCCCGTATGCGGGCGACCGATCATGGCCAGGGGTGGCGCCGACGGAGTGCCGTACGGGACTCAGTCGCGTTTGCAGATGCGGTCCAGGAGGTTTGCTGTGGCCCGCTGGACACGGGTGTCGACGTGGCCCGGACGGTCCAGGGCCGGGGACCAGGCGAACGTCCCGGATGCGAAGACCCAGGCGCCGGAGGGGGCTCGGTAGAGGGAGGTCTCCTGGTGGCGGATGGTGTCGTCGCTGTCCCGGTACGGGGAGTGGGCGAGGAGCATACGGCCCTGGTGCTCGGGGAGCGGGGTGCGCGGGAAGTAGCGGTCGGCCTCGCCGGCGACCATGCCCGCCAGCTCGTCGTTCTCATGGGCGCCGGTCGCGTCCCAGAGCCAGTGGTCGGCGTTGCGCACGACCAGGGGGTGGGGTTCGGGGACCCGGCCCTCGTACTGGATGCCCATCAACTGCTGCTCGGGGCGGTCGATTTCGCGCCACAGTGCGGGTTTGCCGGGGCCCCGGCGTTTTCGGCAGGTGAGGAGGCGGTCGGGGACACCGGACGGGGACGGGCTCAGCTCCACCTGCCAGTACATGGTGTTGGAGGAGAGGAAGACGAGCGAGGTGCCGCCGTCCCGGGCCAGCTCGGCGGTGCGGCGCATCTGCGGCGACCAGTACTCGTCGTGACCCGGGAAGACCAGCCCCCGGTAGCGGGTGGGGTCGACGCGGCCTGAGTGCAGGTCGCGGGCGTCGGCGTAGGCGAGGTCGTAGCCGTAGCGCTCGGCCCAGCGGATGAAGTCGTAAGCGTGCCCGACATGGAGGGGGAGGCCCGCGCCGGCGTACGGGCGGTCGAAGGAGACGGTCGTCGCCGCGTCGGACTCGCCGAGCAGCCGGCCCTCCTCGTCCCAGGCGTGGTAGAGGCTGGCGCCGGTGCGGCCGTCCTCCGGATACAGGTTGTACGCCTGCCAGGTGATGTCCGGGAGCAGGAGCAGCAGGTCGGCCTGGCGGTCGTCGCGGATGGTGAACGGGACGTGGGAGCGGTAGCCGTCGGCCGTGGTCAGGACGGCGACGTACGCGCCGACGTTCCAGTAGCTCGGGATCTGCAGCCGCCAGGAGAGCCACCAGTGGTGGCAGGAGACCGTGCGGTCGGCGGTCAGGGGTGGGGGCTGGACGATGCCGGAGAGGCGGGGGCTGGTGGTGATCTTCGCCGCGCCGTCGCCGCTGTAGTGGCCGATGCGATAGATGTCGACGCCGAATTCCTGGGGCGGGTCCACGGTGATGTGGAAGTCGATGGACTCGCCGGGGGCGGCGGCGCCGGTCGCCGTGAAGCCCTTGATCTGCCGGTGCACGTCGTCGGCGGAGCGGGGGCCCGGCGGGGTGCGCGGTGCGGGGACGCGGGCACGGGTGCCTTTGGCCGGGGTGGTCGGCTCGGGCGGGCCCGGCTCCACGTACCAGGGGACCACGTGGCCCGTGTCGTCGAAGTACGTCACATTGCCCCGTAGCCAGGGGACCGGGCCCTGGCCGAAGGGGTCCGTCACGGCGTGGGCGAGGGCGCCCGATTCCCAACGGCGGATGTGGTGCTGCTCGGAGCCCATTCGCTCTCCCCTCCCTCGTCCCCCGTGAGCTGTCGCAAGCCCTTGCTATGTACGCGATCGGTCCCAGCACATCACATTACGCACGCGCTCCGTCACCGTTCGTCGCGAATTGTCGAGAGTGGAACGGTGAGGTCCGGATGCGGAGTTGGGCGGGCGGGTGAGTGGGGGTGGGTCAGGGGACGGTTGTGGGTGGTTGGTGGTGGTGGACGGTGGTGATCGTCGACGGGGTGGCCGTGGGTTGTCGTGGGTTGTCGTGGGTTGTCGTGGCTGGTCAGGGCCGGTGGGCCCGGGGCCGGGGACGAGTAGGCCGGGGGACGAGTGGGTCGGGGCCGGCCGGTCCGGAGGGGTGGGGCGGGGCCGTGGTCGGGGTGCGGTCAGACCAGGCGGACCGGTTTCTCCGGGCGGACGCCGAGGCGGCGGAGCCAGTCGCGGAGGGGGGCGGGGTCGCCGTCCTCGACGAGGGTCAGGACCTGGGGGGCGAGGTCGGCCGCCCGTACGCCGTCGACGAGGAGGGAGGGGCCGTCCAGCCAGTCCAGGCCCGGGGTCGCGCCCGCCGTGTCCATGGCCGCGCAGCACACCATCGCGGCGACGTGCTCCGTCAGCAGCTCACGGCCCGTGCGGGGCGGCTGCATCGGGAACAGCGGCAGCAGCCCGTCGTCCCACAGCGCCCGGTCCGGTCCCTGCGCCTCGGCTCCGCCGGCCGTTGTGTGTACGGCGGCCGGGGCCGCGGCCTCCTCCCGGGCCAGCTCGGTGGTCAGAGCGAGGGCGAGAGCGGCGGAGCGGGGGTTGGAGAGACGGGGTTCGTCGTCGTCGCCATCGCGTTCGTCGTCGCTGCCGACGTTGACGTCCCCGTCACCGTCGTGGCCGCCGCCGTGACCGCCGTCGGCACCGTCGTGGCCGCCGCTGGCACAGTCGTGGTCGCCGCCGTGACCGCCGTGGTCGCCGCCGGCACCGTCGTGGTCGGCGCCGTGGTCGCCGTCGGCGCGCGGGGATATGTGGTGCGGGTCCGGCTCCTGGGCGGGGTGGTGAGCGTGCTCGTCGGCTTGAGGGGCTTCGGGGTACGGGGTGCGGTCAGTGGCGTGAGGGGCTTCGGGGGTCGGACGGCGATCGGCGGTGGGCCCGGGGCCCCGCTCGTGCTGCTCGTGCTGCTCGTGCTCTTCGGTGAGGCTCGGGTGCGGCTCGTGCCCGGTGGTGGTTCCGGGGGCCGGGTCCGGGGTCGGCGGCTGGGTGGTCAGGTGGCTCAGGACGCGGGACAGGGTGGGGCCGCTGGGGGCCGGGCCGGTCGGGTCGGTGGTGGGGGCGCCGGCGGTGTGGCGGACGCCCAGGGCGTCGAGGACGCGGTGGAGGCGGGCGGCGTCGGTGCGCCATTTGCGGTCGACGACCTCGTCCGGGTACTCGTGCCAGTCGACCGGGGACCAGTCGGGGCCCGACTCGGCGGGCCCGCCGTGGAAGAGGCGGGCGGCGAGGAGGGACGCGGCCTCGTCGACCGTGCCGGGCTCTTCGAGGAGGTCGCACGCGGGGCGCTCGCCGAGCCGGGAGGCGAAGCCCTCGGCGAGGCGGTCGCGGCGGGACAGCTCCGTGAGCGCGGCGACGACACCCGCGTCCAGGCGGGACGGCCAGCGGCCCATCCGCCAGGCGGGCAGCGCGACCCGGGTGAGGAGGCGGTCCCAGCCGGCGTAGGCCAGGCCGACCTGCTCCTGGGCGACGATCCGCAGACCGTAGTCCACAGCCTGTGCACGCTCGGCGGCAGCGGCGGCGACCCCGCGCTCCATCTCGGCCGCGTGCCCCCGGCAGCCGCGCAGCAGCAGCCGGGTCACCCAGCCGACGCCGGCCAGCACCGTACGCACGAGCGGGCCGTGCGTCGGGGCCGAGGTGACGGCCACGGCGGCGTCCAGCCCCCGGACGAAACGGCGGGCCGCGGCTATGTCCGGGTGCGCCGAAGGTCCCGTACCCGCGACGACCGGTGCCAGCACCGCTCGTAGCTCACCGACCCGCATCCACCACAGGAACGGTGAGCCGATGACGAGCACCGGGGCGGTGGGCGCGCGGTGCCGGCGGGGAGAGGTGAGGCCGGACTCCGGGCCGGACTGCAGCCGGGACCGCCGGCCGGGCGACGATTCGCGGACACCCGCCATCTCGTCGGCGCCGTCGGACGCGTCCCCGTCGGACGAGGACGGGGTGGGCCGGTGCGGGGCGGGGGCGTTGTGGGAGGGGTGGGTGCGGTCCTCCAGCCAGCTGTCGCAGTCCGGGGTGAGCGCTATCGCGGAGGGGGCCGGGACGTCCAGGCGGTCGGCCAGGTCCCGGACCAGGCGGTAGAGATCGGGGGCGGCCGCCTCGGTGATCGAGACCGTGGGGCTCACGGCGGGCCGGGCTCGGGCGACGACGAGCGCGATGCCCGCGGCGGCGAGCAGCACCACGGCGGCGAGGCCGGACACGACCCGGCTCGCCATGGACCAGCCCGGCCCGGTCAGATGGCCGGTCCAGCCGCCGGCCAGCAGGACGACGGCGACGGCCGCGGGCAGCAGTGCCACGGCCAGCGCCCTGCTGCGGATTCGCAGCACGGCGAGGGCCCGCGAGCGCGCGGCCCGCGCGCCCGCCTCCTCACCACCTGCCATACCGGTCACGACCCGACGTCACCCCCTGCTGTCCCGTGCGGCGCGTTCCGTGGCGCCTGCGACGACTGCTCTTCGCAGTGGTCGCCGCCGAATGCCCTGACGTTGCTCACTCCCCCACTGTGGCACCCACCACTGACATCGCAATGCCGGTGGGCCAAGTGCCGGAACGCTTGCGCCGCACCCTAGTTGGGGCCCCGGCCGCCGTCAGCCGGATGGACCATCGCTCACTCGATGGAATGGCTTTGGGGAGAGGTGAATGACGCTGGGCAAGGATCGGGCCCCGGATTCCGACGGATTCTCCAGGGGTTCCTGGGGGTCTCCGAGGGATTCCGGGGCCTGGGGTTCGTACCCGTTGATGGCGCTTCGCATGCGGATGTCGCGAAGGGGGCGGATGTGTTCGGTTGCGTGGGAATGCGTCAGGGCGGGCGTGGACGGAAGCGGCCGGGCGTGGACGGAAGCAGGCGGGCGTGGACGGGCGGAGCGCCGGTCGTCAGCCGGTCATGCCTCGGCCGCCGCCTTCGCCGCGATGTCCGAACG
This sequence comes from Streptomyces sp. NPDC001868, assembly GCF_040297125.1. NCBI lineage: Bacteria > Bacillati > Actinomycetota > Actinomycetes > Kitasatosporales > Streptomycetaceae > Streptomyces > Streptomyces sp. NPDC001868. Next base: position 2,455 of record NZ_JBEOYO010000041.1, on the reverse strand, counting down.
GTGCTGGGAGCCGTCGAGGCCGATCCGGGCGACGGCCGTGTACGCGCGGTCGCGGGCCTGGGTGAGGTCCTTGCCGGTGGCCGTGACGGAGAGGACGCGGCCACCGGCGCTGACGACGTCGTCACCGGCGCGCTGGGTACCGGCGTGCAGGACGTACGCGTGCGGGGCGTCCACGGCGGCCACCTCGTCGAGGCCGGTGATGGGGTCGCCGGTGCGCGGCGTGCCCGGGTAGTTGTGCGAGGCCACGACCACGGTGACGGCCGCGTCCGCGCTCCAGCGGAGGGGTTCGAGGTCGCCGAGGGTGCCGTTGGCGGCGGCCAGCAGGACACCGGCCAGCGGGGTCTTGAGGCGGGCGAGGACGACCTGGGTCTCCGGGTCGCCGAACCGGGCGTTGAACTCGATCACCCGTACGCCTCGGCTGGTGATCGCCAGGCCCGCGTAGAGCAGGCCGGAGAACGGGGTGCCGCGGCGCCGCATCTCGTCGACCGTCGGCTGCAGCACGGTCTGCAGCACCTCGTCGACCAGCTTCGGGTCGGCCCAGGGGAGCGGCGAGTACGCGCCCATGCCACCGGTGTTGGGGCCCTCGTCGCCGTCGAGCGCGCGCTTGAAGTCCTGCGCGGGCTGGAGCGGGAGGACGGTCACGCCGTCGGTGACGGCGAAGAGGGAGACCTCGGGGCCGTCGAGGAACTCCTCGATGACGACCCGGCCGCAGGCGAGCGCGTGCTCACGGGCCTGGGCGAGGTCCGCCGTCACGACGACGCCCTTGCCGGCCGCGAGCCCGTCGTCCTTCACGACGTACGGCGCGCCGAACGCGTCCAGGGCCTCGTCGATCTCCTCGGCGGTCGTGCAGACGTACGACCGCGCGGTGGGGACGCCCGCCCCGGCCATGACCTCCTTGGCGAAGGCCTTGGAGCCCTCCAGCTGGGCCGCCTCGCCGGACGGGCCGAACACCGGGATGCCCGCCTCGCGCACGGCGTCGGCGACACCCGCGACCAGCGGGGCCTCCGGCCCCACGATCACCAGGTCGGCCTCCAGCCGGGTGGCCAGCGCTGCCACGGCGGCGCCGTCCAGCGCGTCGACCGCGTGCAGTTCGGCCACCTCCGCGATGCCCGCGTTGCCGGGAGCGCAGTGGAGTGCGGTGACATCGGAATCGAGGGACAGCGAACGGCAGAGCGCGTGCTCACGAGCACCGGTACCAATGACGAGGACCTTCACGGGGTCAGCCTAGCCGGAGGGGGCGGGGGGCTTTGTGCGGGCTTCCGAGGAGTGGGACGGTGGGGGTTCGTCGGATCGTACGAAGGGGTGGCGGGGAATCGTACGAAGAGGTGGTGGGGGATCGTGCGAGGGATGGTGGGGAGCCGGGGTTGCCTGCGGCGGCGGACCGGCCGGGGGTCCTCTGCCGCGAGCCTTCCGACGGTCCAATCGGCCCGCCCAGCCCGCTAAGGCCTCCGGGCCCATCCAGGCCTACGGGCCCACCCGGTCCTTCCAGCCCGCCCGGCCCACCTGGGCCTCCGAGCCTTCAGGCCTTCGGGCTTTGTGGGTCTCCGAGCCTCTGGGCTTTGCGGGCCTCCGGGCCCATCCAGCGCTCCCTGGGCTTCTGCTCCTCCCAGGGCTTCTGGCCTCCCGGGGCTTCTGGCCTTCCTCTCCTGCCGTGGCTGACTCGCTACTCGTTCGCGATCTCCTCCACCACGGTCGCCCCCAGTTCTCGGACGATCAGGTCGTGGCCGGAGAGGGCGGACTCGTCGAGGTCGGGGTCGTCGTCCTCAGGGGTGTCGTCCTCGGGGGAGACGGGCGGGGGTTCGGGGGCCGGGGGTGGTGCGGGGGCGGCGGGCCGGGCCGCCGGGGCCGACTGGTGGGGCGCGGCCTGGCCCGGGGACGCCGGGCGAGGGGCTGCCGGGGCCGAGGCCTGGGGTGCGGCGGGACGTGACGCGGGGGCCGGGGAGCCGCCGTAGCCGCCGCCCGTGCCGCCTCCGCCGTAACCACCGCCTCCGTAGCCACCGGCGGCCGGCGCGGGGGACCCGTAACCGCCGGGGGCGGCCGGTGGGGCCGAGCCGCCCGAGGTGTCGATGACCGCCTCGATCTTCCAGTGCACGTTGAACTGCTCGGCCAGGGCCGCCTTCAGTACGTCCTCGCTGCCGCTGCTCGCGAAGTTGTCCCGGGCGCCCGCGTTGACGAAGCCGATCTGCAGGGTGGTGCCGTCGAAGCCGGCCACGTGCGCGTTCTGGCTGAGCAGGATCCAGGTGAAGCGGCGGCGGTTCTTGACCGTCTCCAGGATGTTCGGCCAGAGCGTGCGGGGGTCGGGGCCGCCGGGGGCCGGGTTGTAGGCGGCGGGGGCCTGGGGCGCGGCCGGGGGGCCGGGCTGGGCGTACGCCGGGGGCGGGCCCGAGGCGGGGGCCGGGGTCGGGCCGGGGGCGGGCGCGGTCCCGGGAGCGGAGCCGCCACCGGCGGGGGCGGC
>NZ_JBEOYO010000040.1:0-85998 GCF_040297125.1 Streptomyces sp. NPDC001868 | reverse complement strand
CTGCCCACCCGGCTGCGGCCCCCCCGCGCCCCCACACGGCCGGGGTTTTTTTTCCCGCCCCCCGGGACCGCCTAAACCCCCCCCCCCCCGCGCCGCCACGTCATCTTCGTCCTGGACGAACCCGGCGCCGGGCTGCACCCGGCGGACAAGAATCACCTCCTCGGCATCGCCCTGGAGTTGCGCGAAGCCGGCAACACCGTCCTCCTCGTCGAACACGACCCCGAACTGATCGCCCGCGCCGACTGGATCGTCGATATGGGCCCCGGCGCGGGCCGCCTCGGCGGTGAGGTCCTGGTCTCCGGCTCACCCGCCCTGGCCGCCGCCAACCCCACCTCGGCCACTGGCCGCTACCTGGCCGGCAACGGGCCGCGGCTGCGCCGCACCCCCCGCCCGGTCCGCGATGACGCCGACTGGGTGGAACTGCACGGCCTGCGCGCCCACAACACGGCCGCGGAGCTGCTGCGCCTCCCTGCCGGGCGGCTCACCTGCCTGACCGGCGTCAGCGGCAGCGGCAAGAGCAGCGTCCTGGGCGCACTCGCCGCGGGCGCGGCGGCCGCCCTCAAAGGCACGGCCGCCAACACCGTGCGCGAGGTGACCGGACTCGACGGATTCGGCTGGGTCGCCGTGGTCGACCAGGAACCCCTCGGGCGCACGCCGCGATCCAACCCGGCCACGTACAGCAAGGCGTTCGACATCGTCCGCAAACTGTTCGCCGCCACCGATACGGCACGCGCGCGCGGCGTCGACGCCTCCTGGTTCAGCTTCAACACCACCGGCGGCCGCTGCGAGACCTGCACCGGCTACGGCCGCAGGCTCGTCGACATGCACTTCCTCCCCGACATGTGGGTGGTGTGCGACACGTGCGACGGCCGGCGCTACGGACCCGAGGCCCTGGAGGTCACCTACCGGGGGCTGTCCGTCGACCAGGTGCTGGACCTGACCGTCGCCGAGGCCGGGGAGGTCTTCACCGAACCCCGGCAGCTCGCGGAGACCCTCACTGCGCTCGACCAGGTCGGGCTCGGCTACCTCCGACTCGGCCAGAGCGCCACCGAGCTGTCCGGCGGCGAGGCCCAGCGCCTCAAACTCGCGTCCGCGATCCAGCGCGGCGCGGCGAGCCGCAAGGCCGGCCTCGTCATCCTCGATGAACCCGTCTCGGGCCTGCACCCGTCCGACATCCAGCAGGTCGTCGACGCGCTCGACATGCTGCTCGACTCGGGCAACACCGTCGTCGTGGCCGAACACGACATCCCCGTCGCCGCGTCCGCGGACTGGGTAATCGACCTCGGACCGGGAGCCGGCCCCAACGGAGGCGCAGTGGTCGCGCAGGGCACCCCCGACACCGTCGCCGGCGCGGACACTCCCACCGCGGGATACCTGCGCCGGTACGCGGCCGGCCTGCCACTCCTGGACGCCTCAAAGGACGCACGGCGCTGACGTACGGCGTGCCGGCGCGACCGGCAGCAGGGTCGCATGCGTGGTCCGCGGCGGCTGTCCGTTCGCCACGGGCCACGCATGGCTTGCACCGGGACCGGGGCAAGCCCGAGCCGCCGCGTATCTCCGTACACGACCACAACTCACAGTCGACAGACCACGGCTCGCCAACTACCGATCAAATCCGCCAACTACCGATCAACGTCACAGCGCCGACCGGGCGAGTCCGCTCACCGTCGGTGCGCGGAATCTGTCCACAGGCACCCGCCCCGAAGATCGCTTCTGAGGCCGCCGCGATCGGTGGGGCGGCCCGTACGTGAGGAGCCGACATGCCCGACACCACGCCGCTCACCCCGATGACCCCGCACGCGGCCATCAGTGCCTTCAGCACCTCCGGGCCGTCCAGGCCGACGACGTCGACGCCGCCCGCGAGTTCGCCGGCGCGGCGTCGCGGATGCCCGAGCTGCTCGTCGACGTCGCGGCGCAGGTCGTCGTCCCGGTCACCGCGCTGCCCGGCGCGGACGCGGGCGAGCCGTGCGAGGACACCTTCGCCCTGGAGGCCCTGGGGCGCTTCTTCGTGACCTCGCTGCGGATCTGGGCGCAGGCCGGGCCGGATGCGGCGGAGGGCATCGCCCGCGCGGTCACCGACTTCGCCGACGCGGACGAGGCCGGCCTGGTCAGCCGTGTGCTCACCGATCCGGACCGGACGATGGCCCGGTCCGCCGTGCTCAGACAGCTGGAAGCCGCCCATGCCCTCATCTGGCCGGCACGTCCGCGGCGTCATCGCGGGCTCCAGCGTCACGGCGCCCCTCCCTCACATGGACCCTCGGTGACACGGGGGCATTCGGTGGGCGCGACAACGCAGCAAGCGCTGTCGCGCACCGCGTCACGCAGCCCTGAAGTCGCGTCAGCCCCACTGTGGACAAGGGGAGTCTCGAGGGATGTACGCAAGGCGGAATGGCCGATTTCCCGTGCCTCGTGCGCCTGCCGTGACAGAAAAGCATTCTTGTGGTGAGTGGGAGATCGTGTGACGGTTAGGGAACTGACCTGTACATGCGGTCAATGCCTGACCAGTGGATTCACCGCATGCGCCGTATCGGAACGGGCCGGTCAACCATCGGCCCGGAATGGGGGAAAAAATATGAACGCATTGCGTGCATCAGCCGGATCGGTTCTCGCTGCGGGCCTGTTGTTCGGCGGCGTCGTCGCCGTACCGGGACAGGCAGGCGCTGTCGAAGGGACCAACGGACACTGCGTGTACAACGTGTCCACGGGTGCTACGGCATGTCACAGCACCTTCCGCGCGGCCGTCGTCGACGCCACCAACGGGAAGGTGACCAACGCGTCGCCCGTAGCCCGTACAGCCCTTTCCGACACGTCGTTCCTGAAGCGGCTGGAGGGGCCCATGCCCGCGACGGAGGCCACCGCCGCAGCGGTCGACTACGTCCTGTCCATCGAGTACGACATCGCCAACCTCAGCCCCTCCGGCGGCTCCCTCACCATCACGGCGGGCGGGCCCTGTGTGGAGGACGGGCAGCGGGACTTCACCGTGAACGACGTCCGGGACGCCTGGCCCTCGTGGAACGACCGGATCTCGTCCTTCAAGGGCTTCAACACCTGCGACGTCAACCACTACGAGCACCAGGTCCGCAACGGCGGTGACACCACCGGCCCGAAGCCCTCCATGACGACCATGGGCGACATGTCCAACAAGACGACCGGGCTGACCTTCGGCTGACCCGAGCCGATCGCCCGCCGGGCCGGTGGCGTCCCTTGCCACCGGCCCGGCGCACGCATGTACCGCCGGTGCGAACCCGCGCACCACCGGACGGCCGGTCGGGCGTGACCCCGACCGGCCGCATCGCGCACTGGTCGGCATGGCGCTGTCGACGACCACATCGAGCCCGCATCAGCCGCTGCAAACGACGCGGACACAGCCCATGCCACTGCCCAGCAGTCAGAACAAGCACATGGCGGTACCAGTGCCGCGGCACTGGTAGGACTCCGTTAGGTCGCTCTGGCTCTTGGGTTCGGGCTGGTGGTGGATGTTCTTGGCAGGGGGCGGTGGCAGGTGGTGCAGGTGCCGGTCCAGCAGTTCAGCAGGTCCTGGATGGTGTCGAGGATCTGGTAGAAGGTAAGCCCGCTGTATCGGCTTTGGGGGCCAGGCGCTGTTCGGTGAGGATCGCGTGGGGCGGCGGTGACCAGGGTGACGTGGTGATGCCACCCCGCCCAGGAACGTCCCTCGAAGTGGTCCAGGCCGAGGCCGTGCTTGAGTTCCCGGTAGTCGTGCTCGATGCGCCGGCGGATCTTCGCCAGTCGGACCAGTTCGGCGAGGGAGAGCGTGTCGGGCAGGTTGGACAGCCAGTAGCCGGGCGGCGCCTCGGCGCCGGCGGCCCATTCGACCAGTAGCGTGACGTCGGGCAGGACGCCGTCCCGGCAGTTTTCGTCTGTGGCGGCGGCCTGTGCGAGGCGTCGGGACTTGACCCCCGCCGGCCGCACCCGCAGGGACAGGAAACGCGACGCATCGGCCCGCGGGAGCCTTCCCGCCAGGTCACCTCGGTGAAGGCCTGCCGCCCATGACCGGCCGCGAGCGCGGCCACCGGGGACGGCTTGTCGCGGTAGCGCGGCCGGGGCTTGGGACCGTTGCCGGACCAGGGCGGGGCAGTGGGCACGGCATCGTGCGCGTGGACGGTCACGTCCGAGCGGATCGCCACCACGTAGCCGATGCTCCGACGATCCAGCCCGTCGCGGAAGTCGGCGTTCTGCCCGTAGCCGGCGTCTGCCACCACCACCGGCGGCACGAGCCCCCAACCGGCCGGCTCGTCCAGGACATCCAGGGCCAGGCACCATTTCTCCCGGTGCCCGATCGGCACCCTGGTGCCGACCCGCGATCCAACCGTGGCTGAGCGGCCGAAGAACCATCGGTACTCGACCGACCATCAGGTGGTCGTCGACGCCGGCACCCGGCTGGTGGTCGTGCTCGGCCGGCCACTGCCGGGCTACCGCAATGGCTGCCGGGCCTGGGCCGAGTCCGGCGCGAAGGACGCGGTCGGGAAGACCGTAACGGTCGCCGGCGGCGGCTACGGTGGATGGGGACTGGTCGTCCCTCACCGCCGTCGCGGCGCGGACGAAGAACTCCCCGACTGGAAGCAGGTGCACAACAAGAGCCACAGGCAGGTCCGGGCCCGCGTCGAGCACGTCTTTGCCCGCATGAAGACCTGGAAGATCTTGCGCGACTGCCGCCTCCGCGGCGACGGTGTGCACCACGCGATGCGCGGCATGGCCCGCCTGCACAACCTCAACCTCGCCGGACAGGCGCCGGCCGCCTGGAAGCCGCTGACATGAGCCGCTGGTGAACGAACCGACCCAACCCCAGTCCCGAGGTCATTTCGTCTGCGGGCGGGCCTGCTTCACCTCGCGGTCGACAGCCCAGGCGTCAGCGACCGGCCCGAGATGGCCGAGCTTGTCGGGGTTGATCACCGAGCGGATGGTCTGGATCTGCCCGTCGAGCACGTCGAGGGCCAAGGTGTGGAGCACCTTGCCGTCCCGGTCGCGGAAGATCGCTCCGGGCTGGCCGTTGACCTCGTGCGGCTCGAAGGTCACGTCGATCCGGGCCATCCGGGGGAAGACGGAGGCGAGCAGCCGGGCCACGTTCTCGGCGCCGATGACGGCCCTGGCAAGCTGCGGGGCCTTGCCGCCGCCGTCCCCGACCATCGACACGTCGGCGGCGAGCAGATCCCGCAGGCCGACGACATCGCCTTCGCGGAGGGCGTCGAAGAACCGCGTCGCCAGTTCCTGCCGCTCCTGAAGGTCCGCTTCGAACCGTGGCCGTCCGGCCTGCATGTGCCGCCGCGCCCGTACCAGCAGCTGCCGGCACGCCGCTTCCGACCGCTCCACCGCCGCGGCGACCTCGTCGAAGCCGAAGCCGAACACTTCCCGCAGCACGAACACCGACCGCTCCAGCGGGCTGAGCCGCTCCAGGAGCAGCAGCGCCGCCATCGACACGGAGTCGGCCAGTTCCGCCGAGCGTGCCGGATCCTGATAGGGGTCGGTGAGCAGCGGCTCGGGGAACCACGGCCCGACGTACTCCTCCCGCCTCACCCGTGCGGAGCGCAGCACGTCGATCGAGATCCGCGTCACCGTGGCGGACAGGAAGGCCTTGGTCGACGTGGGCCGGGTCGCCGAGCCGTCGAAGCGCAGCCAGGTCTCCTGTACCGCGTCCTCGGCCTCTCCCACGCTGCCCAGAATCCGGTAGGCGATCGAGAACAGCAGCGGCCGCAGCTCCTCGAACTCCTCGACCTTGCTCACGCCGACTCCCCCCTTGCAGTCCCCCGCCCGGCCGTACGCGCCGGCGCGGGCATCTTGTGGTGATCATCCTGTCCACCGGCGGCGCAGAGCAAGGCCCTCACGGGCCGGGAGCCCGGAGCCCGCGGCCCGGGCCGGTTGCCGAGGACCGTTCAGTGGAACTGCCCGGCCTCGTAGTCGCCGGCCGGCTGCTGGGTGATGATGTTCAGCCGGTTCACCGTGTTCATGAAGGACACCAGGATCACCAGGGCGGTGAGCTGCTCCTCGTCGTAGTGCTCGGCGGCACGCGCCCAGGCCTCGTCGCTGACCCCGCCGGCCGCGTCCGCGACCCGGGTCCCCTGCTCCGCCAGCTCCAGCGCGACGCGTTCGGCCTCGGTGAAGACCGTGGCCTCCCGCCACGCCGCCACCAGGTTCAGCCGCACCGGGGCCTCCCCGGCGGCGGCGGCCTCCTTCGTGTGCATGTCGATGCAGACGGCGCAGCCGTTGATCTGGCTCACGCGCAGCGCCACCAACTCCTGCGTCGCGGCCGGCAGCGGGGATTCCTTGAGCGCCCTGCCCGCCGACATGAGGTGCTTGAGGGCCTTGCCGGGGTTCGGGCCGGCGAAGTAGTTCAGTCGCGCGTCCATCGTGTGCTCCTCCGTGGTCGTCAGTGGCTACACCCCCTGAGACGAGGCAGCCCCACACCCTGTGACACGGACGCGTGTGACCCACGTCTCCCTGCTGCCGGCGTGTTCGGAGATGCACAGGCGGGGTGCTGTCTCGTCACAGGGGTGCGGGCAATCCTCGGTCAAGGAGCCGATGCTGAACCTCACGCTGTGGATCGCTGCTGGCCGCTGTATGACTGGCCGACCGGCAGCGCCAGACCGCTCAGCTCAGGGCGAGCCGGTTGCCGAAGGCGCCCGGGCTCAGCCCGGTGTACGGACCCGGAACGGCTCCGGCGCCGTAATCATGCCCGCCACGACCCATGTCCACCGCACCTCAAGAGCACTTGCGGGACAGTCCTTGGCCCGTAGCCCAGATGGCCTGGCCAGCTGTCAATCCGAGCCCGGCAGCGATACAGGCGACACGCGGTACAGCCAGGCGAGTTCCCGTGTTGGGTTCACTCGTCAGAGTGAACACCCCCCAGGTCTCGGTATGACGGCCGGTCTCCCGTGTTGCTGTGCCGTCCGTGCCGGAATCGGTGCCCGCGGGGCCCGGGGTGCGTTTCCTGGGGCTCAGCGCGGCGCGGCGGGGCGCGTACCGCTCGCTGAGCGAGGCCGGCAGGTGACGGCGGCGGGCGAACCGGCTGAGGCGCCGGAGAATGTGGCGTTCGGTGAAGCGGTGCCGGGCCGTGTCCTCGCTGATCTTCACAGCGGCGCTGATCTTCGCCCAGGAGACCCGCCGGTGCCTGGCGCGCCCCACGACGCCGGCCACAAGGTCGTCGAGTTTCTCCTGTGTCTGCGCGACCCGCATCAGCGGCTCCTCCGCTTCGGGCGCGTCCAGGAGGCGCAGCGGCTCGCGGGACGCGTCCTGGGTTGCCCACGATGGAGGTCGGAGCGGGGCTCTCCGGCATGAGATCCCCGGCCTCATGGCTGCGTCAGTTCTGGCAGTTGCACCCCGACCCGACGCCGCCTTCGTCTCGGTCAGGACAGGGACTGACCATGGTCGACGGGTGCCGAGTGTGCACGGCGCGGAAACCGTTGACGCGGGCCCGTCCGAGGTGGAGGAGCCTCTTACCCGCATGCGGAGCTCGGTCACAGTCGGGGGCGTCTACCGGGTGTGTTCGTCGCCCTCGCGGTAGAGGACCAGGTGCTCGTGGAAGAGAACACCGTCGCGGACGTCACCGGTGGCGGTGAAGCCGGTGTCGTCGGCGTAGTCGAGGTGGTTGCCGGTGACGGTGTAGCTGCCGGTGTAGGCGCTGCGGTGGTTGCCGCGGGCTTCGTCGTAGCGGCCGTCGGGCAGCAGTTCCTGGCGGATGAAGCCGTCGGCGGTCACCCACATTCCGACGTACGGGTGCGGGTCACGGGGTGTGTCGTTGCTGGTCATGGTTCTACGATCGACCGGGCGGCCGGTGGTAACCAGGCCGAAGTCTCCCCAGGTGACGGCTTCCTGGGTGCCGCGCACCCAGCATCGCGAGCGATGGGGCCCTTCCTGTCGTGCAGCAGCGAAACGGGCCGTTCGGGACGTTCCCCATGGATCTTTTCTGTACTCGCGGGACGGATCGTGGGTGCCCGACACCTAGGGACACGGCGGCCTGGTTCCGGGCCCACCGCACAACGAATCTGGTGGCCAGGCAGCCGCCGTAGCTGCCGAACACTCGCCCCGGACCTGCACCGGCGCTGATTTCGCGCAGTGGGTCACCGATGAGGCGACTCCACCGAGGAGCACGCAATGAGCACCATCGACACCGCCGCTGACACCGACATCGTGAGCTGGAACCCCACGGCCTTCGACGAGATCCTCTCGAACGACGAGGAGCGTCCCGTCCTGTTCACCAACGCCCGGATCCTGACCATGGACCCGCTGATCGGGACCATGACCAGCGCCGACCTCCTGTTCGTCGGCCCGTTGACCGTGGGGGTCGGCCCGGCCATCGTCACCGCCGCCCAGGACGACAATGCCATCGTCGTCGACTGCACCGGCATGACCATCGCTCCCGCCGTCGTGGACACCGTGGCGCTGGCCGGTGGCCGTGGCCGCCGCTCGGAGTACGTCGCGACGTTGACCCCGGGCAACGCCCCCGACTTCCTGGTGGTGCCCGACGAACTCGCCGCCGACGTGCCGAGCGCCGTGGCCACCCTCCTGACCCGGCCGGAGCAGGTCCGCGCACTCGTCGCGGCCGGCCGGCCCGTCCTGTGGGCCGGCACCGACGTCCCCGGCCGGGCCACGGCGCCCGAAGCGGGGATCCCGGCCGCCGAGGATCTGACAGGCAGCCCGCGCGTGGGTGTCTGGATCGACAGGAACGACTTCCTGCACCAGGAGTTGACCGCCGACGGCCGCTACGACGAGACGCGGGGCGGGCGCCCGCACGCCTACCAGGGCCGGTACTGGATCGACGGCGACCGCATCGACTACCTGGACGACCTCGGCTTCTGGGCCTACGGAGAGTTCCAGGGGGACGAGTTGCACCACGCGGGCTACGTCATGAAGCTCGGCTGACCTTCCCGCCGGCCGGCGCACGCATACTCCCGACCCTGGGTGCGCGACACCTGGGGAATCCGCGGCCTGGTTGCCGTGACGGGCGCGGCCGAGGCTGGTGTTCGAGCAGCCCGGCCGCCCCGGCGACCCACACTCTCAGCCCTCTCCAGCGAACGGCCCGTTCCTCCGGGCCCTGTCCGCCGTACGGAAAGAAGACCTCTCATGAACGCCAACGGCACCACCAGCGCCGCCGTCCTCGAAGAGCTCCGGCGTCGGCCCGCCGACCGGCGGCGCATCCTGTTCACCGGCGCGACCATCGTCACCATGGACCCCGCCCTCGGCGTCATCGACGGCGGTGACCTCCTCGTCGAGGGCGACACGATCACCGCCGTCGGCCGCGACCTCGGCGCCGATGACACGGTGGTCGTGGACGCCACCGGCACGATCCTCGCTCCCGGCTTCGTCGACACCCACCGGCACGCCTGGGAGGCCCAGTTGCGCCGGATCATGCCGGACGTCGACGACCTCGGCGGCTATGTCATGGCCACCCTGGCGGGCTACGCCACGGTCTACCGGCCCCAGGACATGTACATCGGTACCCGGCTGGCCGCGCTGACCGCGATCGACAGCGGCATCACGACCATGCTCGACTTCTCCCACAACTCCCGCACCCGCGAACACTCCGACGCCGCCATCCAAGCCCTCCGCGACACCGGCATCCGCGGCGTGCACGCCTCCATGGGCCCGCACTTCGGCGACTGGGACCGCCAGTGGCCCGGCGACCTGACCCGCCTCAAGGACCAGTACTTCAGCAGCGACGACCAGCTGCTCACGCTGCGCCTGGCGACCCTGGCCACCGACGAGATCGCCGGACCGGCGCTCGCCTACGGCCCCGAACTCGCCCGCGCCGCAAGAGAGCTGGGCATCGGGGTGAGCGTGGACGCCGTCTTCGGCACGTCCGGCTCCGAGGCGGTCCTGCGCTGGGCCAAGGACGGCGTCCTCAGCCCCGACGTCACCCTCATCCACTCCACCGGACTGACCTCCGAGGCATGGAAGGCCATGGGAGAGACCGGCACCACGGTCGCCCTCGCTCCGACCTCCGACGCGCAGATCGGCCTGGAGACCGCCATCCCCGCCGTCGACGAAGCCCTCGCTGTGGGCATCCGCCCCGGACTGAGCATCGACGTCGAAGTCGCCCTGGCCAGCGACATGTTCACGCAGATGCGGGCGCTGCACGCCATCCAGCGGATGCGCGCGGTCAACGCCGCCTACGGCACCGACCGGCAGCCCTCCCGCATCACCACCCACGACGTCCTCGACTTCGCCACCCTCCAGGGCGCCCGTACCAACGGCCTGTCCGGCGTCACCGGCTCGCTCACCCCGGGCAAGAAGGCCGACCTGCTGGTCGTCCAGGCCGAGGACCTCAACAACATGCCGCTCAACGACCCGATCGGCACGATCGTGCTGGGCTCCGACGCCCGCAACATCAGCGCCGTCCTCATCAACGGCGAGCCCCGCAAATGGAACGGGCAGGTCCTCGACGTCGACCTGGCCGCCCTGCGCGACGAGGTGCACACCTCGCGCGAGTACGTGCTGAACACTCCGGCTGACTGAACAGCCCGGCTGCCTGGGCGACCCCGCCGCCCGCGGCAGTCCCCTTCATCGTCCCCGGCCGCTTCTCCCCCTCACCTGCGGCCGGGGCACCCACCCACCGAATCCCGGTGGTTTCATCGGCCGGTCGTGCCGCGCGTGACAACGGGGGCGGCGACCGGCCGCCCCTTCTTCGTGCTCGCCCCCGTGCTCCAGCGCCTGGCCTCACCCCTGCGCGCGGTCCTCGCCTTCGCACTGGCCGCCCTCGCCGTCGCGGCCGGCTCCTTCCTCGGCGGCCACACCGTGGCGCTGGCCATCGCCCTGCTGCTGTTCGTGGCCGCCGTCGCGGCAGCGGCGCCCGCCGTCGTGGAGACCATCAACGCGGGCGCCGCGCACGCACGCGGCGCGGCCGTCGCCCTCTATGGCTGCAGCATGTTCATCGGCGCCAGCCTGGGCCCGCAGCTCACCGGCGCGCTGACCGGCCTGGGCTTCGCCGGCATCCTGCGCGTCGTCGCCGCCACGCTCGCACTGGGCGTCCTGCTGGCCCTGCCCGCGCTCCGCAACCGGCACACCGGTTGACCGAGGTACGCGACCCGCACATCCCTACACACACCGCCCGACGGAAGGAGAAGCAGAGCGATGAGCATCAACGACAGCGCGAAGGACCGGCAGGAGCGTTTCGACCACGGCATGGCCGTACTGTCGAGCATCGACGGCGAGAGCGGACAGAAGGTCATCGACTCGCTGGCCGACATCTCCCCCGAGCTGGGACACCAGGTCGTTGCCTGGGCGTTCGGCGAGATGTACAGCCGCCCGCAACTGGCCCCGAGAGACCGCCAACTGGTCACCCTGGGCGTGCTGACCGCCCTCGGCGGCTGCGAGCCGCAGCTCGACGTCCACATCCAACGCGGCCCTCAACGTAGGCCTGACGCCCGATGAGATCGTCGAGGCGCTGCTGCACGCCGCCGTCTACTGCGGCATGCCCAAGGCCCTCAACGCCACCTTCGTCGCCAAGGAGGTCTTCGCCGACCGAGGGGTGCTGCCCGGCGACCTCGGTCGGTAAGGGGGTCTCTCTCGGGAGGACTCGTACGGCGCCCTCAACCGAGGGACGCCGTACCACCGCCCCTCAGCAAGCGACGCCGCCGTGTTCATCACGGCGGCGTCGTCGTGCCCCTTGCGTTCCTCGGGCCGACGCCGCGGAACGCGGCCCTGCGAGCAGTGCCGTGGTGAGTGCCCTGCCAGAGGCAGCGCAGCGGTTCGGGGTTCTTGAGGAGCAAGCGGGACCAGTTCACAGACCTGCGTGCGGCCGGCCGTATCGACGTGGCTCTCGGCGACGCGAGGCCGTGGCGCTGTCGGGAGAGTTGCCGACCGACATCGACGCGGCCGCCATCCTGACCGCGTCCGGCCGGTCGGCGTGCGGAAGACGCCCTGGCGGCAATGGCTGCCCGACGTGATCGCCGACAGGATGACGACATCCACCGTCCGCTCGACCGGTCCGCTCCTGCCCTCCTGCATTTCACCTGGAGTGTTGAAGACCGGCTGCCAGGGCTGAACCTGCCCTGGCAGCCGGTGCGTGGCGACGAGGGTGTGGCCTGTCTCTGGGCAGGTGACACCACCGGTGCCGGACTGCCAAGCCTCAGAAAGCTTCGGGCAGCCGCCTCCATCCACGTGTCCGTCAACGCGTCATGGCGGGGGAGGAACAGCGTTCGGCTGTTCCTCCCCCGCCATGACGGGACGGACTTCAGATGGCCTGGGCGGTCGGCATGATGGTGATCTCGGTGAGGTTGACGTGGCGCGGGACGGCGGCCATGAAGGCGACGGTTCCCGCGGTGTCGGCGGACTGCAGACAGTCGATGTCGTGGATGAGGTCGGCCATCAGCTTGGAGGCGTCGGGGTCGGTGACGTGGTCAGGGAGTTCGGTGTCGACCATGCCGGGTTCGATGGTGGCCACGCGGACCATCTTGGGGCCGAGTTCGACGCGCAGCAGCCGGGTGAGGTGGCTGATGTACGCCTTGGTGCCCGAGTAGATGGAGAACTTCGCCAGGATGCGGGTGGCCGCGATCGACGAGGTGTTGATCAGGTCCGCGGGCCTGCCCTGGGCGGCGGAGTCCGTCAGGTGGGGCAGGAACGCGGCGATGACGTTCATCAGACCGCTGATGTTGAGGTCGATCTGGCGCTGCCAGTCATCGACCTTCAACTCCTCGATGCCGGAGATGAGCTGGACACCGGCGTTGTTGAACACCAGGTCGGCCTTGCCGAAGCGTGCGGCGACCTGGTCGGCGGCACTCTGGACGGCGGCGCGGTCGGTGACGTCGACGGCCAGGGCGAGCGCGGTGCCGCCGGCGGCCTCGATGTTCTCGACCAGGCTGTCGAGGCGCTCCTTGCGCCGGGCCAGCACGACCACGGTGGCGCCGAGTTCGGCGAGGCGTTCGGCGGTGACGGCACCCATGCCGCTGGAGGCGCCGGAGACGACAGCGACACGGCCGGAGAGGGGAGTGCCGGTGAGCAGAGCAGCAGACATCACGAGACCTCAGTCTTTGATCGGGGGGAAGCGGATCGGTGGTGCGGTGCCCGGCCGGGCTGCTTGAGGGCTGCGGGCGTCCGAGCGCGATGGCGCCGGCGCGGTGCGTCAGACGGCGTCGTCGTGCGCGGTGGCTG
This sequence comes from Streptomyces sp. NPDC001868, assembly GCF_040297125.1. Taxonomy (NCBI): domain Bacteria; kingdom Bacillati; phylum Actinomycetota; class Actinomycetes; order Kitasatosporales; family Streptomycetaceae; genus Streptomyces; species Streptomyces sp. NPDC001868. Next base: position 72,897 of record NZ_JBEOYO010000040.1, on the reverse strand, counting down.
CGGACTTCTCCCGCCAGGGGGCGAGGTCGTCCTGCACCTGCTGGTACTTGACGTCGAGCCGCTCCAGGGTGTCGCGCCCGAGGTACAGGTGCGTGGGGAGCTTCTCGGCGGAGGCGACCTCGACGATGAGGGCGGCGCCCTTGACGGGGTCGCCGAGCTGGGCGTGGTTGGCCTTGTCGATCCAGTCCAGCGTCACGTGGGCGGGGGTGTCGTCGTAGTCGGTGATGCGGTTCGCGGCCACCGAGAGGGAGCTGGCGTCGAGGAAGTCGGTGCGGAAGACGCCCGGTTCGACGACCGTCGACTGGATCCCGAACGGGGCCATCTCGGCGGAGAGTGCCTCGCTGATGCCGGCGACGGCGAACTTCGACGCGCAGTACAGGCTGACGCCGGGCTCACCCTCGAAGCCCGAGCGGGAGCCGATGTGCACGAGCTTGCCCGAGCCCTGCTTGCGCATGACGGGCAGCACGGCGCGGGTGACGTTGATCAGGCCGAAGACGTTGAGGTCGAACAGCGACCGGGCCTCCGCATCCGTGATCTCCTCCAGCGCGCCGAGCAGGCCGCGGCCGGCGTTGTTGACGAGGACGTCGATGCCGCCGAACCGCTCCACGGCGGCGTCGACGGCCTGCGGGATGGTGTCGTTGTCGGTGACGTCCAGGGCGACCGCGAAGACTCGGTCGGAGTTCTTCAGATCGTCCGGCACACGCTCGGGTTCCGTACGGCGACCACGACGTCGTTTCCGCCTGCCAGGGCGGCGCGGGCGATTTCCGCACCGATTCCACGGGAAGCTCCGGTGACAAACCACGTAGCCATGGGAAAACCTCTTTCGTCTTATCCCCTTTTCGGGGACTTCCTGTTGACGAATTCGAGTCTGCCCGTCGGCTGCGGTGCTATGAAGGCTGCGCTTTTCCTGGGAGTCCCACGCCTAGGAAGGCCAGACGTACGTCCAGCGAAGTACCGCGGGTAAAGCGGTGAGGTCCGGTGGGCCGAGGTCGGCAGACGCAGCGGGATGCGGGCCTTACGGTGGCGAACCGCACACCTTGGCGCGCCCATGCCGGAGCCCGCCGACTCCGCGCGCTGCGGGCCGGGGCCCGGAAGCGGGGTCAGCCGGTAACACGGCCGGGAAAACGCGCGGCAGCCGACTTTCGGTCCACTGACATCCGGCGACGAATTTCGGTGTCCTGTTCGACCGGATTCCGGGCACCATCGAGAGTAATGCGCGACAGCCGCGCCCGGGTGATGCCTCCTGACTCAGGCGTTGTCCGCAGGATTCTGCCGACGAGGGACTTCGGGTGCGCCGAGGGAGCCCAGCAGGGCCAGACCATCCGCGGAAGGAGAGCCCGGCTCTGCCTGCAGGATGACGAGCTGCTGTCCCGGGGCGCTGCGGATGTGGAGGGCTTCGTGCCGCAACTCCAGGTCGCCCACGACGGAGTGGTACATCTGCTTGACCTCGTAGGGCGGGACCCGGGTGTACTCGCGCGCCCACAGGGAGCGGAACTCGCCGCTGCGCACCGACAGTTCGCCGACGAGTTCCAGGATACGGGCATCCTCCGGGGTGCTCGCGGCGGTCTGCTGAAGGTCGGCGACCGCGCGATGCTTGGCCCGCTCAGCGTTCCGGTAGAAGGTCTTCGCCGCGGGGTCCAGGAAGAGCATGCGCAGCACGTTGTCGTGCTGGGCGAAGTCACGGTAGAGGGCGTTGGTCAGTGCGTTGGTGGCCAGCAGATCCTGGGCGTGGCCGACGATGAACGCCGGCGTCCTGGTCCAGCTCTCGATCAGCTGCCGCAGATGCGGGCGGACACGCTCGACCCGGGCGGGGGACTTCGTGCGGCGGCGAGCTGTCGGCTGGGCCAGCCGGAAGAGTTCCCGCTTGTCCTCCTCCGCGAGTCGCAGCACGCGGGCCATGGTCTCCAGCACCCGGATCGAGGGGTTGAGTTCACGGCCCTGCTCAAGCCGACTGTAGTAGCTCAGGCTCACACCCGTCAGCGCCGCGACCTCGTCCCGCCGCAACCCGGGCACCCTTCGGCGGCCGGCGCTGGGCAGTCCCGCGTCCGCAGGGCTGAGGCGTTCCCGGCGGGCGCGGAGGAACTGACCCAGTCCTTCCAGCGAGTCAGGGCGCGCGACGTTGTCCATGCTTCCGAGGCTAGGCGGAAAAGGCCCGTGAAAGGTCTGCCGATGGTGGGTGCGTTACACCCAGGAATGTGAGCCCGCGGGCGGCACACGGATGAGACAGACGGTGAAAGGCTTCCAGGCAGCCCGGCCTCTGCAGAAACCGCACGAGGACCGGAAAATCCCACCAATCAGGACACGATGGCACTACGCGTTCAAGATCCGCAGCTCAGTCACAGTGCGCGAGCGGCAGGTCCCGTCGGCTGGAAACCATCTAGTCTTGCCGCATGAGCAATGGGACACCTTTGGGTGATTTCCTCAGAGCCCGCCGGGAAGCCCTCAAGCCGCAGGACGTCGGTCTGCCCGAATACGGGCGACGCCGGGTGCCGGGACTGCGCAGGGAAGAAGTCGCGATGCTCGCCGGAGTCAGCGCCGACTACTACATCAGGCTGGAACAGGGGCGCGAGAACAGCCCCTCCCCACAGGTTCTCGAAGCCGTGGCCCAAGCACTGAAACTCGATGCGGAAGCCGCCGACCATCTCAACCGCCTCTGCCTCACCTCCTCACAGCGCCCACGCGACTGGGGCCAGACGGACATCAGCCAACAGCTGTTGCAGCTGATGAACGGATGGGAGCACACGCCGGCCTTCGTCGTCGGCCCGGCCCTCGACATCATGGCGGCCAACTCCCTCGCCACGGCCCTCCACAGCGGGTTCGACCAGTTCGACAACCTCGCCCGCATGGTGTTCGCCGACCCGGCAGGACGCGAGTTCTACCAGGAATGGGAACGAGCGGCGCACTCCTGCGTCGCCGAACTCAGGGCCGCCTACGGCCACGATCCGGAATCAGCCCGCATCGCCGACGTCGTGGCGGAACTGTCCGCCCAGAGCGAGGAATTCGCCGGGATCTGGAAGATGCACGAGGTCAAGAGCAAGTCCCAGGAAGGCAAGCACCTCAAGCACCCCCAGGTCGGAGACCTGCACATCAAGTTCGCGGCCTTCACGGTCAACGGGGCCCCGCACCAGCAGCTCGTGGTCTATCAGGCCGAACCTGCCGGCCCTACGGCAGCCGCCTTCGAGACGCTGAGGGCCATGGCCGCCGAGCCGAAGCAGGCCCGGGCGACTGTGCCCGCGGCCCATCTCACAGCCCAGGACCAGTAGCCGCAAACGGGAGCAGGTGGGCCTGGGCGGAGGCTGGTCCTGGCGCCCCCAGGAACAACGCGACCTTCATAGCGGTGTGTTCGTCTGCCGACACCCGATGCGACAGACAGCGCGCGGGCCGGGACGCCGACGCGCGGATCGCACAGCGTTCGATGACTTGCGGCTCATCCGGACCCGCGGCCGCCACGCGCTGCGCCTGGGTCTGCCGGCCATCGGGCGTGCTCTGGTGTGCACCGGCCCGCACAGCCATGTACGGGTCTACACCCCGCCGCCGACGCCTACCGGGCGTACGGACCGCCGACCGTACCGAACTCCTGGCCCGCATCGGCCGCCGCGCCGCAGCGGCCTGCGGATCGGCCACGTCTGCGGCGAGAGCGCGCGCCCGGCCGCGTGCGAGCCGGTGCTCGTGTACGAACGCACCGGGTGGGGGTGGCTGGCCTGGACCGTGCCCGCGGTCGTGCGCGGAGAGGGCAAGTGGGACCACACCGGCCGCACCCACCGGAGCATCGCCCGCTACTGGCAGGTCCTCGACCCGATCCTCCAGGGGTGGCTCGCGGACGGCTTGGGCGGATCCGTTGATCCGCAGCTCGATCTCCACCGTGTCATTCCTCCGGTTCGCCCGAGGGCTCGTTCTCTTGAGGGAGGCGCCATCAGGCACGTAGGACAGGACCAGAGGGACTCCGGCCTGAAACACTGCGTCCTGATTCGCGGCGCTCGCGGATGATGATCTTTTTCGGATCACGCGCTGTCTGCGGGTGATGCTGAGTAACCGGTGCAGCCGTGGTGGTCGCCGCCGCAGAAGGCCAATGCCGTCACAGCGGGGCCGACGTTGCCCCGGGTTCGCACGTGCTGGAAGATCTCGTCGATCACTTGTCGGTGGTCGCGCCACCGAGCGCGACGCCGGGGGCGCACGCCGACAGTACCGGGAGGCCACGGTCCCGGCTCAGCTGTCGGCCGCTGTTCGTCACTGGGGAGGACCGGTCACGCTCGCCGCTACTCGTTGTCGGTCGAGTCACCCATACCTGTACCCGTCCCGGTAGGACGACGTATTGGGGTCCTTGCAGCGTGAACTGGTGGTCCGGGGTTCAGGATCCGGTGCGGTAGCGGGTGAGCATGAGGGCGACGGCTTCGTCCACGATCGTGGTGTCGGTGGGGTCGGGCGGGACGAAGTCGGTGCGTACGAGTTGAGGCCACAGGAGCTGGCCGCAGATCATGCCGAGGAACTGTTCGGCCACTGCGGATGTCGGCTGTGGCTGTCCGTCGGCCGAACGGAAGTCGAGTGTGCCGGCCTGCGCTTCGGCGTCCAGGTAGTCGCGGAGCCGGTCGAAGAAGGGTCCGCGGTCGATGGCGAAGCCGGTGCCGACGATATCGGCGAGTTCCGGCATCTGGGGAAGTTCGGTGATGATGAGGCGGCACAGCGCCGCCGTGCCGGGCCGTGAGACCAGGCAGGCGTAGTCGCGGCCGATGTGGTCCAGACCGTACCGGGGATCACCTGGCGGGGGTGGTGCGGCGTACTGCACGTCCAGCTGCCACTGTTCGGAGGTGACGGCCGCGAACAGCGCGGCCTTGGAGGGGTACCGCTTGAAGAGGGTTCCGGTGGAGACGCGGGCCTCCCGGGCGATCTGGGCCAGGGAGGTCTTGTCGTATCCCCGGGCGAGGAAGAGGTCGCGGGCAGCGCGGATGATGCGCGCGCGGTTCTCGGCTTTGATCTGCGCGTGATACCCGGCCTGGCACGTATCACCACCGGTTTCCGTTCGGTCACGGTCCGCCACCGACATACCCACGCCCTTCGCCCGTCTCCCAGCCGCACCTCGCTGTCAGAGAACGGTCTGGCCACCGTCCAGGATAAGGTCCTGGCCCACGGCGAAGGCGGAGGCATCGGAGGCCAGGTACACGACGGCTTCCGCGACCTCCTCGGGCAGACCCATACGCCCCAGAGGAATGCCGGAGCTGATCGCCTCCAGAACCGCCGACTGCTGCGCGGGATCCTCGATCCCGAGCTTCGAGTACAGCGGGGTGTCCACCGGGCCGGGGCTGACCGCGTTGAACCGGATGCCGTGAGACCTGAGCAGGTCCGCGTTCCACGACCGCATCAGGGAGGCGACAGCCGCCTTCGTCGCAGCGTAGGCGTTCGAGTGCCCGTAACCGCCGTGCGCGCTGTTGGACGCGTTGAGGATGACCGAGGACGGGTTGGCCAGCAGGGGCACCAGGGCCTGCGTGAGGAAGAAGACGCTCTTGACGTTGATGTCGAAGAGCCGGTCGTAGCTGTCCTCCGTGTGGTCCTCGAACGGCCGCCAGTCCGAGACGCCGGCGTTCAGGAACGCCACGTCCAGCTTCCCGAAGTGCTCACGTACCCGCTCCGCCAGGCCGCGCTGCGCATCGAGGTCGCGCGCATCGGCCTGCACCACCGGCACCCGAGGATCTGCCGCGCCTTGTCGATGCTGGCCGGGGTGACGCCTGTGACCAGCACGTCGGCGCCCTCCGCGATAAAGCGCTGCGCGGTCTCCAGGCCGATCCCACTCGTGCCGCCGGTGATGAGGGCGCGCTTGCCCGCAAGACGATTCATGTTCACTGTTCCTTGCCGAGTCGTGAGGTAAGTCAATGGACTCACCACGTGAAGGTAACTCCCGCACCACCCTGAAGGCAAGTCGATCCACTTACCTTCGGGAGAAGGAAGGGCTCGCCGTTCGCGGGGAAGCTCACGGCGCTCATCGGGCGCCGGGGCGGTCGCTTCGCGGCAGCCGCTCGGCGACCAGGTCGTAGGAATCCTCGACCGCGTCGGTGACCAGCCGCTCGGTGATGCCGGGTCCGGGCCCGAGCGAGATCCAGTGGCGTTTGTCGAGATAGCGGCCCGGTGTGATCGAGGCGTAGCCGCGTACTTGAGCGCGGGCGTGTTCGGGTTCGCACTTGACCGTGATGATCTGATCGTCCGGGTCGTCGGTGACGATGTCGGTGACGATCAGGAACACCTTGCCCGCGACCTTGTACACGTCGAGTCCCGGAGTGAAGGGGTAGCCGTGGCTGACGTCCGGGAGGGCCAGGGCCGCCTGGCGGGCGGTGTCCTGGAGCCGGTCACCGGCCGCGCTCACCGGGCCGCCCGCGTGCCGATGCCGTAGGTGTGCGGGTCGACAGGCCGCTCAGCCTTGGGCAGATGGGCGACGACGAGCCGGTAGGAGTCGGTGACGAGCTCCCTGACGAGTTCCCTGTCGACGCCTTCTCCGCTCTCCAGGGTGATCCAGTGCTTCTTGTTCATGTGGTAGCCGGGGGTGATGTGGCTGTACTGCTCCCGCAGGGCGTGGGCCTCGCCGGGGTCCGCCTTGAGGATCACGACGGGACGCCCCGGGACTTCGGTCATCAGCATGAACACCTTGCCGCGTACCTTGTAGACCTCCCAGTCGGGGCCGAAGGGGTGCTCCAACTGGGCTCCGGGGAGTTCCTCCGCGCAGTCGGCGGCGGTCTTGTGCAGGGCCGATCCGTTCATGGGTGGTGGGCCTTCTCAGGTGGTGACGGACTGTGGCGTCGAAGGAGGCGGAGGGCGCGCCGTGCGGGCACGGTGGCACGTCCCATCCTTCCGTCGAAGCCGACCGGAAGGGCGGTAGGCTGCGGACACGTGATGGTCGACAAGCGACACTCCGGGCCGAGTGGGCCGAGCGGGCAGGCCGAACCGGCTGCGGTTCCGCTGTACGGTTTCCAGCCCCCGGTCGGTACTCCGTACGGCCTGGAGGTGAGTACCGTCGAGGATTTCTTCGCCCAGCACGACGACTGGCCGTGGAACCCGCCCCGTCCGGGCCGTGCCACCTTCCACTACCTCATCGCCGTCACCGAGGGTGAGCTGCTGCACGACGTCGACCACGTCACGCGGACCGTCGCCCCCGGCCAATGGCTGTGGGTGCGTCCGGGGCACGCGCAGTGCTGGCATCCGCCCGGCGCGGCCCGCGGCCCGTTCATCCTGTTCGAACCGGACGTGCTGGGGCCCGACCTCGCCCGTCTCCTGGCCCCGCTCACCGCGCACGAGGCCCCCGCCGTGCTCAGCCCGCACCCCGACGACACCGCCTGGCTCCAGCAGACGGCACTCCAACTCCTGGACGAACACCGCGCACTGGGGCGCCGCCCCCTCGACATCCACCACGCCCTGCGGCGCAGCCTGCTCGAATCGCTGCTGCTGCGCCTGGCCAACTCCCCGGACATCACCCCCATCGGCACGGCCACGGCCGGCACCGGCCGCGCGGACAGGTACGGGCGCTTCCTGGACGCCCTGGAGCTGCACTTCCGCGAACTGCATCAAGCAGCGGATTACGCCGAGTTGCTCGGCTGCTCGGTCCGCACCCTCAGCCGTGCCGCCCGGGACGCCACCGGCAAGGGGGTACGTGAACTCATCGACGAGCGGCGCCTGCTGGAAGCCCGGCGCCTGCTGGGAGGTGCCCGGTGGGACGCCCGGGCTGTGGCTGTCCACCTCGGCTTCACCGATCCCGCGAACTTCGGCCGCTTCTTCCGCGGCCGCACCGGTCTCACCCCGGCCGCCTTCGCGGCCCGCGCATCGAGAACCGACGCGTGACGGAATCCCGGCGGCGCAGGTCCCGTGCCCCTCAAGAGGCGATGGCTCCCTTCGCGGTCTGCGTGAACGCCCCATTAGCAGTGCCCGGTCATTTCCGCTTGGTGAACTGCCAGACGATTCTGGCCAGTCCTCTGCCTCACCGGTCTGCGTCTTGTCGGGCAAGACCGTCGAGGATGACATTCATCAGAGGCCGTGCCCTTGATTCCCACTCGTCCCGGTCCAGTCGGCCGAGGTATGCGATGAGCAGGAGGACCCCGTGGGCGTCCACGCCTGCGCGGATGGAACCTGCCGCTTTCCCGGCATCCAGCAGGTGACCGAGGGCGCCCTCGATGGGGTTGCGGCTGTGGGCGGCAAGGTCCTGCCACGCCGCCGCCTCAAGCGCTGCCAGGACGCCGCGCTTGATCTCGGCGTAGTCGATCACTCGGTCGAGCCAGTGACGCAAAGCTTCCACAGGCTCGTGTCCCGCCAGCAGAGCGGAGGCGGCGACCACGAGTTCTTCGACATCGCGCCGGTACACCTCGGCGAGGAGCGCCTCGCGGTTGGGAAAGTGCCGGTAGAGCGTTCCCTGTCCTACACCGGCGCGCTTGGCGATCTCGTTGAGGGGGACGTCGTCGGACTCGGCAACGGCTGCGCGGGCGGCCTCCAGTATCCGGGTCCGGTTCTGCGCCGCATCCCGACGGCGTCCTGGCGCGCTCATAGGCTTCTCCTGATGTTCCACCCACTACGAAGGGACACGTGTCCGGTGGGGCGGGCCGCGCACGGGAAGGCGGGAATGAGGAGCAACCGGCCAACTCCTGCCTCCGCTGCGGCGGTTGCCGCGATTTCCACGCCCTGCCCGTCGACAGCGCCCGCCTGTCGCGGGCCGGCTCCGCTCGCGCCCGCGGTCAAGACGACTGCGTCGGCACCTTGCAGACGGGCCGCTGGAGTGTCCACGCCGAGCGACGTCAGGTCGCCGGGAACGGCTCTATTCCGTCGGATTCCAGGGTGTGCGCCTGCTCGCTATGGCGGTGAAGGCCCACGCCCTGGTCGCCCTGTTCGATGAGTCGTGCGGCGAGGCGGGAGGCGACGCCCGCCGGTCACCCCGATGGCGAGGCCCGGGAGGTGGTCCCCTCCTCTCGTTGGTGACGATCTCGGTGGTTTCCGGCTGGGTCTCAGTCGCCGGCCTCGATGGTGACGTCGACCGTGCCGTCGTACTTCTTGAAGGCATCGGCCCCCGAGTCGATCTCGCCGAGGACGATGATGCCGGGGTCGGGGATGGACTGGCCGTCGTGGTCGTAGAAGATGGCGATGTCGGGACCGGGTGACCAGTAGATGATGTGGCCGATCTCGTAGCTGGACTGCGGCGTGCCTCCTGCGGCGAGAGACCGGGGTAGGTGACCGTACTTCTCGCGCTTCAACAGGTCGTTCATCTGCAGCGTCAGCGGGAGCAGTGAGGCGAAGTCACGTGCCGTCGCGTTGTCTTCGAGGGTTGCGTTGAGGACGGCCTCTCCGGCGGTCAGTCGGATTTTCATATGGGTCCTGCCCTCTGGGGTGTAGTCGGAGTGATCGTCTGCGGCCGACACGTACACCATGTTCATCGGGGTACGAGCTTCAGTTCGGCACGGACCCCGCGAAGGTAACTTCCACACCATCGCGATGGCAAGTCGATCCACTTACCATCGAGGTTCGGGGCTGGCCGGCCATTTGCCCCGCACGGCCACGGCCGTCCCGTATCAGTTCCTGTGCCAGTTCCTCTTTACGGCTGCTGTGGCCGGCCGTTGTCGACCGGCGCGCATCGTGGGTCGTTGGTGTCGTTTCTCAGTTGCCCAGGTCTCAGTCGTTCAGGACGACGACGTGCTTGCCCGGCGTGCTGCCGGACTCGACGTCGGCCTGAGCGTCACGGACCTGTTCCAGGCCGTGGTAGACCTTCGCGACCGGGACTTCGAGGCTTCCCGCGGCGATGGCCTGGAGCTGGCGGGCGAAGACGTCGGCCGGGAGGTCGGTGGCCTGACCGCCGTAGGACGTCAGCCGCACCCCGTTGGGGATCATGAACGGGGTGAAATCGGGGATCGTCCACTGGCCCGCCAGGGCTCCGGTGAAGCAGACCGTGCCGCGCCGGCGGACGGTGCGGAGGGTGTCGGCGAGGACCGAGCAGCCCACCAACTCCAGTACGGCGTCGACACCCTCCGGCATCAGCTCGCTCACCTGGTCGGCGATCGTGCCGCTGTCGACGAGGGCATGGTCGGCGCCCGCGGCCCGCAGTACCCCGGCCCGCTCCGGGCTGCGGGTGGTGGACAGCACGGTGGCTCCGAGGTCCTTCGCGATCGTGGCCGCGCTCAGCCCGACCGTGGAGGTGCCGCCGCGGATCAGCAGCGTCTGCCCGGCCTTGAGGTCCAGGCCGGTGGTCAGCGATCCGTAGGCGGTCTGGAACATCTCCGGCAGCGCGCCGACGATCTCCCACGGCAGGCCGGTCTCGAACGGGATGACCTGTGCCGCGGGGACGGTCACGTACTGGGCGTACGCGCCGTCGTACGAGCGGCCCATGCCGCCCATCATCGTGGCCACCTGCTGTCCCGGCCGCAGTTCGCTGTCCTCGTCGGCCTCGTCGACCACGCCGACGCCCTCGATGCCGGGCACTCGCGGGTAGGTGACCACCGCGTCCGACTCGCCCTTGCGGGTGGTGACCTCGGACTCGTTGACACCGAACGCCTTCACTCTGATCCGCACCCAGCCGGGCTTGCGTACGGGCACCGGCAGATCCTTGATCTCCAGTGCGTCGAGGCCGCCGGGCCGGGTGACGACGACGGCCCGCATCGTCGCCTGTGCGGCGCCGCCGGCTGCTGCCGATTGGCTCATGCCGAACTCCTAGCTCTGTTCTCCCCGGGAATGCGAAGGCGGAGCCGGGACTCCAGGCACAGGTACCCGGGTGATCAGTCAGTGGTGACCCTGCGCCGTTGCGTATCTCGGTATCGCCCGGTGACCGTCAGGGGCGGTCGATGTTCTCCCACAGCTCGAGGGCCGCCTGGTAGTGGGCGCCCGCATCGAAGGGCAGGTTCCCGACGCTTCCCGAAGTGAGCCGGTCCGTGACGGCGGGCCACAGACGGGCCCGCTCACCGGCGACGAAGTCGAGCACGATGTCGCGGATCCGCGTGTCACGCTCGGCCTGATCCGAGCTGCGGCCCGGCATTTCCTGGCCGACCAGGGCGTACATCTCGGTGCCGTGCACGGCGGGCGCGCCCTCGGCCGGCCCGATCACCAGGAGATGGGCGTCGCCGCCCGCGGCGGCGTGCGCCAGGGCGCCGCGGCCCGCGGGGAGCGCGAAGAGGTAGTCCGCCATGAGCGCGGCGCGCACCTCGGCAGGGGTGCGGCCGCCCTGGTCGTGGGCATCGACGATCTTCTTCGCGCGGGAACGGGGAATGCGCCACCCCGCGACCTCGTCGGTGACACGGTCGAGGGTGTGCGGGTCGAAGCGGTCGAGGTCGTTCGCCACCCACCAGCCCATGTCGTCACTGGCCATGCTCAGCAGCACGTCGACGTCACGGTGGGAGCCCGAGGCGAGGACATCCATGGGGTGGGCGTGCACCACCGCGCCGGGCTGTCCGGTGTCCAGGACGACGCCGGTGGCCTGGTTGTCCACCCCGCCGCGGACTCCGAGGTCCGTCGGACAGACCTTGCGCAGGGCGGCCATCAGGGCAGTCGCGTCGAGGTCGATCAGCTTGTCGGGGTTGTCCGCGACGCCGAGTTCGGTGACGAACCGGTGCGCGAGCTCCTCCGCCCACCAGACCGGGACGATACGAGCGGGCCCGCCGGAGAATCCGGCCAGGCGCCGGTACAGGCCGTTGGCGGAGGATGCGCCGAGCAAGCCGAAGGTGGAGTAGGCGCCGGCGCTGTGGCCGTAGACCGTGACCTGGTCGGGGTCGCCGCCGAAGTGGGCGATGTTCCGCTTGACCCAGGTCAGCGCGGCGATGATGTCCTGAAGGAACAGGTTGCTGGCCTCGGCGAGCCGCCCGCCGTATTGCGACAGCGAGAGCGCGCCCAGCGCGCCGAGCCGGTAGTTGACCGACACGCCCACCACTCGCCCCGTCGCGGCGAGATCGGCGGCGTTGGAGGTGATCTGGGTGTTCGCGCCGTACTCGAATCCGCCGCCGTGAACGTACACGGCCACCGGCAGCGCCTCCCCGGCCGGCTGCTCGGGAGCCCACACGTTCAGGTTCAGGCAGTCCTCGCCCATCCCGCTGTCCGCCTCGAGCCAGTCGCCGCTGTCGGGCTGGACGGAAACGACGCCCTTGCGGTCATGGGGGCGGTCCGGATCGAAGTCCGCGACCATGGGTCGGTGGTATCGCTCGGCGGTGGCGTACGGGATTCCCCACCAGGACCGCACTCCTGGTGCAGTTGGGGCCTTGGGAGCGGTGGCGGTCATGGCACGTCCTTCCAGCGCGGTTCGGCTGTTCGCGCGGGGCTTCGGCGGCTGGTTGCTCGCGGTGACGTCCCCCATCGTTTCCTGGGATCCGACAATGCGCCCGGCAAGTGGCGGTCACCCGGTGGTCATCAGGTGACACTTCGGCACCACGATCTCGGTGCAGGCCATGAGCTTCTACTACATGGCCGACGGCCGGATCGTCGGCGAAGGGGGCCAGCCCGACCACCTTGGGGTGGTGCAGCAGATCGGTGCCGTACCGGCTTCGTGGACCTCGTAGCGCCGGGTGAGCCTTCTGTCGTGCAGGATTGCCGCTGCCGTGATGGGCCCGTACGACGCGGTGGCAGAGGACGAAGGCCCGCACCGGAGCGCGGGCGCCGGCGCGGGTTCACCGCAAGAGGTCGTCTCTTCTTCTTGATCCGGCGTCTTCGCGCAGACAGCGCCCGCTGCGGTGAGAGCTGTACGCCTTGTCACCGCGACCGGGTGTGGGAGTGCTCGCCCTGCGGGCGAATGCTGCAACCCTCGAATACCGACACTCCACCAGTGGGTCCGCGAGACGAGCGGGGCGATCGTCGGCGCGATCACCGGCTCCCCAGCCGCTCCCCGCACGCTGCTGCTCGGCAGGTACGACACCGAAGGGCGCCTTCAGTACGTCGGCCGCATCACCACCCTCGCCCAAGCGGCAGGTGCGGCGGTCACCGGCCTGCTCGCTCCGGGGCGGCACGGTCATCCGTGGACAGGCTGGTCGTTCTCCGCCGGATAGGGCAGCCAGGAAAAGCTGAACGCCACGCTGGTGGAACCCGAGCTGGTGGCGGAAGTCGGCGTCGACGTCGCCCGCGACGCCTCCGGCCGGTGGCGACACCCCGCACGCTGGCACCGCACCCGCCCCGACCCCTCCCCCGCCGACGTCGCCCCCTGTAGCCCGGCGCTTCGCGGCGGCCAGGAAGACGGTGGGGTCACGGGGAGCACGCCGGCTCCTACTGGGGGCGGTGTCCGGTGATGTCCCCGCCAGGGTCGTCGGGCAGGGCGATGCGAGCGGTGACGCGTTTACCGACCGGCTCCCGCTGGACCTCGAAGCCCTGGGCGACGGCCATGACGATCTCCAGTCCGTGCTGCCCGACTCTGCCCGCATCAGTGGCCCGGGCCACCGGCAGGATCGGATCGCTGTCCCAGACGACTACTTCCACCAGGTCCCCGGCGATGCGCAGTTCCATCAGCACCGGCCCGGGAGCGTACTTGAGGGCGTTGGTGACGAGTTCGCTGACCACCAGCTGGGTCAGGTCCATCGCGCGCGCGGACACCGGCAGGCCGTGCTCGGCCTGGACGCGGGCGAGGAAGTCCACCGCGCGGTGGCGTGCCTCGGCGATGCAGGATCCGTCACCGTCCAGGGCGACGGTGTCCTGTATCGGAGGGGCGCCAGGCATCACGCTGTCCTCACCATCGGGGACTGATTCCGCCAGATCCACCCTTTTCCCCCGTTCACCCGCCTGCGCGTACCCCGGACTCTGGTCCGCACGCCCCATGAGCTCGGATACGCAGAGGGCCGAACGGGTGTTCACCGTAGTATCGGGGCAGGCTGCCCACGCACATGGCGTCGGGGGCTCCGAGCCCCATCAGCGAGCGCAGTCGAGGAAACGATGACAGACACCCACGGAGCAGCCCGGCCCGGCCTGTCGATCGACCACACCGTCGTCGACGACGTTCGGGTGGTCACGCTGCGCGGCGAGATCGACCACACGGTCAAGAACGAGCTCACCGACGCCCTGCTGTCCTACGCCAGCGTGACACGGCCGCGGACCGTGGTGGACCTCAGCGGCGTGACCTTCATGGACTCCAGCGGCATCAACGTCCTCATCTCCGCCCACCAGAGCATGAGTGACGCTCAGGGATGCCTGCGTATCGCCGGCGCCCAGGCATCGGTGCTGCGGGTCCTTCAGCTCGTCGGCCTCGACCAGGTCATCGGCTGCCATCCCACCGTCGAACAGGCCCTGGCCCCCTGACCCACGCCCCGGCCACGGCGCTCTACCCGACTTCCGCGTCCGGGGCATTCCGCCGACGGGAGCGCCGCTGCACGGCCGCCGCGTCCAGCGCCCGCCCCACAGGCTCCGGCAGCGGCTCCCCCAGCGCCCAGACGATCACCGTCCCAGCCACCGTGTGCAGCTTGGTGTTGCCGCTGGGAGAGCGGTTGGCCTTGTAACTCTTCCACCCGTCGGCGTCAGCGACATGCTGCTGTCCTCAAGAAGTTCGGCAGTGACGCCGGCTCGCCGCCCGCGGGCGGAACGTCCCGTCCTCGTTCTGGGGGGGGAAAGACTTGGACGCCGTCGGCGGCAAGCACGACTGCACCAATCCGCGCCCTCCTCACATCCCTCGCGCCTCCGCCGACGACTACGACGCCCTGTGCCCGGCGGCACACCATGAACAAGGAGGCCGTCGGCTTCGTCAAGGCCTCCGTGAACTCGGAGAAGCCCGTGGCCACGATCTGCCACGGCCCGTGGAACCTGGTGGAGGCCGATGTCGTGCGCGGACGCCGACTCACCTCGTGGCCGAGCATCCGCACGCATCTACGTATTGCAGGAGCCGAGGTCGCCGGCAAGGAGGTCGTCATCGACGGCCAGTTCACCTCGAGCCGGCCGCGCCCAGCCCGGCGGCGAGACCTGCGTCCCCTGCGTCCCAGGCGCCCGCAGGCGGCGGCGACGCGGCCGGGGGCGTACCGCAGGGCGTCCAGCGACATGGTCCCAGCTGTTGGGGCGCTCAGCGGGGCTGGCCGAGTGCTGCCGCCGGACGCAGGTTCTCCTCGAGTTCTTCGGCCATGGCCGCGCCGGCCAATGCCCGTCCCAGGCGAGGTGCCTGTTTGAAGAGGTTGTGCCCGGCGGCGAAAAAGACTCTGTCGGCTTCCCAGACCGCTATGCCGTCTTCGCTCCACGGCAGGCTTGTCACCCAGCAGTGCAGGTGCTCGACGGGCTCGGGGTCGAGGCGGGGCAAAGCGCGGGAGACGTACGCGCGGGCGCGGTCGCTGAGTGCCGCCAGTGCTTCGGGGTCCACGACGCTGCCGTCCTCCCGCACCTCGACCGTTTGGCTGAGGCCCACCGCATATCGGCTGTTGCCCGGGTAGGGGGCTGCGTAGACGCCAACCTCCCCGAAGTCGCCGCTGCTGTCCTGCAGACATGCGACCCGTTCAGGGGGCGCTCCCCTGACCTGGAAGGTGAGGCGGACGTGGGCTGCCGACCGTATGGGGAGCGAAAGCCCCACGTTGCGCGCCAGCCGCGCGGTACCCAAGCCCGCGCATACCACGACGCTTGCGTACTCTTCGCGGCCGACGGCGCTGAGCACCTCCACCGTGCCGCGGCCCGTGGGATGCAGCGAGAGGACTTCGTCGGTGACCACAGAGTCACCCAGCGCATCGGCCAGGCACTCGACCGCGACACGGGTGCGGATGGCACCGCCGTGCTCATCAAGCATCGCGGGACCGCGGTAGTCCGCGAGCAGCGGCATGCTGGCCTGAAGCTCGGCGCTGTCCACGGTCCGAACCGGTATGCCGCCGGCATCCTGCAAGATGCGAAGTCTCCCAGGAACGGGACCGCCCAGGGCGACTACTCCATCCTGGGAGATCAGTTCGGCGCCCCACCGGTCGGCCCACTCGTCCCAGACGGCGCGGCCCTGCCGGGTGAATTCAACCAGGCGGGCGTCGTCGTGCGCGTGACGGAATATGCGGGACTCGCCACCGGATTGCCCGTTGCCTGGAACGCCGCTTTCGTAGACCCGCGCCGTCGTTCCGCGTTCGGCCAGTGCATAGGCGGTGCAGAGTCCGACGCCACGGCCACCTCGGGAACCCGGTCCATTCGATCGCCTCACTTCGCGTCCCCGGAGCTGTCCCCTACGGAGCAGGGGTCAGGCTCATCTGTCGCCGCCGCGTACTGGTGGGTGACTGGACCCGATGGGCGGCACTGCCAGGCTCTACGCGATACGGCGGCGGAACCGCCTCTTCTCCAGCCTCACACCGGTCTGAAATATGTCAACCGGCCACCTCGGATGGCGGCACTGACCGACCGGCGGAGAGTCGCGGGGGCGAACGCCCTGGTCGAGGCCTGGGAGGTATCCGAGCAGGACTGGCCGGGCTGGCGATTCCGTGGCTGTCCAGACCAACGGGCAGCAGCAGGGTGTTAGTCGATCGTGAGCCGGCGGAAGGCGTCGATCGTGTCCCGTACCGCCGGTGCCTGCGGCCACTCTGCCTGGAACTCGACGAACCGACAGTCGCCCAGCGGCCCGGCGGTGAGGTGAACGCCAGGAGAAACTGGGTCAAGTGCCCGAAAGTACGGTGAAGAAACCGGGGAAATCGAGCGTGTGTCCTTGCATTCACCGGGCACGAGGAGCGACGGAGGTTGATAACTATGGTTCCCCTGCTTCTCGTTCTTCTGTTGGCTCTGATCCTCTTCGGCGCGGGTTTCGCGCTGAAGGCACTGTGGTGGATCGCCGTCATCGTGCTGGTCGTCTGGCTGCTGGGTTTCGTCATGCGCTCCGCGGACACAGGCGGCCGCAGGGGCCGCTGGTATCGCTGGTAATCCGCCAAGCAGCAGCATGTCTGTGGGCTCCGGATACGTCCGGGGCCCACAGGCATGTCCCGGATCAGGACATCTCTTTCGGGCAAACGGTGCAACTACCGCCTTCCCGGGAGCCGGCCACATAGCCGGGGCCCGGTGAAGCAGTGGAACCTGCACCTCCAAACCACCGGACCCCAGCCACCCCGACATCCCGCACCGCGCGCTCGCCAGACGACAGGTCACCCGCAAGTCAGGGCGCAGCCGTGAGGACCCAGATCTGCCTACGGCCGTCGCCCTGCACCCAGGAAGGAACCGCGCGGGAACCGGAAGGTCACGGCCACCCTCCTCCCAGCGCCCATCGTCCGGGGGCGTGGCACGGGTTGCGGTCAGGAGCCGACGATGCGGCGCACGTTGTCAACAGAACCGCAGCCTGCCTTCAGCCGGCGCTCGCGCTCGTCCACAAATGCCCCGCCCAGCTCCTCGCGGCGCTCCATGGCCACGTTCTCGCGCGCTCCGTTGAGGATGGTGCGCTCCTCCTCGTCGGCGTGGTGGGTGACGGCCTGCACGAGTTCTTCCAGCTTCTCGTCCCACTCCTGCGAGCCGACCTCGTCGACTTCCAGGAGCGCCAGGAGTGCCTTGTTGCCCTCCTCGTGCTCCTCCTCGCCGTGTTCCACCTCTTCGTCGTCGATCTTCTTGTAGCGCTTGAGTGCGGGATAGACCTTCGCCTCTTCCGCCAGTGCGTGCGCGATCAGCAGATCGGAGAATTCCCGCAGAGCGGCAGCCCTGTCGGCTTCGACGCTTCGCATCAGGCGAAAGAGATCCTCCATCTTCCGGTGGTCCTGGAGAATGAGTTCAACGACGTCTCGTGTCTCTGCCATGGGAATAGGCATCACTTTCGTGTGGGGGACCTTGCCGAAATCCTGCTACCCCATCCACTGGTGTTCAGCAGGACGGCCTGACCGCACAACGAGAAGAACCCTCGGACACCGGCCTGCACAGCCTCACCGAGACAGCCGTTTCTCGTCCGGCCCGCGTAACACTGCGGCCAACCGCTCCTGATCAGTACCAAGGATGGCCCCCTCTTCAACACCTGCCCGGCCGGCGTGCTCACGTTCGGCTTCCTCGGCCTAGCGGGCGTTCACGCGCACGCCGGGGGCGCGGTAATCGTCGCGGTTGTCGAGGCTGCCAGCTCTAGAGGTTGTCCCGTAACCGGTGGGGCAGCCGGTGCGTCGGCTGGGCATGGGTGGGGTGATCTCAGCGGATGATCCGAAGTGGATCGAGCCGTTCTCCGGGCTGACTGAGGTGCAGTTCGCCAGGCTGGTGGCTCTGGTGCGGCGTCGTGGTGGTGACGTTCAGCGGGGCCGGCCCTGGCGGCTGCCGTTGGCCGACCGGGTGTTGCTGGTAGCCACGTACTGGCGGACCAACCTCACGTTACGGCAGGTGGCGCCGCTGTTCGGCGTCTCGAAGTCCGCAGCCGATCGCATCCTCGATCACCTGATGCCCCTGTTGGCCATCTCGCCAGCCCGCCGGCCGCGCAGGGACACCGTCTACATCGTCGACGGCACCCTGGTGCCCACGCGCGACCGCAGCGTCGCCGCGTCCAGCAAGAACTACCGGTACTCGACGAACCTGCAGGTCGTCATCGACGCCAATAGCCGCTTGGTCGTGGCGGTCGGCCTCCCGCCGCCCGGCAGCCGCAACGACTGCCGGGCATTCACGGAGTCCGGTGTCGACAGGACCTGCCGCGGCGCCCCAACCATCGCCGACGGCGGCTATCAGGGAACCGGCTGGAAGATCCTCCGTGCCTGCCGACTCAAGGGCAACGGCATTCACCAGACCATGCTCGGCATCGCCCGCTTGCACAACCTCGCATTGGCCGGTCTGCAGTTCAACATCGACCAGCCAATCGGTGACGCCGTGGCGATCGTCCGCCACGCAATGGCGGACCGGCTCGGCCTCACCCTCGCCGACGAGGATGCCCTCGACCAGCTCGATGACGCGGCCCGCGCACTTAGCTTGTCCTACCTTCCAAGCGTGGGTCAGAGCTGGTCATTCGTAAGATCGGCGGACCCAGGGGTTCTGGGTATGGCTGCGAGCTTGTCGCCGTTCGATGGCTCAAAGAACTTGGCCGCCCGGAGCCCTGCGACGACTCGACCGCTAATTGGGATACGCGACTCGATCGCTGTGTAGGACAACGTCGGCGGCCTTGACCATCCGTTCCGGTTGTGAGGGCTGGGACGTTTCCCGGTTGTGGGAGCGGAGGGGTGGATAGCGTGCCCAGGGTCACTGTTCATGTGAGCGTGCACCACGTGCACAGGGGGGAAGTCACACATGCGAAGCATGCGCAGAGCGCTGGGGCGGCTGTCCACGGCGTTACTGGCGGGGGCCCTGCTCGTCCTGGTCGGTACAGGAACCGCCCAGGCCACCACCACGGTCGAGATCCCGGCGGCCACCGACGGCGGTATCTCCGCGACCGTCAAGTTCTACGGCGCTGTGGTGCCCCAGCCCTACAACCCGGATCCCACCGCCTACTTCGGCGACCGCAAGTGCCAGCTCATCTACCACGACTACGACCCGACGCCAGGCTGCGGCGGCTTCAAGCTGAGCGTCACACTGCACAACGTACGCAACCAGCCCGGCTACATCGCGGGCCTGAGCAGCACTGGCGGCTACTTCCAGGCATACGCCGACACGGCCCGCAAGTTCGGCTGTCTGCGCGCGGACGGCACGTTCGACCACAGCACCAGTTTCGTGGTCCGTACCCAGCAGCAGCCCCTGTCGGCGACGTACTACGAGCCCGACAGCAACTACATCCTCTACGCGCACCGGAACTACTCCGGCGAGCACGGGCCGCATTTCTACGTCAACTTCGCGCCCGTGCAGGTGAATTGCCCCGACGGCACGACACCCGCCCAGTACGGCCTCAAGGTCACGAACGTCAGCGTCACCATCGACGACGCGAACGTCTTCGGCAACACGACCTGGAGTACGCCGGGGCCGTTCTACGCGTAACGGCACCCAGGACACATACGCGGACGAGGGCCCCGGCAGTGAGCCCGGGCCCTCGTTCCGTATGCGCCTCAGCTTGTTCCTTATGGTCCGACCTCGAACGATGCCCCGAACGTGATCGCTCGTACGGGGATCCCTGGGACGTGAACACGGCCTCCGTCTGATCCTGTGCTCCGACCAAACTGTGCACCGACGGGCCGGTGACCACACCGGTGGACCTCACCCTGACGGCCGAGCACCGACGCGGGCACGGCGCGATGTACGACGCGCTCAACTGCGGGAACGTGGATGTGCCCCGGTTGCGGCAGGTGCTGGCCGGGCTGCCGCAGCCCAAGGTCGCCTACGGGCGCCTGGTCCTGGCCGTCGACGTCACCCACTGGCTCCGCCCCGACGCGCAGACCAGCGCGGACCGCTTGTTCTGCCACGTCTACGGCCGCAGCGGACGCTCGTCGGACCAGTTCGTGCCCGGCTGGCCCTACTCGTTCGTCGCCGCGCTGGAGTCGGGCCGGACCTCGTGGTGCCAGATCCTGAAAGTGCTGCGGCTGGGGCCGGCCGACGATGTCGCCGAGGCCACCGCGGCCCAGGTCCGCCGGGTGGTCGAGGACCTGATCGGCATCGGGCGGTGGCAGCCGGGCGACCGCGACATCCTGGTCGTCTTCGACGCCGGCTACGACGCCCCGCGCATGGCCTATCTGCTGGAAGGACTGCCGGTGGAGGTCCTCGGGCGGATGCGCACTGAGCGCGTGATGCGCAAGCCCGTCCCGGTGCCGTGGATCTCACCGCCGCAGGGCGGGCGCCCGCCGAAGCACGGCAGGGAGTTCCGCTTCGCCGAATCGGAGACCTGGGGCGATCCGGATACCGCAACCGTGCAGGTCACCGACCGATACGGCACTGCTCGCGCGATGGCCTGGGACCGCATCCATCCCCTTCTGACCACCGCTCGGCATGGATCGACCACACCGACGAACTCCCCGTCATCGAAGGCACGTTGATCCGCCCGAAGCTCCGCACACCCGAGGCGGCGGACCGATGGACCTGGCTGGTCATCGCCGCCCACACCCAACTCCGCCTCGCCCGCCCGCTGGCCGCCGACCTCCGCCGCCCCTGGGAGAAGCCGGCCGAGCCCGGCCGACTCACCCCCGCCCGGGTCCGCCGATCTTACGAATGACCAGCTCTGACCCACGCTTGGAAGGTAGGACAAGCTGAGCGCGTGTTACTGAACCGAGTCCGTCGTCGATCAGGTAGCTGTTGTTCTGATCGGTGGCCGATCCTTGCTGGTGGACGCGTGCCGTGCCCAACTGCGCTGTTAGCGTTGCTGCTTGAGTGAGGGGGAAGACAGCACGTGACATCGACTGCGTTCTGTATCGGCGGGGATCTGAAAGTACGGCGGTTGGGGTTCGGGGCAATGCACTTGCCGACGGAACCGGGTCTGGGCCGCGAGACCTCTCTCGCGGTCACCCGGCGGGCCGTCGAGCTGGGTGTCACGCTGATCGACACCGCGTATCTCTATGGCGGGGGAGCCAATGAGGAACTCCTGGCTGAGGCTCTGCACCCCTACCCGGATGGACTGCTGATCACCACCAAGGTTGGCGTTGCTCGATCGGGCTCCTCAGGCGAGTGGAAGCTCGACGGGCGGCCTGTCGTGCTGCGGGAGCAGGTCGAGCAGGCGCTCCGCCGACTGCGTGTTGAGCGGATCGAGCTTCTTCAACTGCACCGCATCGACCCCGAGACGCCGCTCGCCGACCAGGTCGGTACGCTGCGGGATCTGCAGGCCGAGGGCAAGATCGGCCGGATCGGACTGTCCGAGGTCACCGTCGACGAACTCAACCAAGCACGGGAGATCGTCGACGTCGCGAGCGTGCAGAACCGGTACAACCTGCTCGACCGCGAGCATGAGCCGGTGCTCGCGGCCTGCGAAGCGGCAGGAATCGCGTTCCTGCCGTGGCGACCCGTCGCCTGGGGCAAGTCAGGGGCGAAGGCCGAGGTCGTCTCTGTGGCGACCGAGCTCGACGCAACCCCCACGCAGGTAGCGCTCGCCTGGCTCCTCGGCCACTCACCCGTCATCCTCCCGATCCCTGGCACCGCCCGGATCGATCACCTGGAGGAGAACCTCGGTGCGGAGCGTCTCGAAATGACCACGGTGCACCGCGATCGCCTCGACCGTCTGCCAGAAGTGGCATAGGGCTCCGCCTTTTCGGTCATGACCGAAGCCGGCAATCGACGAGATGTGCCTCCAGCGGCTTGTCGCCGCCGGATGGCCGGGGACTTCAGGACGCTTGAGCAACCCCGGAGCGAGGCCGCAGGCCGGTTGCCCGACGTCGTCACGGTGCTGGGTTCACCACTTCGGACGGCACCGTGCATTGGCGCTGTTCGATTGGCCGCCGGGGCCTTGGAACTACTCCTTCAGTTGGGGACGGAAGGTGCGGCGGTAGGTGTCGGGCGGGACGCCGACGCTGCGGTGGAAGTGGCGGCGCAGGGTGGTGGCGGTGCCCATGCCGGTGGTCGCGGCGATGGTGTCCACGGTGGCGTCGGTGGTCTCCAGTAGTTCCTGGGCGTGGCGAATGCGCTGGGTGTGGAGCCATTGCAGTGGCGTGGTGCCGGTGAGGTGCTTGAAGTGGCGGCCGAGGTGGCGTGAGCTCATGCGGGCCTGGCGGGCCAGGTCCTCCACGGTCAGGGGCTGGTCCAGCCGCTCGAGCGCCCAGGGGAAGAGCTCGCCCAGGGGGTGGTTGCCTGGGGCGGGGAGGGGGGTGGCTATGAACTGGGCCTGGCCGCCGTCGCGGTGGGGTGGGATGACCAGGCGTCGGGCGATCTTGTTGGCGTTGGCCGAGCCGTGGTCGAGGCGGACCAGGTGCAGGCACAGGTCCATGGCGGCGGCCTTGCCCGCGGAGGTGAGGACGTCGCCGTTGTCGACGTAGAGGACGTCCGGATCGACGGTGGCCGCCGGGTGGCGCCGGGCCAGTTCCCGCGTGTGGGCCCAGTGTGTGGTGGCGCGCCGGCCGTCGAGCAGTCCTGCCACGCCCAGGACAAAGGCGCCCGTGCACAGTGAAGCCACTCGGGCACCGGCCGCGTGGGCCGCACGCACCGCCTCAACCAGCTCGGCGGGCGGGTCGCGGTCGGTGTCGGCCCAGCCGGGGACGATCACTGTGTCCGCGTGCGCGAGGTGGTCGAGTCCGTGGTCAGGTTCCAGGCGGAAGCGGCCGACGTGCACCGGACCGCTTCCGCAGAGGGAGAAGTCGTACCAGGGGTCCACGATGTGGGTCAGGTCGGCTCCGAAGACCTCGACGGCCACGGACAGTTCGTAGTGGAGCATGCCGTCGGTGACGGCCAGCGCAACAGCAGGCATGTCCGAAACTGTACGGGGCATGTCGTTTCCGACGCTCGCGCGGGGTGCTGCCGGAGGGCCAGGATGTGGGTGTCAGGCCGCAGCGGATGGACCTCGCTGCGGGCGTTCGAGTACACGGGAGTAGCCTCATGGGGTCAGGTCAGCTGGTGACGGTGTTCGGCGCATACGGTCACACCGGGCGGTTCGTGGTCGCGGAGCTGGCCGCGCGTGGGTTCGTCCCGGTGCTGTCCGGGCGCAATGCGCAGACCTTGGAGGAGCTGGCCCAGGAGCACGGGCTGGAGGCCCGGGTGGCGTCGGTCGACGACCCGGCCTCCCTGGACCGGGCCCTGGCGGGAGCGGCGGCGGTCATCAACTGCGCCGGGCCCTTCGCCTCGACCACCGGCCCCGTGATCGAGGCAGCGCTCCGCGCGAAGATCCCCTACCTGGACGTGGCCGCCGAGCTTGAGGCCAACCTCGACACCTTCGCCCACTACCGCGAGCGGGCCCGGGACGCGGGAGCGGTGATCGTCCCGGCCATGGCCTTCTTCGGCGGCCTCGGCGACCTACTGGCCACCGCGGCGATGGGCGACTGGACCGCGGCCGACGAGGCACACATCGCCTATGCGCTCAGCAACTGGCACCCCACCGCCGGTACCCGGCTCTCGGGCGCGGTCTCCCGCGAGCGACGTGGCAACCACCGCCTGCGCTACAGCGGCGGACAGTGGGAGCACCGCACCGACGCCGCGCCCACCCTGGAGTGGACCTTCCCGGAACCGATGGGATCCCGGCCGGTCATCGGGGAGTTTACGATGGCGGACGTCGTCACCGTCCCCCAGCACCTCTCCATCCCCGACGTGACCACCTACATGACCGCCGAGGCGGCCCGAGACGTCGCCGCTCCCCAGACGCCGGCGCCGACCGCCACCGACGGGAGCGGGCGCTCGAACCAGACCTTCCTCGTCGACGTCGTCGTCCGCTCCGGCGGAACCGAACGCCGGGCCACGGCCAGCGGCCAGGACATCTACGCCGTTACCGCGCCCCTCGTCTCCGAGGCCCTCGAGCGCGTCCTGACCGGCCGCACCAAGACCGTGGGCGTCGTCTCCGCCGGCGAGATCTTTGACGCCCCCGACTTCCTGCACGCGCTCGACCCGCACATCACACTCGACCTGCACCCGCAGAAGCAGAACGCCTGACCCGAGCCATCCGCCCGGCCGTCGGGCTCGCGCCCTCAGCGAGCCGTGACGACATGGGCGTCGGCGTCCTCGTTCGATTACCTCACCTTCACGGGTGCTGCCCGAAGTCCTGAATGAAACGGCGGCGCAGCGCGGCGGCACCGGCCGACGCGCAACGAGCGCCGCCGCCCTGCCGCCATCCCCACTCCCCCCGGCCTTGGCAACGAGTCGTTATGACCCGGTGGGCCCCTGCCAACCAGACTGGTAGGGCAACTTCCGCTGTTCTGACCTTACTTGTGAACTTCGGCGGGTCCGAGATTCGCCGTCTTTCCAGGGGGTGTCGAGCGGCCATCATGGTCCGATGACCTCGCCGCCTTCGGTAACTCCGCATGCATTTCGAGAGGCCATCGCCGGGGCACTGTGGCAGGTGAAGGCGTATGAGCTCGCTGCCGCGTGCGAGTATCTGGGGCTTGATCCTCAGAAGCCTGATGAGGATCCGCACTCGAGCAAGGCTCCCCCAGCGGCCCAGTCGAGACTCCCTCCACCGGTACGGCGTTGACCCGCGCTGACAGCTCCCGATCCCCGAACCGGGCAGCGTCCAAGGCCAGCATCTGCCGCCGCACCCCC
Source organism: Streptomyces sp. NPDC001868 (assembly GCF_040297125.1). Lineage (NCBI taxonomy): Bacteria > Bacillati > Actinomycetota > Actinomycetes > Kitasatosporales > Streptomycetaceae > Streptomyces > Streptomyces sp. NPDC001868. The sequence continues at coordinate 48,015 of NZ_JBEOYO010000040.1, read as the reverse complement.
ACCGTCGCGTCCCGGTGCAGATGCGCCGACGCCCGATGCACCGCCCCCGGCAACCGCGCCACGGGCCCCGAAGCCGCATCCCCAGCCTCAGCAGGCGCTGCCCCGGCCCCCTCAACATGCGAAGCATCAGACATGGCCGCATCCAACCAGCCCCACTGACTGCACCGGCGGGCACTGCTGGTATCTCGGCGGCGAGGCGGACGGCGCCGAGCAGGCCGCCCGCGCGGTGGCGGAACGGGCCCGGCACGGAGTCGATCTCATCAAGGTGATGGCCACCGGCGGCATGACCACGGCCGGCTCGGACCCCGGCAGCGCGCAGTACACCCTGGCCGAACTGCGGGCGATCACCCGTACCGCGCACGAACTCGGCCTGCGCGTCACGGCGCACGCCCACGGCACGGCGGGAATCACCGACGCGGTCACGGCCGGCGTGGACGGGATCGAACACTGCACCTTCATCACCGGCTCCGGGGTGCGCCCCGATCCGGGAACCATCGACGCCATGGCCGAGGCGGGCGTCTTCGTCGGCTGCACCGTCGTCGAACCGATGGACGGGATGCCCACCGAGGTGCTGACGATCCTCGAAGCCATGTGGGACAACATGGCCGCCATGCACGCACGTGGCGTGCGCGTCGTCTGCTGCACCGACGCCGGGGTCGGCCCGTTCAAACCGCACGACGTCCTGCCCCTGGACCTCGCCTGCTTCGCCTCGCGGGTCACCACGAACACCGCCGCGCTCGTCTCCGTGACCTCACTGGCGGCCGACTCCTGCGGGCTGGGGCACCGCAAGGGTCGGCTCGCGCCCGGGTACGACGCCGACCTGCTCGCCGTCGGCGGCAACCCGGCGCACGACATCACCGCGATACGGGACGTCCGAGCGGTGTACCGGGCGGGCCGTCGAGTGGACCGGTCGGAACCGGTCACCTGAACCAGGCGCACGGACAGCAACTTCCGGGGGTGTCCCGATCACGTTGGGCGACGTGTGCGCCGTTGTGCCGCCGCAGACCGTCTGCGGCTCTCTTGTCGGCCGTCAGGCGTTGGTGGGGAAACCGAGGTCGATGCCGTCATGGGTCGGGCCGGGCCATCGCTGGGTGACGGCCTTGCTGCGGGTGAAGAACTTCACGCCTTCCTCGCCGTAGGCATGGGTGTCGCCGAAAAGGGATGCCTTCCACCCGCCGAAGGAGTGGTAGGCGACCGGAACCGGGATCGGTACGTTGATGCCGACCATGCCGACTTCCACCTCGTTCTGGAAGCGGCGGGCGGCAGGGCCGCTGTTGGTGAAGACGGCGGTGCCGTTGCCGTAGGGGTTGGCGTTGACGAGTTCCAGGCCCTCGTCGTACGAGGCGACACGGACGACGGACAGGACCGGGCCGAAGATCTCGTCGTCGTAGACGGACATACCGGGCTTGACGTTGTCGAAGAGGGTGGGGCCGAGCCAGAAGCCGTCAGCGGTGTCGCCGCCGGTGACGGGGTGCTCGCGTCCGTCGACGGCGAGAGTGGCACCGTCCGCGAGGCCCGCGTCGAGGTAGGAGGTGACCTTGTCGCGGTGAGCGCCGGTGATCAGCGGACCCATCTCGGAGTTCGGCAGGCGCCCGGGGCCGACCGTCAGACGGGCCATCCGGTCCTTGATCTTCTCGAGCAGTTCGTCGCCGACCGGGTCGACGGCCACCAGGACGGAGACGGCCATGCAGCGCTCGCCCGCAGCACCGAAACCGGCGTTGACAGCGGCATCGGCGGCGACGTCGAGGTTGGCGTCGGGCAGCACCAGCATGTGGTTCTTGGCGCCACCGAGAGCCTGGACCCGCTTGCCGTACCGGGTGCCGGTCTCGTACACGTGACGGGCGACAGGCGTGGATCCGACGAAGGAGATCGCCTTGATGTCGGGGTGCTGCAGGAGCCGGTCGACAGCGGCCTTGTCGCCGTGCACGACGTTGAAGACGCCGTCGGGGAGCCCGGCCTCCTTCCACAGGGCGGCCAGGAAGTTCGCGGCCGTGGGGTCCTTCTCGGACGGTTTGAGGACGACGGTGTCACCGGCGGCGATGGCGAGGGGGAAGAACCACATCGGCACCATGGCGGGGAAGTTGAAGGGCGAGATGACGGCGACGGGGCCGAGCGGCTGGCGGACGGAGTAGACGTCGACTCCGGTGGACGCCTGCTCGGTGAAACCGCCCTTGAGAAGGTGCGGGATGCCACAGGCGTACTCCACGACCTCGATGCCGCGCGCCACTTCGCCGAGGGCGTCGGAATGCACCTTGCCGTGTTCGGCGACGATGATCGCGGCCAGTTCGTCGCGGCGGGCGTGCAGCAACTCGCGGAAGGCGAACAGGATCTGGGTGCGCTTGGCGAGGGATGTGCCGCGCCAGCCGGTGAAGGCGGCTCTCGCCACGCTGACGGCCTGGTCGACCTCGGCGACCGACGCGTAGTCCACCCGCCCCGTCACCGCGCCGGTCGCCGGGTCGTGGACGGCACCCTGTCGTTCCGCGGTGCCGGACCAGGGCCGGCCGGCTATCCAGTGCGTGATGTGGTTGGTCATGGCATGGGTTCCTTGGTGCAGGGGATGGCTGGTCGTGGGGCTGCCGAGTACCGGAGCGTGGCGGGCCGGTCGGCACGGGGGCGGGAAAGACGGCATGGCGGGCCGCGTGAGGTCACAGGGGCGTGAAGGACGGCATGCCGAGTCGTGTCAGGTCACATCGGGGTACTGGGATGTGGCGGCAGCGGGGTGAGCGGGAGGCAGGCAGGTGTCGGGGTGGGCGCTGGGTCAGTCCGGACGGCGGGTCTCCAGCGCCTGCTTCAGATCGTGCTCCAGCTCGGCGGACTCGGCGGGGGTGAGCTCCTTCAGCGGATGCCTGACGGATCCGCCGGCCATGCCGACCAGCTCGCACCACTTCTTCAGCGCCGCGTTCGGCATGTGCCCGTTCTCCAGCGGGCCGATGATCCACTTCCGGTAGACCTGCCGGACGGCCGACAGCGAATCGAAGACCTCCTTCGCCTGCTGGACGCGGCCCTCGCCGCAGAGGCGTATGTACTCCTCGATCGGCCGGTGGTGTGCCGACTGGTACAGGTAGCCTTCCGGGTCGCAGTAGAGAAGCACCTGGCCGTGTTCGAGCAGGTTCTCGAAGAAGTGTTCCTCCAGGGGGTCCGAAACGCGGACGCCGGTTCCTTTCGCGACGTCCCGCAGCTGGTTGTTGGAGTGGGGATCCGCCGTTGTCTTGAGGATTCTCACGTTCGGACGCTCGCACAGTGCGGCGAACGCCTTCAGGGACAGCGTGCTTTCGCGTGTGCCGGATCTACCCGGGTTGAAGATCACGTACGGCATGTCGACCGCTGCGAAGACCGCGTCGAAGTGATCGAGCACGTCCTGGTCCGCATCGGCGGCTGCGGGCACCTCCAGCACGGAGTAGGCGGCGCCGACCCGCTGGGCGTGGGCACTGAGGGCGATGGTCTCGTCGAGCGAGGGCGCCGAGGTGACGGGGGTGACGAGAAGACGGCCGGCGGCCTCGTCGACGATGACTTCGACGATGCGCCTGCGCTCGTCGTGGCTGAGGGCCCAGCCCTCGCCCATCAGACCGTTGCAGTAGACGCCGTCGAGCCCCGCGTCGATGCAGTGGTGCACATTGCGTCGCAGGCCGGATTCATCGACTTCCCCGGACGGGTGAAAGGGAGTCGGCAGGGCCCCCCAGAGTTCGATGCCGGTCCTTGAGCTGCACTTCACGCTCGGTCGCTCCTTCGCATGATGGGTTTCGCGGACACCGCTGACGCACCCGTGCCCTGGGTGGAGCGGTCGGCCGTACGGCTGGTGTCCGCGAGGGGAAAGGTCAGGTCGGACGAGTGCCGAACTCCCCTGGGGCCCCGCCCCCGGTCACGGGCCTCTGTGCGGGACATGGATGTCCGGCGTCCCGGGTGCGGGCAGATCGCTGCCACAGGGACGGCGCCCCAGGGGATTCGGTGTGGTCAGGCGTTCCGGCCGCGGGTCTCCGGGAGCCGGGTCAGCGTCACCAGCAGGAGCACGACGACGGCGGCCCCTGCCAGGTAGTAGCCGGGAGACGCGGCGACTCCCGTGGCGCCCACGAGGGCGGTTCCGACCAGCGGGGCTGTTCCGCCGAAGGCCGCGTAGGCGGTGTTGTAGCTGATGGCGGCCGAGGTGAAGCGGGTCTCCGTGTCGAAGATCTCCACGAAGAACGCGTAGCAGCCGCCGCCGTAGACGCACAACGGGACGACGAAGAGCAGCTGCCCCAGCCCGGCCAGCAGGAAGGATCCGCTGGTGACCAGCATGAAGCACGGGATGGAGAGCACGGCCAGCGCGGCCGAGCCGGCGATCAGCATCGGCTTGCGGCCGACCCTGTCGCCGATCACGCCGCCGATGGGCAGCAGCACCGTGTAGGCGGTCATGGCCGCCGCGTTGAGCAGCAGCGACTGTTCCCGGCTGAGACCGCCCGCGGTCTGGACGTAGGTGACGAAGTAGCCGGCCAGCGAGTAGAACCCCATGGCGGTCAGGCCGAGCACGAAGACGACCTGAAGCATCCGCACCTTGTTCTGGCGGAACGCCTGGCGGATCGGGGTGCGCTTGCGGCCCGCCGTCTCGGCCTTGATCCGCTGGAAGACCTCGCTCTCCTCGGTGCGCAGGCGGATCCACAGGCCGAAGAACGCCGCCGGGAGGGCGAGCAGGAACGGGATGCGCCACCCCCACGCCATGAACGCCTCGTCGCTCATCGACTTGCTGAGGACCAGGATCAGGGTGCCGGCGACGACGGAGGGCAGGGCGGTGGCGGCGAGGGTGATGTTCAGCCAGTAGCCGCGGCGGTGCACCGGGGCGTGCTCGAACACGAAGGTGGGTGCGCCCACGGACTCACCGCCGGCGGAGAAGCCCTGCACGAGTCGGCACAGCACCAGGAGGGTGGGAGCGAGCGCGCCGATGGAAGCGTACGTGGGAAGCGCTCCGATCGCCGCGGTGGCAATGCCGATGGACAGGAGGGTGAAGTACAGGACCTTGCGGCGGCCGATCCTGTCACCCAGGGCACCGAAGAACAGCCCGCCGAGTGGCCGCACCGCGAACGCGACACCGAAGGTGGCGAAAGTGACGAGCAGGCCGGCGAGGGCACTGTCACGGGGGAAGAACAGCTGGGAGAGCGTGACGGCCGACAGGCCGTAGAGCGTGAAGTCGTAGAACTCGACGAACTGGCCGACGCTGCCGCCGGCCAGGACCCGCCGTTGCATGCGGGTGATCCGCGTGGGCTTGGAGGATGTCGCCGTACTCGCCTCGGTCGTCGTCATGAGGTCCTCCGAAGATCGAAGCGGCAAGGCGCCGACATGGTGGTTCTGCTGCACATGGCGTCTCTCTTGAGTCGCACCCATTGAGGGGACGGGTGGGTGGCACACAGAGTCCAGCGCTCAGCAGGAATCAGGCAATGGATGCCTTGAAGGTGACGGATCTGGCCATATGATTGGCCGATGCTAGAGGATCTGGACCGCCGTATCGTCGGTGCCCTACAGGTCGAGGGGCGTGCGTCATGGCGCCGCATCGCCGAGGTGCTCGGCGAGGCGGAGCGCACGGTCAGCCGCCGCGGAACGCTCCTGCTGGAATCGGGAGTTGTCGTGGTCGCCGGATGGCACACACCCGGCGCGGCCTCGATCATCAGCGTGCACAGCACGCCGCAGACCCTGAAGATCACCGCCTCGGCCCTGGCCCGCAGGCCGGACACCACCTTCGCCTACACCCTCACCGGCCCCGTGGACTGCGTGACCGAGATCCGCACCGCACCCGGCGCGCTGCCCGCCCTCCTCTACGACGACCTGCCCGGGACACCGGGCCTGGTGGCCATGTCGACGCTGCCCGTCATGAAGTACTTCCGCACCGGGTTCCAGTGGCAGCCCGACCTGATCTCCGCCGAGGAGGTCGCCGCCCTACGGGAATTCCAGCCGCCCCCGCAGTCACCCGACGACCCCGCCACACCGTTGAGCAGCGACGACCGCGCCATCGTGCGGGCCCTGGCAACGGACGGGCGCATGTCCTACGACCGGCTGGGCCGGACCGTGGGAGTGTCGGAAGCCACCACCCGACGCCGGGTGGAGGCGCTGCGGCGGGCGGGCACTCTGACGATCCGGGCTGTCGTCGAGCCACAGCAGCTCGGCCTGCCGGTCGAAGCCGTGATGTGGATCAAGGCGTCGCCAGGCGACGTCGACGCGATCGGTGACGCGCTCCTGTCCCACTCCAGCGTGCGGTACGCCGCGGCCATCATGGGTGAATACCAGGTCATCGCCGACATCATCCTGCCCAGCAGGCAAGCCCTCCACGAGTTCGTCACGCGCTCCCCGGCGCTGGCCCGAGCGAGAGCCGTCGACACCACGCTCGTGATCACCGCGCTCAAACGCAGCGGCGTCCTGGCCGCAGACCTCCGCTCGGCCCGCGCTGCTTCTGACTGAGGTCACGGGGTGACCCGCGCGTGACGCGAGTTCGTTTCCTGATCATCCGCACCGGACATACCTGGGCGCCGGGCGCCCTGCGGTGTGGTGGGCCGGGGTCGCGACGGTAGGCAGCAGTTGCAGTGGTGAGGGTGGCGACCCGCCCGGTTGCCGCAGGCAGACGCCGTACCGGGCGGTGGGACGACACGGGTGACGCGCCGCACGGCCATGGCGTGCTCGCGAGTGCGACTCTCGGCGCGGGGCAGGCGGAAGTCCATGTGCTGGGCTACCCGCCGGACGAGATCGTCGGCACGTCCGCCGCCGGCCTGCTCGACAGAAAATTTCTCCTCGGAGGCCCTGCGCGAGATCCAGGCCGTGCGGAGGTGGAGTGGCCGGGCGCGGCTGCGGCAGCCGGTGGAGGCCCGTCTGCTTGCCCACCGCGGCAAGCACCTGCTTCTTCGCTTGGCTCACTGCGGGCCGGCACCGACTTCCGTGACGTGCAGATCGGTGTACTCCTCCAGGCCCCACGGACCGTTCTCCACGCCGACGCCGCTCCATTTGACACCGCCGAACGGCGCTTCCGGGGACGGCAGGCCACCCGAGTTGATCTTTACGCGGCCGGTCACGAGACGAGCCGCGACGGTGCGGGCCCTGTCGACGTCAGGTGACCAGACCGAGCCGGCCAAGCCGTACATCGTGGCATTGGCACGCTCGATCGCCTCGTCGAGGTCCTTGTAGGCGATGACGGGCAGGGCGGGTCCGAACTGCTCCTCGTCGACGATCCGGGTACCGTCCTGGACGTCGCCGATGACGGTCGGCTCGAAGAAGTACCCGTCACCCGGAAGGCGGCGCCCGCCGGCTGCGATGGCCGCACCCGCGGCTTTCGCGTCCTCGACCAGTTCCTCGACGTAGTCGCGTTGGAAGTCGGTCGTCAACGGCCCCAACTTGACATCGGGGTCGAGACCGGAGCCGACAGGGGTGGAGCGAGCCAGATCGGCCAGTGCGTCGAGGAGCCGACCGTACAGGCGCTCGGGAACGTAGACGCGTTTGGTCGCTTCACAGATCTGGCCCGAGTTGGCGAAGGCGGACATGAACAGCGGCGCGGCGATACGGTCGATGTCGGCGTCGTCGAGAACGATGGCCGCGTCATTGCCGCCGAGTTCGAGCGTGACGCGCTTGAGGTCCTGGGCGGCGGCGACGGCGACGGCCTTGCCGGTCGGGATCGAACCGGTGAAGGAGATCTTGCGGGGAATCGGGTGTGACACGAGCTGCCGGCCCAGAGGTTCGAGGCCGCTGACGACGTTGAGTACGCCCGGAGGCAGCGCGGCGGCGAGCACCTGGCCCAGCACCAGCGTGGTGAGGGGCGTGTACGGGGACGGCTTGAGGACCATGGTGGCACCCGCGGCCAGCGCCGGTGCGATCTTCCACGCCGCGAGCAGGATCGGGGCATTCCACGGAGTGAGCGCCGCGGCCACACCGACCGGGCGGCGGGACACCTCGATCGTTCGGTCCGGGAGCGTCCGGACCGTCTTCTCGGGCAGTTCCAGGTCCGCGTAGTAGTCGAGCCAGTCGGCGGAGATCATGATCTGTCCGACGGACCCCGCGACCGGCGCCCCCTGCTCCCTGGTCAGCAGCGGGCCGAGGTCCTGTGCGGAGCGCCGCATGAGATCGGCGGCCTCGTGCAGGGCCTTGCGTCGCGACTCGTGGTCCGCCGACCAGGGCCCCTGGGCGCGTTGGGCGGCCTGCATGGCGAGGTCGAGCTGAGCCGGCGAACACTGAGGCGCTGCCCCCATGGGAGCGCCGGTGGCGGGATCGATGACGTCGAACGTGCCGTCACCGGACACGGCCTCGCCGTTGATGGTCATAACTGAGTCGGTCACGGTCTGCCCCTGTTCGTAGGTACGGTCAGCGAGGTCCGTAGTCGGCCACCAGCTCCGTGTCGACGCCGATCGGGCCGATGGCGATGGCGCCTCCCGGCGTTCCGACGGCCGTCTCGCGACCCGGTAGCGGCTCGTTGAAGAACCGGGCGTTGTCGGCGGTGAAGGCGCGTTGGTCGCCGGTGAGCAGCCGGTCCAGGTCGATGGCTTCCTCGGGGCAGACCGGCTTGCAGGCGCCGCAGTCGATGCACTCCGCCGGGTTGATGTAGAGCTTTCGCTCGCCTTCGTAGATGCAGTCGACGGGACACTCCTCGGTGCATGCCTTGTCCATGACGTCGATGCATGCGGGACCGATCACATAGGTCATGTGGCCTCCTTGACCGAACCGTCCGGTATGTCGGTGGAGTGTCCCGGGAAGACGGTCTCCTCCGGGTTGACGTGGACCGCCGCGTGGTTGACCGCGGTCGCCGCCTCGCCGAAGCCGACGGCGAGCAGGCGTACCTTGCCGCCGTAGTCGGTGATGTCACCGGCCGCGAACAGGCCCGGCAGATTGGTCCGCATGGTGTCCTGGACACGTATGTAGCGGTTGTCGCTCAGCTCGAGTCCCCAGGTGCGCAGTGGCCCGAGGTTGGCCGTGAAGCCCAGGGCGGCGACCACGGCGTCCGCGTCTCTCTCGGTCGGTGTGGAGCCGGGGCCGGTGATCGTGACCCTCTCGACGCGACTGTCCCCGTGCACCTGCGTGACCTGGGCCTCGGGGATGACGTCGACCGTCGAGCGGGCCAGTTGGCTGACGGTGTGCGCGTGGGCTCGAAAGGTCGCGCGCCGATGGACGAGCGTCACGGTGCGCGCGATCGGTTCGAGGGCGAGGGCCCAGTCGCAGGCGCTGTCCCCTCCCCCGACCACGACGACGCGCTGGTCCCGGTGTTGTTCGAGGTCGGGCACGAAGTAGGAGACGCCGCGGCCGACGAGGTGCTGTCCGGCCGGGAGCGGGCGAGGCGTGAACGTCCCTATGCCGGCGGTGATGATGGCCGCGCGGGTATGGAACGTGGTGCCGGCGTCCGTGCTCACGCGGAGGGTGCCGTCGGCCCGGTGGGCCAGTTCCGTCGCGCGTTCGGCCAGCACGTACGTCGGCTCGAAGCGGGCGGCTTGTTCGACGAGGTTCTTGATGAGTGTCCGTCCCCGCACCGACGGGAAGCCGGCGATGTCGTGGATCGGCTTCTCCGGGTAGAGGGCGGTGACCTGTCCGCCCGGCTCGGGCAGGGAGTCGACGATCGCGACGCTGAGCCCGCGGAAACCGGCGTAGTACGCGGCGAACAGGCCGACCGGCCCCGCGCCGACGATGAGCAGGTCACGCTCGATCACTGTCACGGCGCACCTGGCCTAGGGAACGAGTACGGGCTTGACGACTCGCCCGCTGGTGGAGGCTTCGGCGGCTTCGTTGATCTCCCGCAACGGGAAGCGTTCGATCAGCTTGTCGAAGGGGAACACGCCGGACTGCCACCAGTCGATCATCTGAGGGATGAAGACGTCAGGGACGGCGTCGCCCTCCAGAACCCCGACCAGTCGGCGCCCGAAGACGATCTGCTGGGCGGGGAGTCGCAGTTCCTCTCCCGGGGCGGCCAGGGCGCATGTGCCGCCTTGCGCCAGCGCGTCGACAGCGGTGGCGATCACCGCTGCTCTGCCGGTGGTGTCGAAGGCGCAGTCCGCACCGGACGTGATCCGCTGGAGCTGATCGAGCAGCTCGGGAGCGGCACCGTCGAGGGCGTGCGTCGCGCCGACGTCCAGAGCCAGCTGCCGGCGCCCCTCGACCACGTCCACCGCGACCACCGCCGAGGCCCCGCAGATCCGGGCGGCCATCACCGCGGCGAGCCCGACCGCGCCCGCACCGAAGACCACGACCGACTGCCCCGGGAGCACTTGGAGGACGTTGACGATTGCCCCGGCGCCGGTCTGGAGCCCGCAGCCCAACGGTCCCAGAATCTCCAGCGGCAGTTCCGGGCTGACCTTGACGACGTTGTTCTGGCTCGCCACGCAGTGGTCCGCGAAGGACGACTGCCCGAAGAAGGTGTTGTTGACCGGCCGGCCCTCGGCGTCGGACAGTGTGGCGTGCTCGCGGGACAGGCCGGGGCCGGTGTTCCGGTCCATCCAGGTAGCACAGAAATAGGGCCTGCCGCTTCGGCAGTTGCCGCAGCCACCGCAGCTGTCGTAGCTGAGGACGACCGAGTCTCCGACAGCTACCCTGCTGACCTGTGAGCCGACCGCGGCCACCACACCGGAGCCCTCGTGTCCCAGCACGATCGGACGCAGTGGTCGGCCGGCGGGCCCGCGGACCGCCAGATCGGTGTGGCACATACCGGCGCCGGCGATCTTCACCAGCACGTCGAGTGGACCGAGCGAGGACAGTTCGAGCTTCTCCAGCGTGAACTTGTCGTCCGGGTCGCGAACTACCGCGGCTTCGACGTGCGAGGGCACGCCAATGTGAGCAGACACCATCGTCTCCCAACGAGTCTAACGAGCCATAGAACACAATACTAGAATGTTGCTCTATTGGGGAAGGGTTGGATCTCGGGCAGCACGGCGCTTGGCCAGTGCCGATGCTGCGAAGAAGTGGATTCGTGCTCTGACGCCGTCGGCGCCCGACGGCGACTAGTCGGCGTCGCCCATCTTGAGGATGAGGTCGGCGAAGTAGTTGATGACCGCGTTGGCGGTGCGACGGTCCTCGATGGACATCAGCTGCGTCGCGGCCCCGGTCAGCAGCCCGTACAGGGCGTATCCGGTCGCGTCGGGCATGGGTGGCTCACCGATGGTGATGCCGAGCGAGCCACGCAGGTAGCGTGCCCGCTGCTCGCGCGAGACAGCGACCTCGGGGGCAGGTCCCTCCAGGAGAATGGCTACGCGGTCGATGTCGCGCTGCTTCCAGGTGTCCAGGAGGTAGGCCTTGGCGCCTTCGACGTAGATGCGCAGCGGATCCGTCTCACCCGCGCCGACCGCCTTCTTGGTCGCCCGCTCGGACACCTCCCGGTGCCGGGCGAGCGACGCCTCGGCGAGCGCGCGGAAGACCTCTTTCTTGCCGCCGAACTGGTGGTAGATGCTGCCGACGCTGACCCCGGACGCGGTGACGATGTCATTGATGTTCGTGTCGTCGTAGCCCTTCTCGTTGAAGAGCCGACGAGCGGCGTCGAGCACGGCCTTCCTCGTCCCGGCCGACCGGCGCCATTCGCCCTTCCGCTCCCCGATCTGGTCGGCGAGCCCGTCGGACGCGCGAGAAGTCGATGCTGGGCTCACGGCGACGCGTGTCCTCCTTCACAGTGTGGTGATCGACTGCCACCACCTGGCCGAACCGATCGACGGCATTCTACTCCCGCGGGGTTCCCGCCCCGGGAAGTCAGCCGGTGACGAACAGGCCGTCGGACAGAATCCGCTCCCCTCGTTGGTTGTCGACGACAAACGGATGCTCGGTACCGTCACCCCACACCGAGACGACGAGTTCGTCGCCGGGGTAGGTCGGCGCGGAGAACCGGCCACGGAGACTGCGGAAGGCGGCCGGGTCACCGTCGGCGAGCTCGTTCAGCAGCAGCCGCCCGACGATCCCGTAGGAACACAGGCCGTGCAGGATCGGCCGGGAGAATCCCGCCGCACGGGCGTAGGCCGGATCGGAATGCAGCGGATTGGTATCACCGGTCAGCCGGTACAGCAGTGCCTGGTCCAGGCGCGTGGTGACCTCCAGCGTGCGGTCCGGCTTGGCCTCGGGTGGGGCGCTGCCGCCGCGCGGTCCCCGCTCGCCGCCCCAGCCGCCGTAGCCACGGAAGAACAGGGACTGGCGGGAGGCGACGTAGGCCTCGCCGGTCACCGCGTCGGCGGTGACGGCCTCCGTTTCGACCACGGCGGCCTTGCCCTTGTCCCAGACCGCGGTGACTCGCCCCGATGTGGTCACCTCCGCCGACGCCGGCAACTCCCGGTGCTGCTCGACCTGTTGGGTGCCGTGCAGCATCCGCGCGAGGTCCACGCCGTCGAGCTCCTCGATGAGGCCGCCGACGCCGACCCGGCAGCCCTCGATGACGCCGAAGGTCGGCAGTACCCGCTGGGTGACCCCGGCGGTGTTCTCCGTGGTGAACTGCAGTTCTCTCGCGGGATCGTCCCCTCCCGCGCCCACGGCCAGAGCGTAGAGACGGGTGTCCCGGCCGGTCCAACTTCCCTGTACGGCACGCAGTGCGCGGCCGACGATCCGGTCGTTGATCGGCATGGTCAGCTCGCCGGTGCCGGTTGCGGGATGCCGGGGATGAACCCGGGATCGTGCTGGTCGGGCCAGCCGCGCAGTGCGGCCGCCACCGATTCGACGGTCCAGTTCTCGTCGGCGGAGGCGGACTCGGCCGGCGTCCAGCCCGTGTAACGGTGGATCTGGCGTCCGAACACCCCGTACACCTGGGCGTTGGACGTGCACTCCGGGCTGAGCAGCCACGCGACGAGGGGCGAGACATGGGACGGTGCGAGCGCGTCGTCCGGCGCCGAATCCATGGGGTTGCCGCCGTTGAGGCTGCCCGTGGTCAGACGTGTTTTGGCCAGCGGCGAGATCGCGTTGACCCGGACTCCGTACCGGTCGAGCTCGCGGGAGGCGGAAATGGTCATCAGCGCGATGGCCGCCTTGGCGGCTCCGTAGTTGACCTGTCCGACGTTGCCGTGGAGTCCGGAGATCGCGGTCGTGGTGACCACGGAGGCGTCGACCTTCTCGCCTGCCTTGTGCCGGCCGCGCCAGTACTCGGCCGCGTGCCGCAGGAGGTAGAAGGTGCCGTACTGGTGGACCTTGATGATGTCGTCCCACTCGGCCTCGGACATGTTGACCAGCATGCGGTCACGCAGGAACCCCGCGTTGCACACGACGCCGTCGAGCCGGCCGAAGGTCGATATCGCGGTCTGCACGATCTGGGCCGCCGAGTCCCAGGTGGTCACCGAGTTGCCGTCGGCGACTGCCTGGCCGCCGAGTGCCTTGATCTCGTCGACGACGTCGTGTGCGGGTCCCTTGCCGTCCTCGTCGAGGTCGTTCACGACGACGGACGCTCCCTCGCGGGCGAGCAGGAGCGCGTGTTCCCGGCCGAGCCCTCGCCCGGATCCGGTCACGACGATGACACGGCCTGCGAAACTGCTTGACATGGATTTCCTCTCGTAGGGGTCGTCGGAGTCGCGGGGGACTCACTCGGCGTAGAGCTGGACGGGCAGGTACTTGATGCCGTGGAAGAAGTTGCTCTCGTTGAACACCGCCTCACCAGTGACGCGGTAGTCGGGGAACCGCTGCAGCAGCTCCTCGAACATGACCCGCAGCTGCAGGCGCGCCAGCGGGGCGCCGAGGCAGAAGTGCGGGCCGCCGCCGCCGAAGGCCAGGTGCTCGTTCGGCCGGCGGTGGATGTCGAACCGGTCCGGGTCGGGGAAGACGCTGGGGTCACGGTTGGCGGCGCTGTAGTAAATGAGGACCCAGTCGCCCTTGGCGATGCGCTTGCCACCGATCACCGTGTCCTGGGTCGCGGTCCTGCGGAAGTGAGTCACGACGGTTCCCCAGCGGAGCATCTCCTCGACGGCTGTCCTGATGAGCTTCGGGTTCTCGATCAGTTCGCGTCGCTGGTCGGGGTGTTCGGCCAGAGCCCGGACGCCGGCGGTGGTGGTGTTGCGGGTCGTTTCGTTGCCCGCGGTCGCGAGAATGAAGAACGACTCCCGCTGCTGCTGCCAGTTGAGCCGTTCTCCTTCGATCTCGGCGCCCATCAGCTTGGACACCAGATCCTCGGTGGGCGACTCGGCCCGCTGCTGCTGCATGCGTTCCAGGTAGGCGAACATCTCCGCCACGGCCGCGGTGGCCTTCGCCGAGTGTCCGGTGCCCTTCTCGAAGTCGATGGACAGGTCGTCGAGATCGGAGACCGCGTCGGTCCACTCCGTCAGGAGGTGCTGGTCGCTCCGGGGGACGCCGAGTATGTCGCCGATGACGCGGATCGGCGTTTTCGCCGAGACCTCGTGCACGAAGTTGAACGGGTCGCGACGTCCGGCCACCTCGTCCAGCACAGCGACGGTGGTCGCCCGGATGTAGGGCTCGGATTCGCGGACCAGTTTCGCGGTGAACGCGGCGCTCACCAGCCCTCGCATCCACGCGTGGTATGGATCGTCGGCGCCGAGCATCGCGAACGTGTCGAACTCACCCATGGGGAGCTCAATAGCATTCTCCGATATTCCGTTGGCCGAGGAGAACAACTCCGGGTGGCGCGAGACGTGGACGATGTCCTCGTGCCGTGTCAGGACCCAGAACGGGTGGGGGGCGAAGGGATTCTTCGGGTCGGCCTTGTGCCAGTGGACCGGGTCGTGTTCGCGCAGGTAGTGCAGTGCCGGATGCGGGTCGCTGGTCCAGAGGCGGATGTCGGTGACGTCGATCTCGTCGACATCGGTGAACTGGGTGGTAGCGGTCATCGCACGGTCTCCTCGGCTCGGTGCGTCGCGTAACTGCGAAGATTGACGGTGGGGTCGGCCAGCAGTTCGCGGTCGATCGGTTCGCCGCGAAGGCCGGAAGGACTCAGCAGGCGTCTCGCCGCCAGGTGGTCGGCGGCCGCGTCGATCGATTCGGCAGCGACAAGAACCCCCTCACGCAGGTGGAACGCGGTGAACGGGCCGGCGTCCGGATCGCCGCGGGTCACGACCTCGTCGCCCTCGCCGACCAGCCCGGCGATGGTCAGACGCCGACCGGCCTGCTCGCTCCAGAACCACGGCACGGCGGCGTAGTCGCGGGCCTGTCCGTCCGCGAGCCAGGCGCCGATCGTGCGGCCTTGATCGGTCGCGTTCTGTACGGATTCCAGCCGCACCGACGAACTCATGGCGGGGTCGACGACGCGCGCGCAGTCGCCTGCCGCGGCGATATGCGGATCGACGGTCACCAGGTCCGGCCCGACGATGACCCCGTCGGTCGTCGGCAGTCCCGCGTCCGCCGCCAGCGAGACGTTCGGTCGCAC
This sequence comes from Streptomyces sp. NPDC001868, assembly GCF_040297125.1. Taxonomy (NCBI): domain Bacteria; kingdom Bacillati; phylum Actinomycetota; class Actinomycetes; order Kitasatosporales; family Streptomycetaceae; genus Streptomyces; species Streptomyces sp. NPDC001868. The sequence continues at coordinate 32,759 of NZ_JBEOYO010000040.1, read as the reverse complement.
TCCGACGGCGACGACCACCAGGTCCGCGCGTACCAACTGGCCGCCCCTGATGACCACTCCGCCGATGTGGCCACCGCGCCGGGTCGCCCAGGAGCGCACGGAGTCGTTGAGCCTGATGTCCACGCCGTCCCGCTCGTGCGCTCCTTCGAGGACTGCCGCGACCACACTCGACACGCTGCGGCCGAGGACGCGGCCTCCGGCCTCGATCACGGTGACGTGCTTGCCCAGCGCCCGCATCGTCGAGGCGACTTCGAGGCCGAGGAATCCGGCGCCCACGACCACCACATGGGTCGCGTCAACCGCCATGGCCCGCAGTCTGTTCGCGTCCTGGAGGTGGCGCAGCGTCATGACGCCCGGCGGCGGGGCGGGGACCGGAAGTTCGCGTGGCGTGGCACCCGTCGCCAGGAGCAGACGGTCGTAGCGCAGCCGTTCGCCGTCGGCCAGCAGCACTTCGCCGGCCGTCCGGTCGATGGCGGTCACCGGCACTCCCGTACGGATGTCGACGGCCGCCTCTTCGTAGAAGCGTGGGGGACGCAGCGCCAGCTGTTGGTCGTCCCGGCCGTCGCGGAGGTGCTCTTTGGACAGTGGCGGCCGTTGGTAGGGCGGGTGGGGCTCGGCTCCGACGACGACCAGCCGACCGTCGTATCCACGCTCCCGGGTCGAGGCCGCGGCTTGGACACCGGCCAGACCGGCACCCACGATGACGACCGTCTCCATCATGCCGCCCCTTCCGATGTTCAGGCCGCGTGGCTCGTCGCTGGTCCCCGCACTGGGACCCGCCAGTTTTAGAATTGAATCCTAGAATCTCACTCTGGTCAACCGTGGCGGGCTCCGGTTGCGCCAAGCACTGCCGCCACCGCGTCGTGGGCCGGCCGACAGGGGTCGACCGGCCCACTTCAGGCCCGTTCGCCCGTTATCCCGGAAGCACCCGGACCGCCTGGGCCGGGCAGATCCGCGCGGCGTACTCGGCCGACTCCCGATGCTCTTCGGCCGGTTCCTGGTCCGTGACCACGACGACGCCGTACTCGTCGTGACCGAACAGCGCCGGCGCCACCGCCGAGCACTGTTGAGCCGCGATGCACCGATCGGCGTCACCCTCGACGCGGTAGCTGCTCATCGGACTCCCGCATACCTCTGCCGCATGCAGGACACCCCCTTCCTTCACGAGTGTTCTCAGCTGGCGGCACTAGAGCGATGTTCTAGTACTGGTCCGACCGTAGCAGGTCAGAGACCCCATGCACCCCTGTTGACTGCCCCACTTGGGCATGCCAGTATCAGAGCGCGATTCTAGAAACTGGCGCAGCCGCGCGACAGCCGTCGCGTTCGCCGATCGGCCCGGCCGCCAGTCGACCCAAGGTCACCATGGAGGGCGCCAATGCTGCCGCTCGAAGGACTCCGCACTCTCGACCTCACCGACGGGCTGGCCGGCCGCCTCGCCGGCGGACTACTGGCGGACTTCGGCGCCGACGTCGTCCGGTTCGAGGCGCCCGGCGACGGTGCCACGCCGCCCCCCGAGTTCGTCTTCGCCGACCATGCCAAGACCGTCGGGCACCTGACGCCGGACGGCACCCCACCCGCCGATGAGCTCGCCCGCGCCGACGTCTGTTTCGTGGACCGTCCGGACCAGGTACCGGCCGAAGCCCATGACCGCCTGATCGTGGTCGTCACCCCGCCCTGCACACCCGACGGGACACCGTGGGCGGGCGGTAGGGAGTCGGCGGAACTGCTCCACGCCTACTTCGGATTCGCCGCCGTCCAGGCCTCGTACTCCGGCCGGCCGGTCGACCACGTGTACCCGTACATCACCATCGCCCAGGGCGTGTGGGCGGCGACGTGCGCGACGGCCGCGCTCCTGGAACGCGAGACCTCCGGACGCGGCCAGACCGTGGAGGTGAACGGGGTCCACGCGGCGAACATCTTCCTCGGCTACCTCTACGGGCGCGACGAGGGCTCCGCGGACCAGTCCCGCGCGATCGGACCCGGCGGACTCAACCCGCTGTACACGCGTTACCGGACCGCGGACGGCCGGTGGGTGTTCGTCGGCGCCCTGGGACCGAAGTTCGCCCGGGCCACACTGGAGACGACCGGTTCGCTCCACCTCCTGGACGACGACCGCATCCGCGGACGGCTCGACGCCCTGTGGGACATCTCCAATCACGCCTGGGTTCGCGCGCACTTCGCCGAGTACTTCGCGTCGAAGCCGGCCGACGACTGGATCGCCATCCTGGAAGCGGCCGACATCCCCTGCACGATCGTGCAGAGCCGGGAGGAGTGGTTCTCCGGGCCGCAAGTGGCGGCCACGGGCATGGTCCGGGAGATCGATCATCCACAGCTGGGGCGCGTGCGGATGCCGGGCGTGCCGGTCACCTCACTGCGGGAGCGCCGCGCCGAACCGCCGAAGCCGACGCCCACGGACGGACGCGGTCCGCTCGACGGCGTCCGGGTCACCTCGCTCGGCACTTTCGTCGCCGGCCCCTATGCCGCGGCGCTGCTGGCCGAGTTGGGCGCCGACGTCGTCAAGGTGGAGCCGCCGGTCGGCGATCCATGGCGGATGACCGGGTTCGTCTTCAACCGCGGTACCCGCAGCCTCGCCGTGGACCTGTCCACGGCCGCGGGCCGCGCCACGCTCGACGACGTCGTGCGCCGCAGCGATGTCGTCATGAACAACTTCCGGCTCGGCGTCATGGAACGCCTCGGGTACGGCTTCGACCGGTTGGCCTCGCTGAACCCGAGGGCGATCAGCGTCGGCGTGACCGCCTACGGCGAGAGCGGGCCACTGGCCCCACGACCGGGCTACGACACCGTCCTGCAGGCGGCGGGCGGAATCATGACCGCGCAGGGCGGCACCGGCGAGCCGGTTGTCCTGTCCCTGCCCGTCAACGACCACACAACCGCCGTGGTGGGGGCGTTCACCGCGGTGCTGGGCCTGCTCGACCGGGCCCGGTTCGGCGTGGTGCGCCAGTTGTCGACGTCACTGGCCGCGACGTCCGTCTTCCTGCAGCTGACCGCGCTGACCGACTACGCGGGCCGGCCCGCGCCCGCCACGGGCGGCGACGACTTCACCGGGCCGGACGAGACGAACCGCATCCATCCGACCAGCGACGGCTTCGTCCGCGTCCAGGCCGATCCCGGCACCGTCGACATCGCCCCCGCGACGCTCGCCTCCTCGCTGGCCGGCCGGACGACCGACGAGGCGCTCGCCTGGTGCGCGTCGCACCACATCGCGGCGGTGAAGGTACGCACGGCCGGCGAAGTGAGCGCCGATCCCTACCTTCACGAGCACGGTCTGATGCGGCGTGCCGTCAGCGTGTCGGGGACGGTCTACACCCAGCCCGGCCGGTTCGCGGGATTCTCCCGCACCCCCCAGAGCCCGCACCCCGACGCCCCGGGCCTGGGCGAGCACACACATGAGCTGCTCACCGAGATCGGCTACGCCCCCGACAGGATCCGCGCGTTGGCCGGCGAGGGCGTCGTCGTCACCGGTGAACCGCTCGACCTCCAGTTCAGCCCTCTCTACCGCTGACCGACCCAGAGGACATCATGCCCAAACCCCTGCGCAAGGCCCTGCCCGAACCCACGCCCGAGACCCAGCCGTTCTGGGACGCCGCCGCACGGGGCGAACTGCGCATCCAACGCTGCGTCACCACCGGCAAATTCTTCTTCTACCCCCGGCCCTGTTCGCCCTACGTCTTCGACGGAGAGGTGGAGTGGGTCACCGTGTCCGGCGACGCCACGCTGTACTCGTACAACATCAACCACCGTCCGGCACCGGGTTTCCAGGACGACGCGCCCTACGCGATCGCCGTCGTCGAACTCGCCGAGGGCCCCCGGATGATGACGAACATCGTCGGCATCGAGAACACACCCGAGAACCTGGTCCTGGACATGCCGCTCAAGGTCAGGTTCCAGGAACGCGACGGAATTGCCGTACCCGTGTTCGCGCCGGCGGAGGTGGCCGCATGAAGCCCGGTTCGATCGCGATCGTGGGAGCCGCGGAAAGCGACCGCCTCGGCGTCCTGCCGGAGCACTCCGCCCTCCACCTCAACCTCGAGTCGGCGCGCAACGCCCTGCACGACGCCGGACTGACCCCGGCGGACATCGACGGGGTGGCCAGCACCGGATTCCACGCCGGCGAGGTCGCCGACGCACTCGGGATCCGCACCCGCTGGGTCGACACCACCAGCGTCGGCGGATGCTCCTACTTCCTGCACGTCCGCCACGCCGCCGCCGCCATCACCGCGGGCATGGCCTCGGCCGTGCTGATCACACACGGCGAGTCCGGCCGGTCCCGGGTGGGAGAGGGGCGTCTGCAGTTCGCCGCCAGCAGCTCGCTGGGGCAGTTCGAAATGCCGTACGGGACCGCCGGCTTCGTCACGATGTTCACCGTGCCCGCGCTGCGGTTCATGAAGGAGTTCGGTGTCACCGACGAGCAGTTGGCCTCTGTCGCGGTCGCGCAGCGCAAGTGGGCCCATCCCAACGAGCGGGCGTTCCGCCGGGACCTCATCACCGTCGAGGACGTCCTCGCCTCGAAGATGATCGCGTACCCCTTCCACCAGGCCGAGTGCTGCGTGGTGACGGACGGCGGCGGCGCCCTCATCGTGACCTCCGCCGAGCGAGCCGCCGACCTCAAGTCACGGCCGGTGTACATCCTCGGCACCGGCGAGAGCAGTGCGCACTCGGCCGTGTCGCAGATGGAGGACTTCACCTCGTCGCGGGCCTTCCGCGACGCGAGCGCCGACGCCTTCCGCGAGGCCGGCGTCGGACCGGCCGACATCGACCACCTGATGGTCTACGACGCGTTCGCCCACGTCCCCCTGTACGGACTGCAGGACCTGGGCTTCGTCAAACCCGGCGAGGCAGCCGCGTTCGTAGCCGAGGGCAACACCGAACCGGGCGGCCGCCTGCCCATGAACACCAACGGCGGCGGCCTTTCGTACACGCACACCGGCATGTACGGGATGTTCGCCATCCAGGAAGCGGTACGGCAGGTGCGTGGCACCGCGGCCGTGCCCGTTCCCGACGTCGAACTGAGCTTCGCCCATGGCGTCGGCGGTATGTTCTCGACCGCGGCGTCGCTGGTCCTGGCACCCAGCCGACCCTGACGCCTGCCGCCGCTGACGCGGTGCCGGTCTTCATCGACCGGCACCGCGTTCGGCTGTCGGGCCCTGGGTCGCCTTCCTCGCGTCCGTGCCCGGGGAGCGTCGGTCGGCCCTCGGGAACTACTGTGCGGGACGCTCGGCCGCCGACTCGGCGGCACGGACCCGATGGATCTCGGCGGATCGCCGTGCTCCCGGAAGAAGCGTCGCCGCTGCGAGTCCGACGACAGCGACCCAGAAGGCCACCAGGAAGAGGTTGTTGAAAGCTTCCTGGGCGGCGTCGGCCGGGACGTCTTCCGCCGTGACGCTGCCCACCTGGGCCACCAGCAGCGCACCGAAGACGGCCACGCCCGCCGTGGCCGCGAACTGGCCGGTGAGGTTGGAGACGGCGCTGCCCTGGGCGACGTACCGCTGGGGAAGGCTGTTCATCGAAGCCACACTGACCGGCATGTTGGCCAGCCCGATGCCGCAGCCCTGGAGCACCAGGATGACGGCGATCTGAAGCGACGGGGTGTCGACGCGAAGGGTCGCGAGCATCCACATACTGCTGACGACGGCAACGAGTCCGCAGACCACCGGGGTTCGCGCACCCACCCGGTCGGTCAGCCATCCTCCGAGCGGACCGGTCACCGCCACGCCTATGGCCGACGGAGCGAGGAGCAGTCCGACGTACTGCGCGTCGAAGCCGCGTACCGTCTGCAGCTCCACGGCCAGAAAGTTCAGACGGGCGTACTGCGCCACGTTGATGAACGCGGTCACCAGCACTGTGAGGTTGAAGGTCCGGTTGCCGAACATCCGGAAGTCGATGAGCGGATCGCTGACCTTGAACGACCGCACCACGAGCCACAGGGAAAACACGACCACAGCCGCGACAAGGGCCCAGAGAACCGGGGACGTGCCGCCCAGCGCGGGGGCCTGCCGGATCGCGAGCACGGCAAGGACCGTGACCGCGGAGGCCAGACACCAGCCGAGCGCGTCGAATCGGCGCTGCTGCCGATAGCCGGACTTCGACAGCAGCACCAGGGCGAGGACGAACGCCAGGACCGCCAGCACCACGAAGACCACGAAGATCGACCGCCAGCCGATGGCGGTGACCAGCCAGCCGCCCACCGCGGGCCCCGCGGCCGGCGCCCCCGCGATGCCGACACCCCAGATACCCATCGCGGTGCCCCGCTTGTTCGGCGGAAACGCCTCCAGGACGATCGTCATGCCGACGGGGATCAACGCTCCACCGCCCACGCCCTGAACGAAACGGCCCGCGACCAGGAGCGGCATGTCGGGTGCCGACACGCAGAGGACCGAGCCGGCACCGAAGGCCGCGACGCAGGCCAGGTACGTCTTCCGCCGGCCGAAACGGTCGGCCACCCACCCCGTGGCCGGCAGTGCGAAAACGACGCCGACGAGATACACCGTCGCGACCCAGTCGACGTCGACACCCCCGCCCGTGGCGTCCAGGTCTGCCGCGATGTCCGGCAACGCCACACTGATGACCGTGATGTTGAGGATCGCGCAGTAGCCACCGACCAGGACGACCCACAGCGCCACCCAGGCCGACCTGGCGGCACGTACCGGACTCACTTCTGACAAAGGACGCCCCTACTCTCGACCCCCCAGCACCGTCTTAATCTAGAACAAGATACTAGAATATCATTCTGAAAGGCGGCGAGGCCGGGAAAGGCCGGGCGCTCGTAGGGGGCTGAGTCGGCTGGAGCAAGCGGAGTGCCCGCTACGGGCGCAGGATGGACTTCCTACGGGCGCAGGACGAGCTTGCCGCCGGGGTGGCCGGCTTCGCTCAGCTCCTGCGCCTTGGCCGCGTCGGCAAGCGGGAAGCCCTGGGCGATGCGGACGCTCAGCCGGCCGTCGGCGGCGAGGCGGGCGTAGTCGGTCAGCTGGGGACCGAACGCGCCGTCAGCGGAAATGAACGCGACGCCCCGCCCAAGGGCGGTGTGGTCGGCGACGGTGACAATGCGGTCGGTGGCGCCGCCGCGCAGCTCGATGGAGACGTCCACCACGCCGTACCCGGTGACGTCGTAGACGGCGTCGACGCCCTGCGGGGCCGCCGCCCGGACCCGGTCGGCGAGACCGTCGCCATAGGTGACGGGGAGGGCGCCGAGGTAGCGCAAGTAGTCGTGGTTGGCCTCGGAGGCGGTGCCGATGACGATGGCCCCGCGGGCCACGGCTTGCTGGACGCCGACGGAGCCGACCACGCTGGAGGCACCGTGCACCAGCACCGTCTCGCCCTTGGCCACCCCGATGGTGTCCAGCGCGCGTTCCGAGGTCCTGGTGGCCACGGGCAGCGCGGCGGCCGTCTCCCAGGCGAGGCCGGCCGGCTTGGGCGCGAAGTCCTCGGCCAGGGCGTACTGGGCGTAGGAGCCGGTGATGGTATAGCCCAGCACCTCGTCCCCTACCGCGACGCCGGCTACCCCCTCGCCGACCTCGTCGACGATGCCGGCAGCCTCCGACCCGGGGGTGACGGGGAAGGACGCGGGCAGGAAATCCCGCATGTAGCCGCGACGGAGCTTGAAATCGACGGGGTTCACGCCGCCGGCCATGACCTTCAGCCGTATCTGTCCCGGGCCGGCGTGCGGCTCCTCGACCTCCACGAGCCGCAGAACCTCCGGGCCGCCGTACTCCTCGTACTGGATCGCCTTCATGTCCACCCCTTCCATGCCATGCGTGCGCCACCGTTCAGGCGGCTCGTGAACAACGCCTCCACCCTCGGAACGCCCGGCTCTCCTCCGGCTGCCCTTCGGATGGTTCGGCCCGACCGGGAGGGCCCGGATGCGCTCTCCCGCCCCCCCGCCTGTTACATCTAGAACGAGATACTAGAATACAACTCTGACAGAGTGGCGAGGCCGGGAAAGGCCGGACGCATGGACAGCGACTCCGTGACCGACGCCGAACGACGTACCTCTCCCGCCGCCCGAACGGCAGAGCCGGAATCCGCGCAGGGCTGCGGCCAGTCGCGGCGCCCTCCAATGCACGGGAAGCAGCTTCAGAGCCGCATGGGCGCGAAGCACACACCCTGCCAGCCCCCAAGCGCGTGGCCGGCCGCGATGCGGACCACGCCGCCCGCCACCCACACCCGTTCCACCCGCACCGCATCGAGGTGCGGAGACATGATCCGTACGAAGTCATCACAGCCGCCGGCAGTGCCGCCGTCCGTGACAAAGCGTCACCGGCCCACGGTGGCATACCCCCGCTTCGCGGAAATCTTGCCAGGGCCACTTCAGCTCATACGCCGACAACCTGGCGCGAGCGGGCGAGGGAAGAGTGCGCCGAGCCGGCCCCGTGGGCACGGCCGGGACATCGACGACATCGGGGCGCCCGGCCGCAGGTCAGGTCACGCGCCGGAGCCCGTCCCGGCCGCGGGCTCCGGCCCCGTCACTCGCAGCTCGCCACCTTGTGCCGCAAGGCCGTTTCGGCGCGTGGACCGTTCCGTCGTACGCGGACGCCGGGCCGCGCGTCTCGATCGCCGTCGGCCGACGGGCAGACCGTGCCGGGCCGACGACTCCCCCGGACGCACCGCCACTGTGCGACGTCCTGTCACGTCGTCCCGAGTCAGTCCAGGATCAGGCGGTCTCCTGGGTGCCTTCGTGTTCGATGCCCAGCTGCTCGATCGCCGAGGTCATGTGCGCGTGCAGGATCTCCTGGGCCGCTGTCGCGTCTCCGCGTGCGATCGCGTCGGCGATGGGCGCGTGGGAGGCAGCGGACATGGCTACATCACGGCGTTCGCCTGCGGCGCTCATGATGACGACGCGCATGGGTCCCTCGAGTTGCCGCCAGGTCTTCAGGAGTATCGAGTTGCCGGACAGTTCACACAGCAGGAGATGGAAGCCGAGATCGGCCTCGACCTTCGCGGTCAGACCCGCGCCTGATTCGAAGGCGTCGTGGAGCCTTTCCAGGGCCTCGCGCAGGACTTCGGCCGCTTCCTGCCTACGCGGTGACGCGATGATCTGCGCCACCGCGAGCCCCTCCAGCGCTTCCCGGACCTGGAAGAGTTCCCGCACTTCGGTGGGGGTGAGCTGGGAAACGCGCAGCATGCCGCGCGCTCCGGCGGTGACGAGCCCTTCCTGCTGGAGGTGGCGCAGCGCTTCGCGTACCGTGCCGCGGCTCACCGACAGGTGCTCGGCGATCTCCACTTCTCCGAGGTGGTCGCCCGGGCGGTACTGGCCGGTGGTGATGGCCGTCCGCAGGGCCACGAGCGCCTGCTCCCGGAGGGTTTTCGAGCGGGTGAGACTGGAAAGCGCCTGACCGGACACGGTCGAACCCTCCTTCGACATCACAGAGCGATCATCTTAGCCCGCACAGCGGCCATCTGTTGACAGTCAGCAGTCTGCATCGATTCCCGCCGTGCGGGTTGACACGTCCTGTCGCCGGGCTCAGCATCGACTCTCGACTGTTAACAGTCGACAGCCAAGAGTGGCAGCCCGGGACGGCTGGCCCGCCTACGATCAAGGAGGATCGGCATGGCTGAGTTCAAGGCGCCGCAGCAGGCGGCGCAGGGGTCGCCGGAGCGTCTTCGAGTCGCCGTCGGATGCGGGGTCGGCGCGACCATCGAGACCTACGACTTCATCGGCTTCGGAACAGCCGCGGCCCTCTACTTCGGCGATGTGTTCTTCCCCGACTCCGACCCCCTGTCGGCCACCCTGCTGTCCTTCGCGACGTTGGGAATCGGCTTCGCCGCACGCCCGCTGGGCGGCATCGTCGCCGGTCACCTCGGGGACCGGATCGGCCGTAAGCCCGTACTGGTCGGTTCCCTTCTGCTGATGGGCATCGCGACCGTGCTGATCGGGTGTCTGCCGACCTATCAGATGGTCGGGATCTGGGCGCCGATCCTGCTGGTCGTCGTCCGCGTGATCCAGGGGCTCGCCTTCGGAGCCGAGTGGGGCGGCGCCATCCTGATGACCTTCGAGCACGCCCCGCGGCAACGGCGCGGCCTGTACACGGGCATCACGCAGGCCGGATTCCCGGTGGGGCTGCTGCTCGCCAACCTCGCCTTTCTGCTGAGCCGCCACACCCTGGACGACAACTGGGCCTGGCGCGTGCCGTTCCTGTTCAGCGCCGTCCTGATCGCGGTGGGCATCTTCATCCGCCTCAAGATCGACGAGTCGCCCCAGTTCGAGGAGCTCAAGGAGTCCGGCGAACTCGTCAAGAACCCGCTGCTGGAAGTGATCCGGGAGGACTGGCGCAACGTGCTGCGGGCGTTCTGTCTGCGGATCACGGAGACCGCCGGGTACGCCGTCTCGGTCACCTTCGTCCTGTCCTACCTGGACGACGACGAAGCGCCCGACGTCTCGGGCACCACCAGCCTCACCGCCCTGGTGACCGCAGCGGCCCTCGGTATCGCCGCCACCACGCTCTGGGCCCGTCTGTCGGACCGGGTCGGCCGCCGCCCGGTCTACCTCTTCGGCTGTGCGGTCAGCGTCGTATGGGGCATCCCCCTGTTCCTGCTCGTCAACACCGAAGCCGCGGCGCTCATCCTGATCGCCTTCGTGATCAGCTACGCCGTCTGCCAGAACTCGCTGGCCGGTGTGCAAGGAGCCTGGTTCTGCGAGCTGTTCGCCACCAAGACCCGCACCGCCGGAACCTCCCTGGCCTACCAGCTCTCCGCCGTGGTCTCCGGGTTCACTCCCCTGATCGCCACCGCGCTCTACTCCGCCACCGGATGGATCGGTCCCGCGGTTCTCTTCAGCTGCTACGGGGTGCTGGGCCTCGTGGCGACGCTGCTGACGCGCGAGACGTGGGGCGAGCACGAGCGCCGGGAAGCCGGCCGAGCCGTCACCGCATCCGCCGAACCCGCCCTGCCCGCCTCCCACTGACAGACACCGCCCACCGGCCAAGAGATGAGGATCAACGTGATGTCCACCCAGGCACCTGAGACAAGGGTGTCGTTCGCCCGGCGCGTCAGCGCCCTGAAGGACTCCGCCCACCGCATCCGCATGCACGCGCTGGACATGGGAGAGACCCAGGGCCAGGGCTACATCGGACAGGCGCTGGGCGTGGCCGACATCCTCGCCGTCGTCTACAAGGACGTCCTCAACCACCGCCCCGACGAGCCGGAATGGCCGCAGCGCGACCGGTTCCTGCTGTCGATAGGCCACTACGCCATCGCCCTGTACGCGGCACTCGCCGAGGCCGGCGTGCTCGACGCCGGCGAACTCGCCACCTACGGCAGCGACGACTCGCGCCTGCCCATGTCGGGCATGGCCTCCTACACCCCGGGCATGGAGATCTCCGGCGGCTCCCTGGGCCACGGCCTGGGTGTCGCCACCGGCATGGCGCTCGGCCTGCGCCACCAGGGCAGCGACGCGCATGTCTACAACCTGCTCTCCGACGGCGAGTTGGACGAGGGCTCCACCTGGGAGGCGGCGCTCGCCTGCGCCCACCACGGCCTGGACAACGTCACCGCCCTCGTCGACGTCAACGCCCTGCAGGCGGACGGCCCCACCAAGGGCGTGCTTCGCACCGAGCCGGTCACGGCCAAGTGGGAGGCGTTCGGCTGGCACGCGATCCGGGTCGACGGCAATGACGTCGAGGCGCTCGTAGCGGCCTTCGACAGCCTGCGCGAGCACCGCGGATCGCCGGCCGTGCTCATCTGCGACACCCGGATCGGATGCGGCGTACCGATGCTGGAGACGCGGGAGAAGGCGCACTTCATGCGCGTCGAAGAGCACGAATGGCAGCTCGCCCGCGACCAGCTGACGCAGCGTCATCGAGCGGGATCCGGCTCCGACCGCGCCAACACCCAGGGAAAGTGACCCGTTCGATGAACACCTCCACCCCGAGCCAGGCCCCGACGCGCAAGCTCACCACCTCCGCGATGATCGCCTCGATCGCCGAAGAGGGGCAGCGCACCACCAAGGCACCGTTCGGTCACGCGCTGGCCCGGCTCGCCGACGAACGCCCCGACGTGGTCGGGCTCTCGGCGGACCTGGCCAAGTACACCGACATGCATGTCTTCCGCGAGGCCCACCCCGACCGCTTCTTCCAGATGGGCATGGCGGAACAGGTGATGCTGGGCGCGGCCGCGGGGCTGGCCGAGGTGGGCCTGACCCCGTTCGCCTCCACCTACTCCGTCTTCGCCACCCGCCGCGCCTACGACTTCCTCTGCCTGGACATCGCCGAGCCGCAGCTGAACGTCAACGTCGTCGGCGCCCTTCCCGGCCTGACCACCGGCTACGGCCCCAGCCACCAGGCGACCGAGGACCTGGCCATCCTGCGTGGCATGCCCGGTCTGACGATCGTGGACCCCGCGGACTCGGTCGACATCGAACAGGCCGTCCCAGCACTGGCGGCCCACCCGGGCCCCACCTACATGCGGCTGCTGCGTGGAGCCGTGCCCACCGTCCTGGACGAGTACGACTACCGCTTCCGACTCGGCAAGGCGGCGGAGCTGCGTGGCGGACGCGACGTGCTGTTCATCTCCACCGGCCTGATGACCGTCCGTGCCCTGACCGCGGCCCAGGAACTCGCCCACGACCACGTGGACGTCGCCGTCCTCCACGTACCGACGATCAAACCGTTCGACCGCGAAACGGTACTGCGGGAGACCTCCAAGGGACGCCTCGTGGTGACCCTCGAGAACCACAGCGTAGTCGGAGGCCTCGCCGAGTCCGTGGCGTCCTGCCTGGCCTTCGCCCAGCAGACGGCCCACATCGTCCCGATCGGCCTCCCGGACGAGTTCCTCGCCGCGGGCGCACTGCCCACCCTCCACGACCGCTACGGCCTCTCCGTCGCCGCGATCAAGGAACGCGTCCGCCGCGAACTCTGATCCGTGTTCCTCCCTCTTCCCTCTGCTCAGGAGAACCGCATGTCCAGCGAGCACACCCCCCGTACGGCCGTCGTCACCGGTGCGGGCTCCCGTCGCGGCATCGGACGTGCCACCGCGCACGCTCTGGCCGCCGCCGGCTACCACATCGCCGTCCTCGACCTGGACAAGGAGGCCGCCGAGGACACCGCCCGGGAAGTCGCCGCCCGGCACGGGGTGCAAACCCTGGGACTTGCCGCAGACGTCACTGACGCCGACGCCGTCGACGCGGCGATCGGGGCGGTCGAAGCAGCCCTCCCGCCGATCGGTGTCCTCGTGAACAACGCGGGGATCACGTCCCCGACCCGCTTCCTCGACGTCACGCCCCCCGAGTGGGACAAGATCTTCGAGGTCAACGTCCGTGGGAGCTTCCTGGTCACCCACCGCGTGGCCGCCGGCATGGCCGAGCGCGGCTTCGGCCGCATCGTCTTCCTGTCGTCCGTCTCCGCCGAACGCGGCGGTGGCGTGTTCGGCGGAGTGGCCTACTCGGCCGCCAAGGCCGCCCTCCTCGGTTTCGCCCGCGCCCTCGCCCGCGAACTCGGCCCGTCCGGAGTCACCGTCAACTCCGTCGCCCCGGGCCTGATCGACACCGACATCACGCAGGGCAAGCTGGACGAGGAGCGCAAGGCGGCCATGATCGCGGACGTTCCCGTACGCCGCATCGGCGGTGTCGAGGACGTGGCCGACGTCATCGGCTTCCTCGCACGGCCCGAGTCGGGCTATCTCACCGGCGCGACGTACGACGTCAACGGCGGATCCCACATCCACTGAGGAAACCTCGGGCACCCCTGCCGACGGCACCCTCCCTCTGCGCGAACCAGTTCGGAGGGTGCCGACCGCTCGGCTCGTCACCGGAGAACCAAGTCGTGCTTCATGCGCCGGCCGAGCACGGGACGGTCCCGGCGCCGATTCACCTGTCAGGCTGCCGGCCGTACCAGGCCGGACTCGTAGGCGTAGGTAACCGCCTGGACGCGGGAGTGGGCCTGGATCTTGGCGAGGATGTGGGTGACGTGAGACTTGACGGTGGTCACGGCGATGGACAACCGGGCGGCGATCTCGGCGTTGGACGAGCCCGAGGCGACAGCGAGGAGGACGTCGCGTTCGCGTCCGGTGAAGGTGTCGGGCCCGATGTGCTGCTCAACGGGGTGGGGGGTGCGCTGTAGGCGGACGGCGTCGATGAGTGCACGGGTCAGGCCGGGGGTGAGGACGGCGTCTCCGGCGGCGACGACGCGGATGGCGGCGGTGAGTTGGTCCGGGCCGGCGTTGTCGAGGAGGAATCCGCCCGCTCCGGCGCGCAGGGCGGCGTGAGCGTGTCCCTCGCGGCTGGTTGGCGCCAGGACCAGGACGCGGGGCGGGAGCCGGTCTGTTCTGGCTGAGTCGGGGGCGTCGGCGATCAGGCGTACGGGTCGGGTGATGCGTCGGATGGTCTCGATGCCGTCGGTGTCGGGAGAAGGGGTGGCCATCAGGACGACGTCGGGACGGAGTGCGGCGCTCAGGCGGACCGCCTCGGCTCCCCTGGCTGTTTCGCCGACGACGGTCAGGTCTGGCTCGGCGGTCAGGAGCATACGGAGGCCGAGTCGCTGCAGGGACTGGTCGTTGACGATGAGTATGGAGGCCATGCCGGTCGTTCTCCTTGCCGGGTGCGGGGGATGCGACGTGATCGACGAGGGTGCTTGGGGCGCCGGGCCGAGACGGCCCGCCGGGTTTGCGGCGGACCGTCTCGGAGGGTGGCAGCGGTCGCGAGCCCGGTCGGGGTCCTACATGTGGACGACGGGTGCGGCGTCGGGGTCCTGGGTGGGTACGCCGCGGCGGTACAGAACGACGCTGACGACCAGGCCGACGGCGAAGAAGACGGCCGACCACCAGTAGGCGGTGGAGTAACCCTCCAGGCCGGCCTGGGCCTGAACGGCCGGATCCGCTGGGTTCCTGCCGTCGAGGTAGTCGGTAACGGAGCTGGAGAAGAGGGTGTTGAGCAGGGCGGTGCCGAGGGAGCCGCCGATCTGCTGCATGGTGTTGACGGCGGCGGAGGCGACGCCGGCGTCCTCGGCGGCAACGCCCGCGGTGGCCAGGCTCATGGCCGGGGCCATCACCAGGCCGAGGCCGAGGCCCGCCACGACCAGTGGGGGCATGATGTCGGTGGCGTAGCTGCTGTTCAGGTCGAGGGCGGTGAGCCAGACCATGCCTGCGGCGGCGAGACCCATACCCAGCGGCACGATCGCTTTGGGGCCTATGCGGGGGATCAGCGCGGTGGTGGCCAGGGTGGAGGCGACCATGAGGCCGGCGACCATGGGCAGGAAGGCCAGGCCGGTCTTGACGGGCGTGTAGCCCAGGCTCTGCTGGAGGTAGTAGGTCAGGAACAGGAAGACGCCGAACATGCCCGCGCCGACGATCAGAACGGAGATGAAGGAGGCGCCGCGGTTGCGGTCGAGCAGGACCCGCAGCGGCAGCAGCGGGTGAGCGGCGCGCGTCTGCCACCAGGTGAAGACGGCGAGCAGGACGGCTCCGGCGAGGAGGAAGCCCCAGGTCTGCGGGGAGCTCCAGTCGTGGCTCTCGGCATTGGAGAAGCCGTAGACCAGGCAGAACAGGCCGCCGCCGACCAGGATGGCACCGGGGATGTCGAGGCTGGCGGACTTGTCGCGGGTGGTGCGCTGCAGCAGGAGCACGCCGCCGACGAAGGCGACCGCAGCGAAGGCGAGGTTGACGTACAGGGTCCAGCGCCAGTCGAGGTACTCGGTCAACACGCCACCCAGCAGCAGCCCGATGGCTCCGCCGGCGCCGGCGATGGCGCCGAACACGCCGAAGGCCTTGGCGCGTTCCTTGGCATCGGTGAAGGTCGTGGTCAGCAGGGACAGGGCGGCCGGGGCGAGCAGGGCACCGAACACGCCCTGCCCGGCGCGGGCGACGACGAGCATCTCGAAGCTGGTGGCGGCGCCGCCCATGGCGGAGGCGCCGGCGAAGCCGACCAGCCCGACCAGGAAGGTCATCTTGCGGCCGAAGAGGTCGGCGATGCGCCCGCCGAGCAGCAGCAGACTGCCGAAGGCGAGCGCGTACGCGGTGACCACCCACTGCCGGTCACCGTCGGAGAAGCCCAAGTCCTTCTGGGCCGACGGCAGAGCGATGTTCACGATCGTCGCGTCCAGCACCACCATGAGCTGGGCCACGCCGATGACGACGAGGATCCACCAGCGGTGGCGAGGTGGCGCGTCGGCGGACGGGAGGGCGGACACGGTGGCCGCGTCCGTCGTGTCGGCGGGGGTTCGAGGCATGACGAAGACTCCAGAGCCGGGTGATGGGATAGGGCGGTCGGGCGTGCGGGGGGCAGGATGTTCTTGCGGCCTTAGTCGTTGTGCAGCGGCCGTGGACGGCTACTGTCCGCCGGTGAGCTCGACGTAGGTGGTGCCGGTGACCGGGCGGTGGTCGTAGGTGCCGGTGACGGCGGCACTGCCTTCGTAGCGAGGCCCGGGGACCAGCAGTTCCTGGTCCTCCGCGTAGACCTTGACGTTGAGCTCGGCGTGCTCGCCCGGGATGGTGACCTTCCAGCGGGTGGGGTACTTCTTGCCGGTGGTCGGGCTGGTCCAGAGGGTGGAGGTGTCGGGCGTGAGGGTCGCCTCGGCGACGGTCTGGGTGCCGTCGGGCTTCAGGACGGTCGCCCAGGTGTTCTCCCTGCTCGCCTTTGTCTTCCAGAGGCTGACCTTGTCGCCGTTGGACAGGTTGAGGTTCATCCAGGACCACGAGGCCTCGCCCGCGGCGATGTCGGGGTGGGGTCCCCACTGGTGGTCCAGCCAGGCCTGTCCGCGGACCTTCTCGGTGCGGCCGTTGAGGGTCAGCGCGCCGGAGGTGTCCATGGTGGGGAACGCGTACTCGTAGTTCGGGTACTTCGCGTCGCCGAGCATGGGGAAGTATCCGGTCCCCATGTTGTAGAGGACATTGCCCTGCGGGCGGAACGTGACGTCGATGGTTCCCTCGGGGACCATGGCGCGCAGCTTCTGCTCCTTCGCGTCACCGGTCCAGGTGATGTTGTCGGTGTGGATGTCCACGCCCTGCTTGTCGGACAAGCCGGTTCGGGGCGGGAGAGCGATCTCCGACCTGGTGTACCAGCCGGTGTCTTCGTCGGTGATCGACACGGTTGAGAAGGTGCGCCCCTGCTTGGCGTCGCCGGAATTCAGGTGGTTGGCCATGAATCCGTACCGGTGGCCCCCGGCGGTCACGTGCGCGGTGACGTACCAGGACTCGTTGAGCCGGTCCGGGTTGGCGGTGAGGTCCGCGGCCGGGTCGACGGCGACCGGGAGGCTGGTCTGCCTCAGCCCCTGGCCGGAGACGGTGCTGTGCGCAGAACCCGGGCCGACGGAGGCGGTGGTCGCGGTGGCCGATCCTCCCGCGGCCAGGGTGAGCGAGGCGATGAGTGCGGCGGCGACAGCGGTCCCGCCGGCGGCGGTCTTGCGCATGATGACTCCTTGTGGAGGTGCCCTGCTCGGGGTGCGCGTGCGGTGCAGGCAGTGTACGAAACTGTTTCGTACTCTCGCTGGATAGGGTGACGGGTGGGAGAAACGCTGTCGTACGGGAGGGGGGTGCGTGACGAATGCCCGGTCGAGCCGCGCCGCGACTCGACCGCCAAACTGGAGAGACCATCTCCAGTTGCGGATCCACCCTAGCAGCAAAACTGGAGAAGTCATCTCCACATGCGGGATACAGTGGATCCATGAGCCGCAGGATCAAGCCCACACCGCCGCCCCCGGAGCCACACCCGAGCCCCTTGCGGGCCGACGCGGAACGCAACCGGCTGCGCATCCTCACCGCGGCCCGGGAAGCCTTCGCCCAACGAGGACTCGATGTCACGATCGACGACATCGCGCGTCAGGCAGGCGTCGGCGTCGGCACCGCCTACCGCCGCTTCGCCAACCGCGAGGAACTCGTCGAAGCCGTCTTCGAAGAGGTCGCGGAGCATTTGATCGCACTGGCCGAAGAGGCACTCACCCACGAGGACCCCTGGGACGGATTGGTCCAGTTCTTCCTGACCACGGCCGAGAACTTCGCCAAAGATCGTGGGCTGAGGGAAGCCCTGCTGGAGGGCTTGCACGGCAAGGTCCGGGTGGCCGCCGCGCGGGATCGTCTCATCCCCGCGGTCAGTGCCGTCATCGCACGCGCCCAGCAGGCCGGCCGGCTCCGCGACGACTTCGAAGCCACGGACTTCCCCCTCATCCAGTTGATGCTCGGAGCCGTCACCGAGCACAGCCGAAGCGTCGCCCCCGACGTGTGGAGGCGCTACTTCGTCCTCTTCCTGGACGGCCTGCGCCACGACCGGGACCATCCCACTCCCCTGCCGCACCGCGCACTCGACAAGCACGAGTTCGACCAGACCATGGCGTAGGGCCCGAACGAAAACCGCTCAAGGGTGCTTGCGATCAAGCCCAGCCGCAGCCCGCCGGAAACGCCATCCAGCGGCAGGCCTTCCCAGTGCTCCGGCTCGATGAGGCACTGGTACACGGCCGTCATCCGCTCCTGAAACCTGCTCTGCTCCCGCGGGTGACGTCGAAGGGACGGCGCTTACGACACCGGACGGTCATCGTCGGCGGCGGGCACGATCCGCAGTTCCTTTGTGCCTCACTCGGGTGGGCTCGGGCGGGCGAGCCCCAGGTCGTAGGCGAGGATGACGGCCTGGATGCGGTCGCGGGCGGCGAGCTTCGCCAGGACACGGCCGACATAGGTCTTCACGGTGGACTCCGACAGCACCAGACGTTCGGCGATCTCACCGTTGGTCCAGCCCTGGCCGATGGCGACGAAGATCTCGCGTTCGCGTTCGGTCAGCGAGCGGACCCTGGGATCGTCGTCCGGTGTCCGGGTGGGCGAGGCATGGGGCAGGTGCTGGGCGTAGGTGTCCAGCAGTCGGCGGGTGAGCGCCGGGGCGATGACGGCGTCGCCCCCCGCGACCGCGCGGATCCCGGCGAGGAGTTCATCGGGTTGGGCGTCCTTGAGGAGAAAGCCGCTGGCTCCCGCGCGCAGGGCCGCGTGCGCGTACTCGTCCAGGTCGAAGGTGGTCAGGACGAGGACACGGGAGCGGTCGCCGGAGGCGATGATGCGGCGGGTGGCCTCGATGCCGTCGATGCCGGGCATCCGAACATCCATGAGGATCACGTCGGGACGGAGTTCGGCGGCCAGGCGGACGGCCTCGCCGCCGTGTTCCGCCTCACCGACGACCTCGGTGCCGGGGGAACTCTCCAGGAGCATGCGGAAGCCGAAGCGCTGCAGCGGCTGGTCGTCCACGATGAGCACCGTGGTCACTCCGCACCGCCCGCGTGGGCAGGACGAGGAAGACCGGTGATCGGGGTGAGGTCGAGGACGGTCCGCACCGCCCAGCCCCCGCCGGGAGCAGGTCCCGCGGTGACGGTCCCGTTGTACAGGGCGGCACGTTCTCTCATACCGGTGAGACCTTGTCCTTGGTCACGGGGTTGCTCCGGCCGGACGGCTCCCTGAACCGGGCCGGTGTCATGGACGTCGATGCGCAGTTCCATGTCCCGGGCGGTCACGGTCAGGTCGATCCGCGTGTCGCGGCCCGCGTGTTTGAGGGTGTTGGTGAGCGCTTCCTGGACGATACGGTAGACGGTCAGCTGGACACCGCGGTCGAGATTGTCCAACTCGCCGCTGGTGCGGTAGACGACCTGTGGACCGGCGGCGCGGATACGGGCGCACAGGGCGTCGATGTCCGCGAGGCGCGGCTGCGGGCTGAGCTGGGCGGTGTCGGCCGTGTGCTGATCACGCAGGACGCCGAGCGTGCGGCGCAGTTCGCCCAGCGCCTGACGTCCGGTGTCGCCGATCATGAGAAGGGCCTGTTTGCCGCGTTCGGGGGTGAGGTCGGCCGCCCGTGCGCCGCCGTCCGCGAGGGTGATGATGACGGAGAGGTTGTGGCCGACGATGTCGTGCATCTCGCGGGCGACGCGGGTGCGTTCGGCGGCGGCAGCCAGTTGGCTGCGCTGGTCGCGTTCAATCTCCAGGCGGGCCGCACGGTCGTGCAGGGCCGCCAGCTGGGCGCGTCGAACGCGTACGACGAGGCCCAGCGCGACCGCGGCGACGACGGTGGTGCCCAGGAAGAACATCCCGTCCACGATCGACACCTCGCCCCTCAGCCGCACGGCGACCAGCCCCATGGCGAGGGCCGGCGCGGCGGAGGCCACGGGCAGATGGCGCGGTCGCCCGTGCAGCGCGAGGTTGTAGAGGGCGATCAGCACGGCCATCCCGGCGCGCAGCCAGACCCCCAGAGCGCACACGACGAGGAACACCGCGGCGATCATGGCGAAGGTCATGGCGGGCCTTCTGCGCCGCCACAGCAGGGGCAGCAGCAGGCCCGCCTGCAGCGCGACCGTCCCCGGCCAGGGCAGGCGGGTGATGTCGACGTCGAATTCCTCCGGCTGCGCCGGGGAGATCAGGTCGGGCACGCACAGCAGGGGAATCAGGACGACGACCACACCGACGTCCACCAGCCACGGACGGTTCCGATCGATCTCCCGGAAACGCTGCCCGATACAGGACGCCCGCCTGACCAACGGGTGGTCCCACCTGGCCTCTATTCCTCCCGGTGACGGGTGGGAGGCCGTCCCGGGCAGGGCGGCGTCTTCGGTGCTCATGGGGTGTCCCCTGTCCCTCGTGGCTCAGAACGGCCGGGCGGTGCGGTGCCGGCCCGGCCGGCACCGCACCGCCCGAGCGCAAGGGCCGCGTCACGCATCCGTGCGCACCAGACGGTACGCGGCGCCCGCCAGTGCGAGCGCACTCCAGCCGAGCAGGACCACAAGCCCGGCGGTGGGTGACAGGCTCGCCGCGTCGTGGGTCAGCGTGTAGAGCGACTCCCCCGCGTTGCTGGGCAGGTACTTGGTGACGTCGTCCTCCCACGAGTTGGGCAGCAGCGAGGTCAGACTGGGCACCAGCATCAATATGCCGACCACGGCGGCGATACCGCCCGCCACGGAGCGGAACAGCGCACCCAGCGCGGTGCCGATCACAGCGACCAGCCCGAGGTACAGGCCGCCCCCCAGCAGGCTGCGCACGACTCCCGAGTCGGAGAGCGAGAGTTCCGCCGCGGTGCCGGCCACCAGTTCGTTCCCGATCAGGAACGCGACCGAGGCGCCGATGGTGCCGAGGACGAAAGCGACCAGTCCGAACACCGCCGACTTCGACCACAGCACCGGCAGCCGGCGCGGGACAGCGGCGAGCGTGGAGCGGATCATGCCGGTGGAGTACTCACCGGCGGTGACCATCACGCCCAGAATGCCGAACGCCATCTGCGCGACGGAGATACCGAACAGGGACAGGCCCAGCGCGTCGGCGTTGCTCAGGTCCCCGCCCGGCCCGCCGTCGTCGAGGCCGCTGCCGGACCCGTACTGCGCGGAGGCGATGACACCGAACGAGATCAGCAGCACCAGGCCCACGGCCAGGGTGATCCAGGTGGAACGAAGGGTCCACAGTTTGGCCCACTCCGAGCGCAGCACCCGAAATCCGGTGACCTTGTACCGCGGACGTGCCCGCTGTGTGGCCTCGGGCGAGGAAGGGTTCGCGCTCTGGGTCTCGGTCATCGTGGTCATGCCGCCCTCCCGGGGGTGTCGACGGTGGAGGCGCCGTGGTACTCGACGGCGTCGTGGGTCAGTTCCATGAACGCCTGCTCCAGGGAGACGGTCCTGGAGCTGAGCTCGAACAGGGGGATGCCGTGCTCGGCGGCCTTGAGGCCGATGTCACGCGCGGACAGGCCGGTGACGTGCAGGTGCTCGGAGCCGACCTCGCCGGTGATCTCGACACCGGGGCCGGAGAGGACCTCCCGCAGACGAGCCGGCTGGTCGCAGGCCACGGTCACGGCGTCCCCGCCGTACTGGCGCACCAGCTCCTGCACCGTGGTGTCGGCCAGCAGACGTCCGCGTCCGACGATGATCAGGTGATCGGCGACCAGCGCCATCTCGCTCATGAGGTGGGAGGAGACGAAGACGGTCCGGCCCTCCTCGGCAAGCCCGGTGAGCAGGTTGCGGATCCACAGCACACCGTCGGGGTCCAGCCCGTTGACCGGCTCGTCGAGCATGACGGTGGCCGGATCGCCCAGCAACGCCGCGGCGATGCCCAGCCGTTGCCCCATGCCGAGGGAGAAGGCACCGGCGCGCTTCTTGGCCACCGCCCGCAGCCCGGTCATCTCGATGACCTCCTCCACCCGGCGGCGCGGAATGCCGTGGGTGTGGGCCTGCACCATCAGGTGGTCGAACGCGGACCGGCCCGGATGGATCGACTTGGCCTCCAAAAGCGCGCCGATCTCCTGCAACGGGGCGGAATGCCGGTCATAGCGCTTTCCGTTGACCGTCACACCGCCGTCGGACGGCGCGTCCAGACCGACGATCATGCGCATGGTGGTGGACTTGCCGGCCCCGTTCGGGCCGAGGAATCCGGTGACGGTGCCGGGCTTGACGACGAAGTCCAGGTGGTCGACCGCCGTCTTCTCGCCGTACCGCTTCGTCAGTTGCTGCGCCTCGATCATGGTCATTACCTCGCATCTGGCTACTGGCCCCTGGAGGGCTTCGTTCACCAGAAACGCTAGGAGTCCGGGGACCGCGAATCTGGGTACCCAGGGGAGCAATGACGTGGACCCGGTGGTACCGCGGTACCACCCTCGGCGGCACCTCCGTACCGGCCCGCGTTCAGCCCGCGCGCACCACCTGTCGTACCGCGAAGGCAGGGGCCGGCCGGACCCGCCGATAAGACGTGCGGTGCGGCTGGATACCGCCGGATGCCCGGTGGTCGGACACCTGCGGCGGGTCCGGCCATGCCTGCGTC
This sequence comes from Streptomyces sp. NPDC001868, assembly GCF_040297125.1. NCBI lineage: Bacteria > Bacillati > Actinomycetota > Actinomycetes > Kitasatosporales > Streptomycetaceae > Streptomyces > Streptomyces sp. NPDC001868. Next base: position 10,055 of record NZ_JBEOYO010000040.1, on the reverse strand, counting down.
AGGGGTGGCGGTCGGCTTCACCCGTCGCTTTCTGGACGGTGAGCGGCCGTACCCGTGAACCGTCGCTGACGGCGCCAACGGTGGGGGGTCCCTCCGGGGTAGTAGATGCTGGCTCCCGGACCGAGCACGTGGAGGCGGGGCCCGTCCGCGGTCTGCAGGTCGATCTCGATCTCGCCGGCCACGACGTAGTACACGCACCTGCTGTCCCGGCGTCACCGTCAGCCCGGCGAGCGCGTCACCCTCGATGCGGAGCCTGCGCATGCGGGCGGCGATCGGCTCGGCGGCCGTGACGGTTCCGCGCAGCGTCAGCAGGTCGAGGACGGGATCCAGCAGGGCGGGCATGGCGGGCTCCGGGCGGGAGAAGGACAACGGGGAGACGAGGGAGGGGAGTTCTGACGCGATCGGGTGGAGCGGTCGCCGCTGTCACCGCACCGAGTTCAGTGGCATGACCCTGCGGTACGTCGGCACCGCGATCGCCGCGACCGCGACGTGCATCAGGAGCAGTGCCACCACACCGGTCACCTCGCCGTCGCCGAACTGGAAGAAGTCCGGAACGAAGGAGACCACGACGACCGAGGGGACGAGCCGGCGGAGCAGCCGTTCGGGATCGCGGGAAAACCTGCGGACGACGGCCCATCCGACGGTTCCTCCCAGCACTCCCAGCGTGGTCAGGAAGATGTACGACGCCGGCTCCAGCGGGTCGAAGTCATCCGGTGCACCCAGCGCGTGCGCCAGCACCGCGATCAGCGCGTTCGCCAAAGAGGACAGCAGGATGGCGATGACCACACCTCCCGCCACCACGAGCGGACCTCGACGTGTGGGAAGCGTCGCAGAGACAGGGGACATGACAACTCCAGTTCGTGAGAAGGACATTGGTCAGCTCTTGGGGTGACTGGTGGCAGCCACCTGGTGAAGGAGACGGCCGGCGTCGACGCCGGTACGCCTGTCGACCGCGCGCCGCCGTGTCGCAGCCACGAGGTAGGTGACGGCGGCGGCGAAGACCAGCAGTGCGGTCCAGTCGTTCAGGCGCAGGCCGAGGATGTGGTGGGCCTCGTCCACGCGCAGGTACTCGATCCAGAAGCGGCCTACGGTGTACGCGGCGGCGTACAGCGCGAACGCCCGACCCCGGTCGAGGTGGAAGCGGTGGTCGGCCCACAGGACCAGGGCGACCACGCCGAGACCCCACAACGACTCGTACAGGAACGCGGGATGATAAGTGGCCAGGTCCGGGGTGGCCTCCGGCCGGTGTGCGGGGTCGATCTCCAGGGCCCAGGGGAGAGTGGTGGCCCGCCCGTAGAGCTCCTGGTTGAACCAGTTGCCCCAGCGGCCGACGGCCTGCCCCAGCGCGATGCCGGGAGCGACGGCGTCGGCGAACGCTGACAGGGCAACTCCCTTGCGGCGGCAGCCGATCCAGGCTCCCACGGCGCCGCCGGCGATGGCGCCCCAGATGCCGATGCCTCCGTCCCAGAGGAACAGGGCCTTGACGGGATCGCCGCCCTTGCCGAAGTACGGCTCGCTGGACGTGATCACGTGGTAGATCCGGGCACCGATCACACCGAACGGGACCGCCCACAGGGCGATGTCCGTCACCACGGTCTTCTCCCCGCCGCGTGCGGCCCAGCGACGGCCACCCAGCCAGACCGCGGCGGCGATGCCGAGGATCAGCATCAGCGAATAGCCGCGCAGCGGCAGCGGACCCAGGTGGATCTCGCCGATGGACGGGCTGGGAAGGAAGGCCAGGGGCACGGGTGGTTCCTCACAAGGGGGCGGTGGAGCAGCAGGCCGTCGGCCGCGGGGCGATCGTCGCCGTCCGCGCCCCTCCCGCACATCGACCGATCGACGCGCCCCTCGTCCACCGATCGGTGGACCCGCCCTCACTGGTCGGCTGATTCGCCCGCCACGAGGATGCGCCTACTCTGAGCGTCATGGCACTGCAACAGGCGTGGGAGTGGGAACGGTGGAAGGCCATGGGGCAGCACGCCTTCTTCGCCACCGTGCTCGCCCTGTCCATGCCGGGCGCGCTGGCCGGGGCGGACATGACGGCCGGCGCGGCGCTGTCACGGATCGGCCCGACGATGGGCCTCGCCCTTTGGTACGCGTACTGGATCGCGCTGCGCGGCGGCACAGATCGCCCGCCGCTTTGCTACCTCGTCGGGGCCTTGACCGGGTGGGCGTTCATGGCCGTCGTGGACCCCGCGTTCCTCCCGGTCGCCGTGGCGGTACTGAGCCCGTACTGGCTGCGGCGGGCCTGGTGGTCGGCCGGCGGGGTGCTGGTGCTGGGCGCCGCCTGGTCGTTGCAGAGCCTCACCACGGACGGCTCCGTCGACGTGCGGGAGCTCACCGGCTGCGTCCTCGGCACCGCGGTGGCGGTCACCATCACCTGCTACGTCGCCACCCTCGACCACGAGAGCCACAAGCGGCAGCGGCTCCTGGACGAACTCACCGCCACCCAGGCGGAACGCGCGGCAGCGGAACGTCAGGCGGGCACCCTGGCCGAGCGCCAGCGCCTGGCCCGAGAGGTCCACGACACCCTCACCCAGGGGTTCGCGTCCATCGCCATGCTGCTGGACGCCGCACGCGACGACGTGCCGCCCGACTCCCCCGCGGCCCGCCGCGTCGAGCAGGCCATGCGAACGGCCCGGGACAACCTCGCCGAGAGCCGCCGCCTCGTGCAGGCCCTGCGCCCCGCGCCGCTGGACCGCACGCACCTGGCGGACGCGGTCCGTGAACTCACCGCCCGGCTGGTGGAGGAGACCGGCATCGAGGCCTACACGGTCGTCACCGGCCTGCCCGCGGCCCTGCCCCCCGCTACCGAGGGCGAGTTGTTGCGCGTCGTGCAGGAGGCACTGACCAACGCCCGGCGCCACGCCCACGCCGTGAGTGTGGCGGTCACGCTCTCCTACCTCGGCAATGTCCTGGCGATCGACATCCAGGACGACGGCACCGGTTTCGCACCCGCTGCCCGGCACACCGGCATCGGGCTGAACACCATGCGGGAGCGCATCGCCTCCCTGGACGGCACGTTCGCGGTGGAAAGCGCCCCGGGCGAGGGTACGACCGTCGCCGTCACGGTGCCGCTCCCCGTCGAGCCTCCGCCCTCCGAACCCTCAGCCGCCGTGTCGGGCACCGAACGTATGGCCACGGCGTCATGAGGACTTCGACCGGTCCCACGATCCGGGTCCTCCTCGCCGACGACCATCCCGTGGTCCGCGACGGGCTTGCCGCCATGCTCTCCACCCAGCCCGACCTCACGGTCGTAGGCGAAGCCTCCACCGGAGCCGAGGCACTGCACCAGACCGCCGCGGTCGCACCCGACGTGGTGCTGATGGACCTGCAGATGCCCGTCATGGACGGCACCGCCGCGACCGCCGCCATCCGCGCCGCCCACCCCGAGGTGCGCGTACTCGTTCTGACCACCTACGACACGGACGCCGACATCACCGCCGCCGTCGACGCCGGCGCGGTCGGCTACCTGCTCAAGGACACCGGACGACACGAGCTGTGCGAGGCCGTCCGTAGCGCCGCCCGGGGAGGTGCGGCACTGTCGCCCTCGGTGGCCGCCAAGGTCCTCGCGCATATGCGCGGCGACCGGGGCGCCGGCCTGTCCGGCAGGGAACTCGAAGTCCTGTCCGCCGTGGCCCGGGGACAGAGCAACAAACAGATCGCCCGTGCCCTGCGCCTGTCCGAGGCCACGGTCAAGACCCATCTGCTGCACATCTACGCCAAGCTCGACGTCGGCGACCGGACCGCCGCTGTCACCGCCGCACTGGGCCGGGGAATCATCCGCATGGACTGAAGCCCGGCGAAGTCGTCGTGCTGGTCGCCGTTGTCACTCGATCAGGACCGCACTGCCGGCGAGCGGATGTGCGTACCGGTTCATGGTCGCGGTTTGTCGTTCAGCCGTACGGTGACGAGGACGCGGCCCTTGTCGCCTCGCCGGGCGACGGCATGGCCTTCTCGATCCGCCCCTTCCAGCTGGAGCGATATCGGGCCCCCGTCCCCCGTGAAGTTGCGCCACCAGTTCTTGGCGTCAGGGAAGGCCACGGCGATCGTGACGATGTCGCCTTCGCGCCGGTAGGCCACCGGGGTGCTGAACGTTCGTCCCGACCGCCGCCCCGTGTACGTGACGACGGTGAGATGGCGACGGACCCACCTCCCCCAGCGATCCGGCGAACGGAGTCTCACGACCCAGGCGTTGAAACCGCCGACCGCTCGACGCCTCAGTCCCCCACTGTTCCGCATGATGCCTCCTGTGCTCGGTTCCCGATCGTGAGCCTGGTGGCCGACCGGAGCTTGACGGACCGGGACGCTCAGCGCCCCGCGTTCCAGACGACCGGCGCCTTGTGGATCCACGTGCCCTGCTCGACGGTGTCCAGCAGGAAGCCGGCGAGGTCGCCGCGGTTGATCCGCGTGCCCGGCTTGTCGGTCCCGGCCTCGGCGGCCCGCACCGGGGTGACGACGGGCTTGTCGACGAGGAAGACAGCCCGGACGAGGGTCCAGTCGGCGTCGGAGGCGCGCACGACCTCGTCCACACCGTCGTGGTCGTCGAAGGTGACCTTGAGGTTGGAGAGCTTGACGAGGGCCTTGAAGGCCGGGTTGACCGAGGCCCGGCCGTCTCCGGTGTTCTGCGTGGAGGTGACGACGATCCGGCGGATGTTCTGCTCGCCCATCACGGTCAGGGTGTTGCGGGTGGCGTCGGCCATGAACGTGGGCGGGCTGACGGACTTGGCCCAGGGGCTGTCGGACGCACGGGAGTTGTTGAGCGCGCTGATCACCGCCTCGCTGCCCTGGGCGGCCTTGCGGATGTCGTCGATGTTCGAGGGCGTGCCCGGAATCAACTCGACGCCGGGCGGAGCCTGGACGGCGGCGGGGTTGCGCACCAGCGCGCGGACCCGGTGGCCGCGTGCGGCGGCCTGGGTGAGCACATGGAGGCCGGTGCGGCCACTGCCGCCGAGGATGAGCAGGTTGGTCATGACACTCACCTGAGGAGGGGTCGGACGATGGACGGGGCTTGGGCGTTCGCGAGACGAGAGCGGTCGCGCTGCGGCCTGGCGGAGGAGGTCGATGCGCACAAGTGCCTTGTCCGCCTTGCCTCGTGGAGGCGGGTTTCAGGGGCCGGTGGAGGGCTCGGGTTCCGGGGTGGGGCTGTCCGGCGAGGGGGCCGGGAGGGGTTCGTCGGGCGGGTCGACGGAGAGGTGGGGCATCCTGCGGTCCAGCCAGGCCGGGAGCCACCAGTTGGCCTTGCCGAACAGGTGCATGGATGCCGGGACCAGGACGGTGCGCAGGACGAAGGCGTCCAGGGCGACCGCGGCGGACAGGCCGATACCGAACTCGGCGATCGTGCGCTGGCCGCCGAAGACGAAGGCGATGAAGACGCAGACCATGATGGCGGAGGCGGCGGTGATGACCCGCGCGGTCTCCACCTGGCCGACGCGCACCGCTCGGGCGTTGTCCTTGGTGTGCACCCACTCCTCGTGCATCCGGCTGACCAGGAACACCTGGTAGTCCATGGACAGGCCGAACAGGATGGAGATCATCATCACGGGGAGGAAGGCCTCCACCGGACCGGCCCTGCCGAGCCCCAGGGCTTCCGAGCCCCAGCCCCACTGGAACACCGCGATCAGGATGCCGAACGAGGCTCCGGCGGCCAGCAGGTTCATCACCGCCGCGACGGCCGGGATCAGCAGGCTGCGGAAGGCGAGCATGAGCAGCAGCCCGCCGAGGATGACGATCACCGCGATGAACAGCGGCAGCTTGCCGGTGAGCACGGTCGCGAAGTCGTCGAATATCGCGGTCGGTCCGCCGACGTGGACCTTCAGGGCGGTGCCCTTCTCGGCTGCGGGGATCACCTCGTCCCGGAGGCGGTCGATCAGGTCGGAGGTCTCCTCGTCCTGGGGGGAGGTGGTGGGGACGACCTGGACGATGCCCACCGTGGAGCCGGGCCGGATGGGCATCGCGTTGACGCTCGCCACCCCTTCGACGTTCTCCAGCCGGGCGGACAGTTCCGTCAGGGCGGCCCTGTCCGCGGCCGAGGGGGCCTCGGCGACCAGCTGCAGCGGCCCGTTGAAGCCGGGGCCGAATCCGTCGGCCAGCAGGTCGTAGGCCTTGCGGGTGGTGGTGGACGCCGGGTTGTTGCCCGCGTCGGACGACCCCAGGCGCAGGGAGAACACGGGAAGGGTGAGGGTGACCATCACCACCAGTGCGACCAGGGACAGCATTCGGGGGCGCCGCTCGACCAGAGCGGCCCAGCGGACCCAGGGGCCGGACGTGGCGTTCTCGGGCAGTGGCTCGCCCGCGGCCAGCCGGCGCCGTGCCCGCCGCCCGAGAACGCGGGTGCCGAGCAGTCCCAGCAGGGCCGGAAGCAGGGTGACCGCGGCGAGCACGGTCAGCGCCACCGTCAGCGCCGAGGCCACGGCGACTCCGTTGAGGAATTCGGTCTGGAGGACGAACATGCCGAGCAGGGCGATGCAGACGGTGCCGCCCGCGAACAGGACGGCACGCCCCGAGGTGTTCACCGCTCTGACCAGGGAGTCCTGGACGTCGAGGCCGGACTGCAGGCCCTTGCGGTGCCGGGTGACGATGAACAGGGCGTAGTCGATGCCCACACCGAGGCCGATGAGGGCGGACAGGGTCGGGGCGATCTCACCGATGGTCATCGCATGGCTGAGCAGGCCGGTGGCGAGGATGGCGGTGCCGACCCCGGCCACCGCGGTCAGGATCGGCAACAGCATGGCGAACAGCGAGCCGAAGGCGAAGAAGAGCACCACGGCGGCTGCCAGCACGCCGACGATCTCACTGCTGGCCGGCGGGGTCTGCTCGGTGCTCTCGATCGCCTGGCCGCCCAGTTCGACCTGCAGGCCGTCGGTTCTGGCCGCCTCAGCGGTGTCGATCACCCGTTGGATGTCCGCATCGTCGAGTTCCTGCTGAAGCTTGGCGAAGTTCACCTGGGCGTAGGCGGTACGGCCGTCCTTGCTGATCTGGGCCGCGCCCTGCTGGCTGTAGGGGCTGGTGACACCGCTGATCTCGGGCAGCTTGGCGATCTTGTCCAGGGTGTCGGTCATCCGCTCCTTCGTCGCGCTGTCGCGCACGGAGCCGGAGTCGACATGCCAGACCACGGTGTCCGTGTCGCCGGCCTGAGCGGGGAAGGACGACCTCAGCAGGTTCAGGGCCTTGGTGGACTCGGTGTTCGGCAGTGAAAAGCTGTTGTTGTAGGCGCTTCCGGCGCTCTGCGATGCGGCGACGAGTCCGACGAGCAGGCCTAGCCAGAGCAGCACGACGACGAGCCGGTGTTGGTAGCACCAGCGGGCGAGAGTAGACAATGGAGCTCCACAGGTGGGTAGTTCGGCAGGTGCCGACACACGGAACGGGCCGACTCGCGCCCGCCGGGGACGCCCCTACTCCGTGCGGGGGTCGTGACGCTCCCGCCAGGAGCCGGGCCCGTTCATCGCGCGGGAGACAGCGAGGTCAGTGGGTGGCGCTCGTCGACAGGTCGGCGAGACGCCGGGGCTCTTCCCCTGTCAGGGGCCGACCTGTGGCATCGATCGCGAATACCTCCACGGCGGTTTCCTCACACCGGCAGCGTGCTGGTTTCGCCGCCGTCGGCGAAGAGGATCGCGCCGTTGCCGGTGCTGCCCTGCAGCGGGGTGCTGGCACTCATCGCGTTCTCACTTCCTGTCCGCGCAGGTTGTGCGTATGGCCAGAAACTATGCACCACAGATGTTCTGCTGACAAGACGATCTGGTGGGCTGTGCGAGTGAGGTAGATTTGGCCAGGTGAGCGCATCCCCTTCCTCTGCCAACGGATCCGGGCTCGAGTCGGAGCTGGGGTGGGCTCTCCGCATGATCTCCTCGAGCTTCGTTCGAATGGCCACCAGTTGCGTGGAGGACCTGCCCGGCGGGCACCGGGCCTACCTCGTCCTGGTCGCCTTGGCCTCTGGTGAGCCCCCGTCCCAACTCGCGCTCGCACAGCAGGTGAACCTCGACCGCACCGTCATGACCTACCTGCTCGACGATCTCGAAGCCCATCGGCTGATCACACGCAGGCCCGACCCCCGCGACCGGCGGGCACGCCAAGTCCTGATCACCGAGGAGGGACGCGCCCACCTCGCACGCGCCCAACACAGCCTCTCCCTCGCCGAGGCACGCCTGCTCGCCGACCTCGACGCGGACGACGCCCGCCAACTCCGCCATCTCCTCATGCGGGTGGCCCAGACGGCTCAGCGCGAGGCGCTCGCCCCCGAGGGCGACTGCTGAGCCGACCCGAGTCCGTGCGCTGAGATCGCCAGGCCGACTTCGGCCATGCGGCGACCTCGCCCGACGCGTTCCGGTGGCGTGGCGTCGCACGAGGTCACGATCACCTGGTGCGCCGAACTCGTGATCCGTGCGCGAAGAGCCGCCTCTGGATGTGGCCGACCGCGCGCCCCACGGCGTCGGCCACGTCCCGACCCGTGCCGTCGGCATGCGACTGATCGGTGCCGCGACGCCGACGGCCGGCTGCCCGAACAGGTCGAGGATCGGCATCCCCACCGCGGCGACGCCCGGAGTGCTCTGGTCCTCGATGTAGGCGAAGCCCTGGCGTCGGGTCCGGGCGATGAGCTCGTCGAGGCCTTGTTCGGTGTTCCCCCAGTCGCGTTCGAGCGGCCCCACGACGTCGCTCAGCACGTCGTCGCGTTCCGCTTGCTCGATGGCCGCGAGGATGGCGAGACCGGCGGCGCCCACAGCGAGCGGGCGGCGGCTGCCATGCGCAGGGCGCCGAGCTCCTTTCGACACCTGACCCGTGCCGTGCCGGTGACCGGGATCGCGTCGACGCTCCAGGCCGCGCTCGAGAACTGGACCGAGGTGGAGGAGCCGCTGCGGAAGCTGAGCGGGGCCCTCGACGGGGACGGCGTGAGCGGCGCTCTGCGCGTGTCCGACCTGGAGATGGCGAGTCCGCTTCCCCGGAGTCACCAGTTCCCACCGTTTCCTCAAGGCCCGGGACGAGATGGTGATCCCCGACGAGGAACTCGGTCTCGACTACGAGGCCGAGCTCGCGGTCGTGCTCGACGACGTTCCCATGGGCACCACCGTCGAGGAGGCGGGGGCCCACATCAAGCTGTTCGTCCTGCTCAACGACTACACGCTGCGGACCCTGACGCAGACCGAGCTGCCCACGAGGGCGGCCAGGTCCGCAAGGTCATCGCCTCCTACGTGGGTGCCCGAGGTCGCGGCGGGCAAGAAGACCGAGGTCTTCGACGGAGTCGAGCACGTGCTCGATCGTCCGCAAGTGCACCCTCCCCCTGACCGGTGTCGGCGTCGTGGACCGTGTCATCACCGACCTCGCCTTCGACGTCGTCGAGGGAAACCTCGTGCTGGCCAGGGCCGCCCCCGGGGTGACGGTCGACGAGCTCCATGCCGTCACCGAGGCCGAGTTCGCCGTCGGCTCCGCGTACGAGGCGGCGGCATGACTCTCGCCCAGACCTTCGGAACCGACATCGTCACCTCCGGCTGGGGGCACACGCGCTTCGGCTCATCGCGCGACCAGTCCCTCGAAGACCTCGTCGCCGCGGCCGCCCGCGACGCGATCGCCGCGGGGATCGACGCCGGGGATGTCGACGAGATCTGGTTCGGCCAGTTCAACTCGGCCTCTGACCGCTCGCCTTCGCCTCGGCACTGTGCTTAGTTCGAACTATTCTGCTTGTTTCCAGCCGACAGCACCTGTGATCTCGCTCGGCGAGAACCGGTATGCCGGAAAGGCCGCGGAGACGGCAACGCACCCGCCGATTTCCCCCTGTCACATGCACGCATTCACCACCCGCGGCCTTCCTTGTTCCACGCGGTCAGCCGAGTCCGCCGGCCCCCACCTGGACGGCGGGATTCGATCACCGGGGGCGGGCTCTCTCGGCGCGGACGAACAGGAAACGCTCGTCGCACTGCTGGAGAAGCTCACCGCCCACTCACTGCGGTTCGAGGTCGGGCAACGGACGTGAAGTTTCCCCGTGATGCTGGACACTCGATGCTTACGCTGTGAGGGCGTGTCCTTGTTCGTGTCGCTGCCTGATCTCCAGCGGGGTGAGGTAG